>JANYKU010000172.1 GCA_025358075.1 Ilumatobacteraceae bacterium
CCCTATCGCGTCGTCGTTGCCAAGCCCGGTCTCGATGGTCACGATCGCGGAGCCAAGACGATCACGCGGGCTCTTCGCGATCACGGTTTCGAGGTGATCTACACGGGTCTGCATCAGACTCCCGAACAGATTGCCGAGACCACATTGCAAGAAGATGCAGACGCAGTCGGCCTCTCGCTGCTCAGCGGCGCGCATCTCACACTGTTCCCGCGCGTCATGAAAGAGCTCAGTGCGCGCGGCCTCGGCGATGTGTTGGTGTTCGGCGGCGGCGTGATCCCCGACGCCGATGCGCGCGCCCTGCGTGCTCAGGGCGTGGCTGAGATCTTCGGTCCGGGGAGCTCGTTGAAGGGCATCAGTGCGTGGTTGGAATTGGCGCTGGACAACAAGGAGAACTAGGTGGATCTATTCGAGTACCAGGGCAAGCAGTACTTCGCCCGCTACGACATCCCGGTCTCCCCAGGTGGCGTGGCCACGACGGTCGACGAGGCCGTCGCCCAAGCCGACGCTGCCGGGTACCCCGTCGTCGTCAAGGCTCAGGTGCAAGTCGGTGGTCGCGGCAAGGCCGGTGGTATCAAGCTCGCCAACGACGCAGCCGAGGCGCGGTTGCATGCCTCGAACATCTTGGGCATGGACATCAAGGGCCACATCGTCAAGCGGGTGTGGGTCGAGCGGGCCAGCGACATCGCCGAGGAGTACTACGCCTCGTTCACGCTCGATCGTGCCGCTAAGAAGCATCTGCTGATGCTGTCAGCGGAGGGTGGCGTCGAGATCGAATCCGTGGCGGCGTCGAACCCCGATGCCATCGTCATGTGCCACATCAATCCGGTCGACGGTTTGTCGCTCGCCGATGCACGCCAGGCCTGTGTCGATGCGCGACTCAACCCCGCCGCAGTCGACGGGGCTGCCGAGATCCTCGTCAAGTTGTACCGCTGCTTCACCGAGGGCGATTGCGACCTGGCCGAGATCAACCCACTCATCCTGCGATCAGATGGCGGTGTGCACGCCCTCGACGCCAAAGTCAGCCTCGACAACAACGCCGCGTTCCGCCACCCGGAGTGGGACGAGTACCGAGCGACCGAGGAGCTCGACGAACGCGAGCAACTCGCCCGCACCCACGACCTCCAGTACATCGGGCTCGACGGCACCGTCGGGATCATCGCCAACGGTGCCGGTCTGGCGATGAGCACCCTCGATGTCGTCAACCAGGTCGGTGGAAGTGCGGCGAACTTCCTCGACATCGGCGGCGGTGCCAATGCCGACATGATGACGGCGGCGTTGGAAGTGATCAACTTCGATCAGAACGTGCGCAGCATCCTGATCAACATCTTTGGCGGCATCACTCGTGGCGAGGACGTGGCCAACGGCATCGTCGAAGCACTGCGCAGGGTCGACCTGCGCGCGCCGATCGTGATTCGTCTCGACGGCACCAATGCCGAACAGGGTCGGTCGATCCTGGCCAATGCCGGCATCCCCGAGTCGAAGCTCAGGTCGGAACCGACGATGCTGGAAGCCGCACGCGCCGCAGTTGCGCTGGCGAACGAGAAGAACGGGACGGTGGCCTGACATGGCGATCTTCGTCGATGCCGACACCAAGGTGATCGTGCAAGGACTCACTGGGGGTCAGGGCAAGTACCACGGCCTGCGCAACCGGGCATACGGCACGAAGGTCGTCGCCGGGGTCACTCCCGGCAAGGGCGGCCAAGACGTGGAAGGCATCCCGGTCTACGACAGCGTCGCCGAGGCAGTGGCCGCGACCGGTGCGACCGCCTCGTTCATCGCCGTGCCACCGAAGGCTGCCTTCGCAGCCATCCTCGAGGCTGCCGCGGCCGGGGTCGGGTTCGTGGTGTGCATCACCGAGGGCATCCCCGCGCAGGACGAGGCCAAGGTCTTCAACACGTTGGTGCGTGACTATCCGAACACCCGCCTGCTCGGCCCCAACTGCCCCGGCATCATCAGCCCCGGCAAGTGCAACATCGGTATCACCGCCGGCGAGATCGCTCAACTGCCAACGCCCGGTGGACCAAACGTCGGCATCGTTTCGCGGTCCGGCACGCTGACGTATCAAGCGCTGTACGAGCTCAAGCAGCTCGGCATCGGCGTGTCGACATGCGTCGGCATCGGCGGCGACCCGGTGCCGGGCACCAACTTCATCGACTGCCTCAGCGAGTTCCAAGCCGACCCCGAGACCCAGGCGATGATCCTCATCGGCGAGATCGGTGGTTCGGCTGAAGAAGAGGCTGCGGCGTTCATCGAATCGTCGGTGTCGAAACCGATGAGTGCCTACATCGCCGGAGTGACGGCACCGGAGGGCAAGAAGATGGGCCATGCCGGGGCGATCGTCAGCGGCGGCAAGGGCACCGCGCGGGGCAAGATGGATGCGCTGCGCGCCGCCGGCGTGCACGTCGGTTTGAACCCGACCGAGGCCGGCGAACTGATGGCCGAGATCGTCGCCCGCCTCATCTGACTCCAGCGGTTTGCTCACCCCAGCGGTTCGTGGAATCCAGCGTCTATGCGAGCGAATAGAAGCCAAGCTCCGCGCCTCTAAATGCTCGCACTGATCGCCTCATGTTGGAATCGCCCCGCTTCGGGCGATTGACTCCGGCGCGTGGCCAACCAACACTGCCGCTTGGCAGGGTGCGGAGATCACTCGTGGTGCGCACAGCTGGCTCGAGCGGGAGCTCCTTCGCGTGCTGGCCGCTGCCGGTGTGGCGCTGCCTACGCCGCAGCAGGTGCTCGGTCGTCGAGGCGACCGCCTGGTTCGTGTCGATTTCCGATACCCCAGCACGCCACTCGTTGTCGAGGTTCTGGGATACCGCTGGCACCGATGCGGAGCGGATGAACCAACTGGTGCTGGGTGGTTACTTGGTCCTGCAGTTCACGTACAGCGACATCGTCGAACGACCGGGCTACGTCGTCGACCGAATCGTTGAGGCCTTGGCCGCACTCGCGGCGTGACGCGAAAGAGCCCCGCCGAATCGACGGTGCTCTTGCTGCGATCGTGCGAGATCAGGCTGGCGGAGGTGGGGGCGGCGGCGGCGACATGCCGGGCGGCGGGGGCGGCGGGGGTGCGGCTGAGCTGCCGCCGCCGCTTCCTCCGAAGGAGCCCTTGATCTTGTTCATGTCCTTCAGGTCGTCGAGGCTTCCGCCCGACTCCTTGAACATCATGAAGGCGCCGTATCCCGCACCGATGGCGGCGATGAGGGCCAGGTAGATGCCGAACGATGCGCTGATGGGATCCGGCTCGCCGATCAGCAGCTTCAGGAGTGTGAACAGCGTCGCCAGTACGCCGAGGAGGAGGTAGGCGATCGCGGGAAGCTTTGGAGCAGCGACTCCGAAGCTGGGTAACACGAGCAACACGGCTCCGATGATGAAGAGCAGAGCCCAGAGCGAACCCCAGAGGAACCCGATGTCCCAGGCGTTGGCGCTCACGTCGACGATGCCCGTGAAGCTGTAGGTGTACCACGCCAAGAACGATGAAATGAAGTACACAAGCCCCGCTACAGCGAAGATCTTCTGTCCCATGCTCAACTTGCTCAGATCCACATTTGCCTCCCGTTGAAACGAACTCAGCCAACGCGCACCGTACACCTTGTCAAGGCTCGAATCGTGCATTGCCCCACATCACGTACTGTCGAGCGCATGCCAACAGCACTGCTCTCCGTGTACGACAAGACCGGCATCGTCGAAATCGCGGAGGCGCTCCATCAACTCGGTTGGCGGATCATCAGCAGCGGCGGAACTGCCAAGGTGATCGCCCAGGCGGGCACTCCTGTCACCGACCTCGCCGATCTCACGGGTGTTCCGGCGATCCTCGATCATCGCGTCGTGACGCTGCACCCGAAAGTGCACGGAGGTCTGCTCGCCGACCCGACGAATGCAGCACACCGCGCCGACATGGCCGAGCACGGAATCGATCCGATCGATCTGGTGGTCTGCAACTTGTACCCGTTCGCCAGCGATCCGAGCATCGAGCTGATCGACATCGGCGGCCCAGCAATGGTTCGCGCCGCGGCGAAGAACCACAAGTTCGTCGCGGTCGTCGTCGACCCCGCCGACTATGGTCCGGTGCTGACCGAACTTCGTGAACACGGTCAGATCGGTGTAGCGACGAAGCGTCGCCTAGCTCGCGATGCGTTCGCCCGGATCGCGGCGTACGACGCGCAGATCGCTTCGTGGTTCGACGACGACGTGCTCCCCGATCACCTGCATCTTTCGCTGACCAAGGCGCAGACCTTGCGGTACGGCGAGAACCCGCATCAGTCGGGTGCCCGTTACCTCGCCGCCGGTCGCAGCAGTTGGTGGGACGACGCCGTCCAGCTCGGTGGCAAGGAGATGAGCTACCTCAACCTCTTCGACACCGAAGCGGCGTGGCGTCTGGTACATCGCTTCGACGGTCCGGCGTGCGTCATCGTCAAGCACGCCAACCCGTGTGGCGTGGCCCTCGGCTCCGACATCACCAAGGCGTACATCGCGGCAAATGCGTGTGATCCGGTGAGCGCCTTCGGCGGCATCGTTGCGCTCAATCGCGCGGTGCCCGCTGCGCTCGCCGACGCACTTGCCGCGGTCTTCACCGAGGTGATCGTGGCTCCGTCGTTCGACGATGACGCCGTCGCGATCCTCACCGAGAAGAAGAACCTGCGCGTACTGGCTGGTCCGCCGCCCTACGGCGCGGCGCTCGACATCCGCTCGATCGACGGCGGGCTGCTGGTGCAAGAAGTCGACACGATCGCGCTCGACCCGTCGAGTTGGCGAGTCGTCACCGCGACTGCGCCGACGGATGCGCAATGGGAAGACCTGCGATTGGCGTGGACGGTGTGCGCCGCGGTGAGCAGCAACGCAATCGTCTACGTCAACGATGGCCAAGCCATCGGCATCGGTGCAGGACAGCAGAACCGGGTCGACTCGGCGCGCATCGCCGCCGAGCGAGCCGCAGGCAGGGCAGTTGGTGGCGTCTGTGCCAGCGATGCCTTCTTCCCATTTCGCGATGGTCTCGACGTCGCTGCGGCAGCTGGGATCCGTGCAGTGATCCAACCGGGTGGCAGCATGCGCGACTCCGAAGTTGTCGCCGCCGCCGACGAGCACGGCATTGCGATGGTGTTCACCGGAGAGCGACATTTCCGACACTGACGGTGTCGTCAGCGACGAGCCGATCGCATCGAACTCGTCGAGTGACCGCATTGACAGGTAACGGATCGACGATACTGGACACCCGATGAGCACACGGACGGCAGCTGGAGGGAACAGCTCCTTCAGCGCGCCAAAGCGGCAGCTCAACCGTGTTCCGTACCTTCCCGGGCTCGACGGCATGCGCGCCCTCGCCGTCGTCGCGGTGATGATCTATCACGCTAACCACACGTGGCTCGGCGGCGGGTTCCTCGGCGTCGAGGTGTTCTTCGTCATCAGTGGCTACCTGATCACGCTGCTGTTGATCGGCGAGCACGAACGCACCGGACGGGTCGCGCTCAGCAAGTTCTGGATGCGCCGCGCCCGGCGCCTGTTGCCTGCCGTGTTGACGATGATGAGCGCGCTAGCGGTGTACATGGCGTTGTTCAAGCGGCAGCCGCAGGGCCGCACTCGTGGCGATTTCCTGGCCGGTGTCTTCTACAGCAGCAACTGGTACCAGATCTTCGTCGGACAGGGTTACACCGCCAACGAGGCCTTCGTGCCGATGCGTCACCTGTGGTCGCTCGCTGTCGAAGAGCAGTTCTACTTGATCTGGCCACTGGTGATGATCGGCATCCTGCGACTCGGTCGTCAGCGACTGCCGCGTGTTGCGCTGTGGCTGTTCGGGATCAGTGCCTGGATCGCGTTCATGGTCGGGTTGCTGTTCGCCGGTGGCGACGTGGCAACGACGTGTGCGCCCGACGCGATGAACGGCTACTGGATGCTGTTCGGTCGCTGCGTCAGCATCAACGAGTCGCTGTACCTCGGTACGTTCACGCGCGCCGGCGGCCTGCTGTTGGGTGCCGCGTTTGCAATGGTCTGGCGCCCGATGGCGCTGCTGCGCGGCGCAGTGCGCGACAAGGGCCGCCAGCTCGACGTGCTCGCCCTACTCGGTCTTGCCGCGCTCGGGTTGCTCGTGTGGAAGCTGACGTTGTCGGGGGATGGTCACCAGACCGGCATCCGCTTCGACCCGTGGCTGTTCCGCGGCGGGTTCTTCCTCACCGGCATCGCCACGTTGATGGTGATCGCCGCGGTCACCCACCAGCGGGCGGCGATGGGCCGGGTGCTCGGCAACCCGGTGTTCAACTGGGTCGGCACGCGCAGCTACGGCATGTACCTCTACCACTGGCCGATCTATCAGATCATCCGCGGGCAGGCCGGTGTGCCGATGAACCTCACGCAGTGGTTGTGGGCCATGGCCTTCACCCTGCCGATCACCGAGGCCAGCTACCACTTCATCGAGACACCGATCCGCCAAGGCCGCCTGGGCGAGTGGATGCGCGGCGATCGCCGGCCGCGCACCGCCGCGGCGTACAAGCGACGCCAGCGCATTGCCGGTTTCGGTATCGCCAGTGCGGCGTTGGTCGGGTTCGCCGGCGTCAGCATCGCCATGGCCAACAATCAATGCGTCGGTCAGATCGAGTGCGACAGTCAGGCTGCGCGGGGGCCCGTTCTGACGGCGCCCCCAGTCACCGATCCTGCGCCGATCGACTCGTCCGCGGTGATCTCGTCCGACCCGGCCGTCACGGCCGCGCCCGGCCAGACCACTGTGCCGCCGACCTCAACAACGATCCCGGCCACCACCACGACCATCTTGCAGAACCAGGCGTACGTGGCGTTCGGCGAGTCGGTGATGCTCGGCGCCAAGCCGTTGCTCGATGGTCGCGGCATCATCACGTTCGCCGAGATATCGAAGGGGCCGACGTGGGAGCTCGAGCAACTTCAACTCGCCAAGACCAAGTACCACATCACGCACGGCGTCGTCATCCAGTTGGGAACCAACGGCACCGTCACGCAACAGCAGTACGAAGACATGCTCGCCCAACTCACCGATGTCCCACTTGTTGTCATGATGACCGTGAAGGCACCCAAGCCATGGATCGACGCCAACAACGCGCTCATTCGCGCCCTGCCGGCGACGCATCCGAACGTCGTGGTGCTCGATTGGGAGGCTCGCGCCGCCGAGGTCTCGGGGCATCTGTCCAGCAGTGACGGTGGCATCCACCTCAGCGATGACACCGCCAAACAGTTCTATCTGTTGATCATCGAGCAGGCCCTCGGCCTGCCGACCTGACCGGTTTTCGGTCGGCGCGACCGGCGACCTACGCTCGCTGGCATGACCACACCTGTACGAGTCGCCATCACCGGAGCCGCCGGCCAGATCGGCTACAGCCTGCTGTTTCGCATTGCATCCGGTGCGATGCTCGGGCCCAACACCCCCGTGATCCTGCAATTGCTGGAGATCAAGCCCGCACTCGGCGCGCTCGGTGGAGTGAAGATGGAGCTCGACGACAGCGCCTTCCCGTTGCTGGCCGACGTCGTCTGCACCGACGACGCCGACGTCGCCTTCGGTGATGTCGATGTCGCCCTGCTGGTCGGGGCAATGCCGCGCAAAGCCGGCATGGAGCGCAGCGATCTGTTGAGCGCCAACGGTGGCATCTTCAAGCCGCAGGGCGCCGCCCTCAGCAGGAGCGCCAAGAAGGACGTCAAGATCCTGGTCGTCGGCAACCCCGCCAACACCAACGCGCTGATCGCCATGAGCAATGCGCCCGATCTCGACCCGAAGCGTTTCACGGCAATGACCCGGCTCGACCACAACCGGGCGATCAGCCAGCTGGCGATGAAGACCGGCACAACGGTCAACGACATCACCAACATGACGATCTGGGGCAACCATTCGGTCAGCCAGTACCCCGATCTGTTCCATGCCAAGGTCGGCGGCAAGAACGCCTACGAGCTGATCAACGATCCTGTGTGGGTCGACAGCATCTACATCCCCACCGTTGCCAAGCGTGGCGCAGCGGTCATCGAGGCCCGTGGTGCGTCGTCCGCAGCGTCGGCTGCCAACGCCGCCATCTCCCACGTTCGGTCATGGGCCCTCGGCACTCCCGACGGTGATTGGGTATCGATGGCGGTGCCGAGTGATGGTTCGTACGGGGTCACCGAAGGTCTGATCTCGTCGTTCCCGTGCGTGTGCAAGAACGGCGAGTACTCGATCGTGCAAGGCCTCGACATCGACGACTACTCACGCGGCAAGATCAATGCCTCCGTCGGTGAGCTCGCCGACGAGCGCGAGGCCGTGCACACCCTCGGCCTGATCTGATCAGCTGAAGTCGGAGATGGCGACGTCGCAAGCGAGGGCGGTCATCCGATCGACCCCGAGTTTGAGCTCGTCGTCACTGATCCGCTGGCTCGTACCCTCGGTCGTGGCGATCAGATCGCTGATCGTCACCAGGCAGAGCGTCTCGATCTTGTGGATGGCGCCCAGGGTGTAGAGGACGGCAGCCTCCATCTCGACGGCGAGGTGCCCTCGGTCCTTCCAACTCTGCATCATGCCGGGACGGGGATCGTAGAACAGCGCGCTCGACACGATGGGCCCGACGTGCACCGTCGCACCGCCGGCTCGCGCCAGGTTGACGCTGCGCTCGATGAGCGACCACGAGGCCGTGGGCGCGTGTGGCTCGCCGTTGGTGAGAAGGCCGACGATCGGATCGTCGGCGGTGGCGCTGATCGCCACGACGGTGTCTGCCATGCGCAAGCCGTCGGCGAGTCCGCCCGCGGTGCCCACTCGGATGATGCGCTTGACTCCGAGTTGGATCAGCTCGCTGTAGTAGATCGCAGCGCTGGCGCATCCCATCCCGGCGGACTGCACGCTGATCGGTTTGCCCTTGAAGATGCCGGTGTACCCGAGCATGCCGCGCTCTTCGTTCACGCACCGCGCCCCGGGCTCGAAGAACGTCTCGGCGATGTATCGAGCTCGCCGAGGATCCCCCGGCACCAACACCGCTGGGGCGTAGTCGGACGGTTCGGCTCGAAGGTGGACTGGCATGTCTCGAGCGTAGCTGTGGAGTTACTCCACACCGGAGGGTGCGGTTACTTGAGGAAGCGCGAGGTGGTGTTGTCGGCGAGGACTTTGCCGCCGGTCTGGCACGTCGGGCAATACGCCACCGTGTACCCGCTGTACGAGACGGACCGAATGGTGTCGGAACAGACCGGGCACGGTTGCCCGACCCGTCCGTGGACCCGTCCCGGCCGATCGGCGGAAGAGCTCATGTCGCTACGAGTGCGCTCGTAGGCGAGCCCATCTTCGACGGCTTCGTGGATGGCGGCAACGACTGCCGCCGCGCCGTTGGCGCCGAGCTTGCCAGTCATCGCGAACGGGGAGATCTTGGCGCGGTGGCACACCTCGTTGGCCAACAGGCGGCCGAGCCCGGCGATGCGGTGTTGATCGCGCAGGTAGCCGTGGATGCGCATGTTGGTCGTCGCGAACGACGCTGCCAGCGACTGGGGCGTCACGTCGAGAGCCTCCGGACCGAGTCGATCGAGCGGTGGCCCGTCGATCGCATTGTTGGCGATGCACCAGACACCGGCGCGACGTTCGGTGCCGGCTTCGGTAAGGGTCAGCGCCGGCGCTTCGGCGAACACGAACCGTGCTTGGCCGTTTCGCGGTTTGAGCGACTGCTTCTCGTCGACGAGCAGGCGCCCGCCTTGCATCAGGTGAACGACGAACGTGACCGGCCGGAACTGCAGCTTCAGGTACTTCCCGCGGCGCCCGACGCGCTCCAGGGGAAGGCCATAGGCCACATCGGGCCGAGGCACGGCGGTCTTCAACGCGGTGAAGGTGAACGGCTGGAACTTGACCAGCTGACGTCCGGCGAATTGCTCGGTGAGCCGCTCGGCGTGCGCTTGAACCTCGGGAAGCTCGGGCACAGCGTCGCTTCAGCGGTACTCGGTTTGTTCGCGTACCGCAGTGAACACCGCATCGAGGGCGGCGAACACAGGTTGCGATTCGATCAGCTTCTGTTGGTTGCCGGTGAGGCGGATGAGGCCTTTGATGAACGCGTCTTGGGCGTTGAGCTCGCCGGTTGCCACGGCCTTGGCAGTTGCCCACGACTGTTCCATGCGCACGTCTTCGTCGTCTGCAGCACCGGCACCGAACGACGCTGCGCCGTCGCCGAGTTGCAGGTGGTAAGCAACGGTGCCTTCCGGGCCGTCGGTCACGATCTGGGTGACACCGATCTTGTGGCTGTCGGCAAGCGATGCCAACGTCGTACTGTCGGCGACCTCCTTCGAGAGCGCATCGATCCATGCGAGACTGAGATAGCGAACCACCGCCGCCTAGTCTGCCGGATCGACATGCTGTTCGCTGCCGCCGACGAAACCCGCCACGCAGACGTCGCCGTCGAGGCGTGGTGGTGGTGGGGCTGGAACGTTGCCGCGAGTGCTGGGGTGTTCGTCGGTTTCGAACTGCGCGGCCGGCGATTCGACTACTGGGCCGGGCTCGTTCGCCGCGGCCACCCCTTCTTGTACATCGAAGAGCTCGACGGCAGCGGGCTGCGCGAGGGCCTGGAGATCAAGCCTGCGCAGATGTGGGCCGACCACCAATGTGACGTTCCGCTTCGGCAATGGAGCCTGGGCAACGAGGCCCACGGTGTGCTGCTCGACGACCCGACGGAAGCTTGGCGGCGGGCTCATGGCACACCGGTGCCCGTGACCTTCGACATCGAATGGGGGACGAACAACGACCCCACGGACATCGCCCATGGCTACGAGCAGCACGGCGACATCGACGTCCGCATCGAATTGACAGAAGGTGTGCTCGAGCTCGTGGGACCTGGGCATCGCGTGCACGTGTGGGGTGCTCCGTATCTTCCTCAGTCACTGGCGATGCCGGTCGATACCGCCGGATTGCGCGGCCCATACCGTCGCGCCGATGGGGTCAACGTCGATCAAGTGCTCACCCCGGAGGGTTGGCTCGGACGTACTCTCGGCGCATGACCCGCGACATCCTGGAGGAGTTCGAGGAGCAACGCGGTCAGCCGACGTACTCGATCGTCGTGGGCCGTGTTGGTGAGCTCGTTGAAGATCGTGCGTCCGGATTTTGTGGCGACATCGTCGCGATCACGTCGGAAGCGGTGACCGTGCGGGATCGTCGCGGCCGCGAGCGGCAGTTCCGCTACAAGCCCGGCGGCTTCCTGATCGACGGTCGACCCGTCACCATCGTGCGCGATCAGAGCCCGGTACCTTCACCGCGCATCACCAACAGTGGCGCGGTCGCCGGGCCGACCCAGCGCGCCCGCATCGCCAAGGCCAGTCGGATCTGGGTCGAGGGTCGTCACGACGCCGAGTTGGTGCAACACGTGTGGGGCGATGAGCTCGCCGAGTTGGCGATCGTCGTCGAGCCGATGCATGGCATCGACGAGTTGGTGGCGATGGTCGATCAGTTCCAGCCCTCGGCCGATCGACGTCTCGGCATCCTCGTCGATCACCTCGTCGACGGCTCCAAGGAGGATCGCATCACGCGAGGGGTGGCCGGTCCCCATGTGCTGGTGACCGGCCACCCGTTCGTCGATGTCTGGGCTGGCATTCGCCCCGAGGTGATGGGCTTGCGAGAGTGGCCGCAGGTGCCCCGCTCCGTGGAATGGAAGCAGGGCATGTGCGACGCGCTCGGCGTGTCGCTCAAGGATTTCTGGCCGCGCCTACGGAATCGGGTTCGGACGTTCGCCGATCTGCGGCCGGAACTGGTGGGGGCGGTGGAACGACTGATCGATTTCGTCGCGCCCGCTGCCGACGCCGAGTGATCGGGATCAGGATCGCCGCGGCGATCGCCGCGATCACGAGGAACGGCGCGGTGTAGCCGATGAAGATCAGGATCGCCGCCAGCGCCATGACGAATCCGTGCCACCCGCTCGTGAACGACTTGCCGATCGACGCCTTTGACGATGCCTTCGGTGGTACGACCGTCTTGGCGGCTGGCTCGGGGCTGAGGCCCAGGTGGATTCGTAGCGTGGCCAGCGACGTTCGCTCGTCGATCGCCCGCTTCATCGCCTGGTACTGCTCGACCAGGGTCTCGCGCTCGGTGAGTTGGCTCTCCAGGCTCAGCACCTGACCGAGGTCGGTCGCTGCCTCGAGCAGCTTGCGAACGCGGTCGAGGCTGGCCTGGGCGGTGTCCAATCTGGCAGTGATGTCGACGACCTGACTGGTGACGTCTTCGGTGCCCTGCGAGACCGTGCGACGTGCGCCGATGGCGTCGAGCTCGGCGATTGCCGCTTCGACCTCCTTCGGCGGCAGCTTGATCACGAACGAAGCGGTCGAGGACCGGTCGTCGGCGATGTTGATCGTGCG
>JANYKU010000176.1 GCA_025358075.1 Ilumatobacteraceae bacterium
CGAGCACGCGGCCTGCTGTTCTTCCGGCTCCTCGAACAGGCCACGGAGCACGCCCCGGTCCGTTACCGCGACCTGGTCGTCAACCCCGCCATCGGCAACCCACGAGCCAGCCACCCCGTGAGCGCCCGCGCACAGCCCGGAACGCTCGCCCTGCCCGCCACCGACCGGCCATGGCGTCGGCCACAGCCCTGAACAGGCCAACTGTACCGAAATGGAGAGCCACTGAAAGATGTATGAGTTCATACCGTATTGCGTCGTGTTGCAACGTGTTGGCTCGTCCGGCTCGTCCACGACATCCCAGCTAGACAGCACAATTTGATATCTATCAACACCAGATGGACGTGCCCGACTCAGACTTCGGATCAGACGGTTGGGGGTTCGAGTCCCTCCGGACGCACTCGAAGTCCTGCCGCGCCAACGCTGGCGCCGATCCGGGCTGCGAGCCCAACGCCCGCTTCCACGCCAGCGATCGGTGGGATCGTTTCCGCTACCGTGCGTTCATGGACGTGCGGGCTGATCTCCTCGATGCGCAGCGCAGCGCGTGGGACGCGCTGACACGACCGGGCACGTGGTGGACTGGCCCTCAACAGGCCGAGCTCGCCGCGACTGCACTCGCCGCGATGACTTCGGCCTGCCCGTTGCCGCCTTGGACTGCGCCATCGACGGTCGCCGGTTTCTTGGCCGACGACCTGGTCGCGCCGGCGGCGGCCCACGACGCGATCTACAGGGTGGCTGCCCACGCGGCCACGCTGACCGAGACGTGGTACGAAGGAATGCGCGAGGCCCTCACTGATCTCGCCTACGTCGAGCTCGTCGCGATCGCCTGCAACGTCGCCGCGGTCGTTGCCTTCCGGCGGGCAGCTGGGCTCGAACCGTGGGAGTTGTCGCCGCCGTTCGACGGTGAGCCGACACGAACGGTTCCCCCTGACCTCGTCGATGCAGAGATGAACTGGGTGCGAGTCACCGCACCGGCTGATGAGAAGGCGGCGGTCGTTCAGGCGTTCACGTCGGTACCGGCCGAGCTCGACCGGCTGTGGACGCTGGCGGCCGCCCAATACATCCCCAACCTGGAGATGGTCGATCCGCTTTGGACCCGAGGCACGTTGTCGCGACCTCAGACCGAGCTGGTCGCGGCGCGGATCTCCCAGCTGCGCGAGTGCTTCTATTGAACGACCGCTCACGCCAGCATGCTCAGTTGGAGCAGCCAGCAGAGCGAAACCGAGATCGACCTCGCCGCGCTCGCTCGTGGCAGCGGAGACGTCGGGTTGCCGCACGCGAAAGAGCTGTTGCGATATGCCACCACCGCAGCGAGGCTCGACGACGATCTCACGCAGATGAACGAGGCACGACAGGCCCTCAGTGCTGCAGCCGGTGAAGCGATGATGATCGATGCCGCCGCAGTGGCCGCCAACTTTCACATGATGACCCGGCTGGCCGATGGCACCGGGGCGCGATTTACGCCGGCGCGGCTCGAGGCTTCGGCGTCGACGATCGCGATCATGGGTACAGCCGACATGGTCTCGAAACGCTGATCCAGCGTTTCAGACGGACGCTGCCGACAGGGAGAGTGCCCGATCGGCGACTGGTCGGAGGAACACCTCGGCGCCAGGCGTGAGGTCGAGTCGGTTCGCCTCCGCCCGGGTGACTTGCACCCACACGTCGTGACCGTCGCCAGCGAGTGCGTCGACCCGAACCTCGAAGCCGATCCGCACCACTCGCACGACGGTCGCCGACACCGTCAATGGCTCGGCGTACGGCAGGATCTCGATGTCGTGAGGACGTACGTGCTCGCCGCCGAGGCGTGTCACCGGGCCCAGGAAGTTCATCACGAAATCGTTGACTGGTCCGTCGTAGAGCTGATCCGGAGTACCGATCTGTTCGACGCAGCCGTTGTTGATCACCACGATCTCGTCGGCCACTTCCATCGCCTCTTCCTGGTCGTGGGTGACGAAGATCGTCGTGACGTGCACCTCGTCGTGGAGCCGTCGCAACCAGTCGCGCAGCTCCTTGCGGACCTTGGCGTCGAGCGCGCCGAACGGCTCGTCGAGCAGCATGACCTGTGGTTCGACGGCGAGGGCGCGGGCCAGCGCCATCCGTTGGCGTTGTCCACCTGAGAGCTGCGATGGATACCGGTCGGCGAACTGTCGGAGGTGCACGAGCTCGAGCAGTTCGTTGACCCGCGCTTCGATCTCTCGCTTCGGCCGCTTCTGGATCTGCAGGCCGAAGGCGACGTTGCCACGAACGGTCATGTGCTTGAACGCCGCGTAGTGCTGGAAGACGAAGCCGACGTTGCGTTGTTGCGGCGGCAGTGACGTCGAGTCCTCGCCGGCGATCTTGATCAGCCCCGAGTCCGGATGCTCGAGACCGGCAATGATTCGCAGCAGCGTCGACTTGCCGCCACCACTCGGACCGAGCAGTGCGGTGAGCGAGCCGGTGGGGACGTCGACGGACACGTCGTTCAAGGCGATGAAATCCCCGAATCGCTTGTTGACGTTCTGGACGCGGATGCCCATCAGGTGTGCTCCTTCGGTCGCAAGACGTTGATCAAGATGAGGACGACGATGGCCACGAGCGCGAGCGTGACCGAGACGGCATAAGCGGTGCCCTGATCGAAGTTCTGAAATCGTTCCTCGACCACGAGCGTCGCGGTCTGCGTCTTGCCGATCAACCGGCCCGACACGACGGCGACCGCGCCGTACTCGCCGAGCGATCGGGCCAGGGTCAGCACGACGCCGTACGCCAATGCCCAGCGAATCGCCGGCAGCGTGACCCGTCGGAAGGTCTGCAGTCGGTTGGCGCCCAGCGTCCACGCGGCTTGCTCTTGCTCGATGCCGATCTCTTCGAGGACGGGCGCCACCTCGCGCACGACGAGCGGGAGCGAGACGAACATGGTGGCGAGCACCATTCCGGGATAGGCGAAGATCACCTTGACGCCATGGTCGGTCAGCCATCCTCCGATCGGCGCATGGCGCCCGTACACGAGGATCAGGGCGAGGCCGACGACCACCGGCGACACGGCGATGGGGAGGTCGACGAGGACGCTCAGCAACCGCCGCCCGGGAAAGCGATGACGGACCAGCAAGACGGCCACCCCAACGCCGAACACCGTGTTGAGCAGGACCGCCCAGAGGGCGACGATCGCGGTGACGCGAAACGCGTGCAGAACCGACGGGTCGGTCAGCGAATCGATGACAGGCTTGAGCCCATGTTCGAACGTGCGCCAGAAGATCAGGCCGACCGGAACACCGACGAGCAGCGTGAGGTACCCCAGCGCCACCGATCGCAGCGCGTACTTAGGCATGTCGCGCCGCCCATCGCTGCAGCAGGTCGAGCCCGATCAGCACGATCAGGGCGATCACCAGCAGCACGGTGGCGACGGCCGCCGCACCCACGGTGTTGTCGGTCTCGATCTGGGTGAAGATGTGAACCGACGCCACCGGAAGGTTGCCGGCGATCAGCACGGTCGCTCCGAACTCGCTGATGGCCCGGGCGAAGGCGAGCGCCGTGCCCGCCGAGATCGCCGGCAGCAGGTTCGGGAGAACAATCCGCCGAAAGATCGTGAAGCTGCTGGCCCCGAGCGATGCCGCCGCTTGCTCCATCTCGCCATCGAACTCGCGCAGCACTGGCTGGACCGTGCGCACGACGAACGGCAGCGTGACGAAGAGCAGGGCAACCACGACCCCGGCACGCGTGTAGGCGAGCTCCAACCCGACCGGGCTGTGCACCCCGTAGAGGGTCAGCAGCACCAGCCCGGCCACGATCGTCGGCAGCGCGAACGGCAGATCGATGATGGCATCGACCAAGCGTTTGCCATGGAAGTCGTCACGGACCAACACCCAGGCGATCAAGGTGCCGAGGACGGCGTTGACGACCGCGACGAGCAGGGCGCAGACAACCGTGAGACGTATCGCCGCCACTGCTTGCGGCGTCGTGACTGCGTCCCAGAACGACCCCAAGCCATCTCGTTGTGCTCTCCACACGACCGCGCCCAACGGGACCAGGATGAGGAGGCTCAACCACAGCGTGGCGATCCCGACACCGAAGGCCGTGCCCGTGTTGAGCGACGCGACACCACCGCGCCGGCGTGGCGTCGAGCGCGGCAAGGTGACGGTGGCGTCAGCCAACCGACACTCCGATCTTTGTCTCGACGTCGGCCATGATGCTGCCCTTCGGATCGAAGAAGTTCTTCGATACGTCGGTCCAGCCACCGAGATCGGCGATCGTGAAGAGGCCGGATGGAGTCGGGAAGTCGTACGGGCTCGTGATTCCGTCGATGACCGGGCGGTACCCGTTCTTGGCGAAGATCGTCTGCGCGGTCGGGCTCAGCACGAAGTCGAGGAACGCCTTGGCCTGCTCGGGATGCTTCGACGACGTGGTGACCGCCGATGGGTTCTCGATGAGGATCGTCGAGTCGGGAACGACGTAGTCGATGTCTTGCCCGTTCTGCTGAGCGAAGATCGCCTCGTTCTCGTAGGCAAGCAGTACGTCGCCCTTGCCAGACGTGAACGTTTGCAGTGACTTGCGGGCGCTGTCGTCTTGTACTGGCACGTTGGCGAACAAGGCGTTGAGGTAGGCGACGCCGTCGGCCTGGGTGCCGCCACCCTTGATGACCTGACCATAGGCAGCCATCACGTTCCATCGGGCGCCACCGGAGGTGAACGGGTTGGCGGTGATCACCTCGATGCCGGGTTTGGTGAGATCGGCCCAACCCTTGATGTTCTTCGGGTTGCCCTTGCGCACCACGAGGACGACGACCGAGTCGGTCACGTTGCCGGCGTACTTGCTCGTGTTCCAATCCGCTGCGACAAGGTTTGCCTTCACGAGCCGGGTGACATCGGGCTCCAACGAGAAGGCGACGTAGTCGGCATCGAGCCCGGCAACGACTGCCCGGCTTTGATCGCCGGAGGCGCCATACGATTGCGTGAACGTGATCTTCTTGCCTTGCGTTGTGGCGTTGAAGGCCGAGATGATCTGCTCGTAGGCCGCTTGCGGGGTGGAGTAGGCCACCAGCGACAGCTGGACCCCGGCCGCCGACGACGTGCTGGTGGATCCGCAGGCGCTGAGGCCGACGGCCGCGACGATGGCGATTCCGAGCAGGTGCACGGGGAGGGTCTTGGGCACTCGCATTGGCCAACTCCGATAATGTTGATCTAGTTAGTCGGGTATATTTCCCAGCAGTATGGTAGGAAAAGATCGGCGCCGTCAAGGTCGCGTCCCGGCCATCCGTCACACGGCGGTCGAGATCACGGCCACAATGGCGGCGTGAGAGTGAGTGCCGGTCTCGATTACGCACTGCGGGCGATGATCGAGCTCGCCGCGGCAACGCCGGCCGGCCGGCCGGTGAAGGCCGACGAGATCGCCGAAAGCCAAGCGATCCCCGCTCGATTCCTGGCCCAACTGCTTGCCGAGCTACGTCGCGCCGAACTGGTGTCGAGCGGTCGTGGCTACGCAGGCGGCTACTGGCTGGCCGTGCCTCCCGAACAGATCACGGTGGCCGACATCGCCAGGGTCATCGACGGACCACTCGCCGATGTACACGGCATGTCGCCCGAAGTGTTCGGTCCTCCGGGAGTCGCCGCGCCGACCCGGGAGCTGTGGATCGCGCTGCGGGTTGCGCTTCGCTCCGTTCTCGAAAAGGTGACCATCGCCGATCTCGCCGCCGGCGCGCTGCCGGCCGGAGTTGCCGCGTTGCTCGAAGACCCCGATGCATGGCTTCGCCGTCCCGACCCCCTCGCCACGCACCGGGACGGTTGACCCATGTCTGCATCACCCGAAGTCGACGAGATCGTCGATGTCCCGGTGCTCGTCGTCGGCGGCAGCCTTGTCGGGCTCGCCACGGCGATGTTCCTCGCCCAGCATGGAGTCGAAGTGCTGTCGGTAGAGCGGCACGAGGGCACGGCGATCCGCCCTCGTGCCGGCCACTTCCACCTGCGCACGCTGGAGCTGATGCGCGTCGCCGGCATCGAGGACCGAGTCCGCGCTGCGGCGCTGGCGCTGTACTCCCCGGATGGCGGGATCAACGCGGTCGAGACGTTGGCCGGTCGGGAGATCGCCAACTACATCCCGAACATCAACGCCGGCGTCGAAGACATCAGCCCGGCACGCGCATTGTTCATGCCGCAGCAGGTCCTCGAACCGATCCTGCTGCAGCGTGCCCGTGAGCTCGGGGCTCGCTTCCAGTACTCGACAGAACTGGTCAGCCAGATACAGGACGAGCGCGGAGTGACGGCGACCGTTCGCAACGTCGACGACGGCAGCGAGCAGTTGATCCGGGCGAAGTACTTGGTCGCCTGCGATGGCAATCGGAGTCCGATCCGCGAGAGCCTCGGCGTCGAGATGGTTGGTCACGGACTGCTCTCGCGCAGCGTCACGATCTACTTCCGAGCGGATTGTGCGGCTGCCCTCCGCGGTAGGAACCTCGGCGTGATCTATGTGACGAACCCCGATGTTCGTGGCTTCTTCCGATTGGAGAAGACCGGTCTCGGCGGTTTCTTGGTGGTCTTCACCGTCGGCGACATTGGTGAACCGGGCGCCCGATTCGTTGCCGACACGATCACCGTCGATGCGGCGGCCGACCTGGTGCGTCTCGCCGTCGGCGACCCGGATCTGGAGGTCGATGTGCGTGCGATCGACAAGTGGCGAGCGGTCGCCGACGCGGCGACGACGTTTCGACGGGGCCGGATCTTTCTCGCCGGCGATGCCGCACACACCATGCCCCCGACCGGTGGCTTCGGTGGGAACACCGGCGTTTGGGACGCACACAACCTTGCCTGGAAACTTGCGTTCACGCTCAACGGATCGGCGGGCGAGCGGCTGCTCGGTACCTACGACGCCGAGCGGCAACCAGCCGGCGTGCTGGCGATGGAGCAGGCGTACAACCGCTACGTGACACGCTCGGACCCCGACCTCGGTACCGAGGGAATGCACGATCCGGTACCCGATCTCCACGTCGTGTTCAATCGCTACCGATCGTCAGCGGTGATCCCCGACCCCGAGTACGTCGACGACGGGGCGCTCCACATCGACCCCCGTCAGTCACGCGGGCTCCCTGGGACTCGGGCGCCGCACGTCGAGCTCGTACGAGACGGAACAACCCTGTCGACGCTCGACTTGTACGTCGGTGAGTTCGTGTTGATGACCGGACCTGACGGAGCCGCGTGGGAGCAAGCCGCGGTTGCTGCCGGCGACGACCTCGGTGTGAACGTGGTGTGGTACACCGTTGGTCGCGAGCAATCGAGCTCGTTCTGTGAGGACTACGGCATCGCCGCTTCGGGTGCGTCACTGGTGCGGCCTGATGGATTCGTCGCCTGGCGAGCGACCAGCCACTCGGCAGATGCAGCGGACCGTCTTGTTTCGGCGCTGCGCGCGGTGTTGTCGCGCGATTAGATGATCGGGTGCCGGGTCCCGCGACGATGTTCGACAAGATCTGGGCGTCGCACCAGATCGCCGAGCTGCCGGGCGACGTGTCGTTGCTCTACATCGACCGACACCTCATCCATGATCTCGAGGCGGGACCTGATCTGGCACGTCTTGCCCGCGACGGCCGCCGAGTTCGCCGGCCGGATCTGACGTTTGCCACTCCCGACCACGCGGTTGCCAGCGTTCCGGGGCGAGTGACCGACACCAATCCGACGGGCGGACGATTGCTGCGCGAGATGCGCCGTCGCTGTGCAGATGCCGGCATTCGGTTGTTCGATCTCGGGCAATCGGGTCAGGGCATCGTGCACGTGATCGGCCCGGAGCTGGGCATGACGCATCCGGGAATGCTGATCGTGTGCGCCGACAGCCATACGTGCACTCATGGTGGGATGGGCGCGTTGGCGTTCGGCGTCGGCGCCAGCGAGGCGACTCATGTGCTGGCGACACAGACGATCCGGCAGCAGCGGCCGCGTACGATGCGCATCCGTTTCGAGGGCCGTCGTTCATCGGCGGTGACCGCGAAGGACATGGTGCTGCACGCCATCGGCCGGCTCGGTGTGGCAGCGGGGCGAGGACATGCCGTCGAATGGGCCGGCGCGGCGGTGGCCGCCTTGTCGGTGGAAGAGCGGCTCACACTGTGCAACATGTCGATCGAGATGGGCGCCAAGATCGGAATGGTTGCGCCCGACGACACCACGTACCAGTACCTCGCCGGCCGGCCGATGGCGCCGTCGGGCCGGCTGTTCGATCTGGCGGTGGCTGCCTGGCGAACGCTACCGAGCGATCCTGGCGCGAGCTTCGATGCCGAGCACGTGCTCGACCTAACCGACTTGGTGCCACAGATCACGTGGGGCACCAACCCCGAGCAGGTGGTCGATGTCACGGGTCGCGTTCCCGATCCCGCCGCGGAACACGACCCGGCGCGACGCGCGGCGATGGAGGCGGCGCTGAACTACATGGGCCTGCAGCCCGGCCAGGAGATGCAGGGTTTGGCGGTCGATTGGGTGTTCATCGGCTCGTGCGCCAACAGCCGGCTGTCCGATCTGCGCGAGGCCGCGGACATCGTCAGGGGTCGGCATGTCGCGCCTGGCGTGCATGCGTGGGTCGTGCCCGGCTCGGTCGACGTCAAACGTGCGGCCGAGGCGGAAGGACTCGACGACGTGTTCCGTTCGGCCGGTTTCGACTGGCGTGAACCGGGTTGCTCGATGTGCCTTGCTGCCAACGGCGAGGTGGTCGGCCCCGGCCAGCGCTCGGTGTCGACCAGCAATCGCAACTTCGTGGGTCGTCAGGGGCCGGGAGCGCGGACCCATCTCGCCAGCCCGGCGCTGGCTGCCGCCGCCGCGGTGACCGGTGTGATCACCGATGCCCGTCGCTTGCGCGAGACCACGCCGTGAACCCGATCACGACCGTCAGCGGGATTGGCGTCGCGGTGCCCCGCGCCAACATCGACACCGATGTGCTGATCCGGATCAACCGCCTCATCGAGCACCCGCCCGACGAGCTCGGTGAGTACTTGTTCGAGTCGTGGCGATGCCTGCCCGACGGGCAGCCTGACCCTGCGTTCCCACTGAACCAGCAGCGGTACGAGGGCGCAGTGGTGTTGGTGGCCGGCGAGAACTTCGGGTGTGGCAGTTCACGCGAGCACGCGGTCTGGGCGTTGGCGTCGTTCGGTTTTCGAGTGGTGATCGCACCGAGCTTCGGTGACATCTTTCGACAGAACTCGTTCCAGAACGGATTGCTGACGATCGTTCTTGCGGCCGACGAGGTCGCTCGAATCGTGGCCGAGCTGGAGGGAAGCGGCCAGCCGACGATGACGGTCGACCTCGTTGGTCAGGTGGTGACGACTCCCAGCGGCCGCATCGTTGCGTTCGAGATCGACGCGGAGCGGCGCCGCGCATTGCTCGATGGCCTCGACGACATCGGCGTCACGCTGACCTACGCGGCGCAGATCGACGCGTTCGAACGCGTCGATCTG
>JANYKU010000005.1 GCA_025358075.1 Ilumatobacteraceae bacterium
CAGTATCACAAAATATGGGATAAATATGGGATGGAGATCCGAGACGCTTCTGGTGCTCAGTCAAATATCCACTCTGACCTGGTGCTTCTTGGTGCGCCCCCTGGGTTTCGAACCCAGAACCTGCGGATTAAGAGTCCGTTGCTCTGCCGTTGAGCTAGAGGCGCATCGCCCAGGCCGGAGCCTCGACTCCGAGCAGTGTAGGGGCACCGAAGTGCCCCCGAACTGATCGATTGGGGTGACCGACGGGGCTCGAACCCGCGACATCCAGTACCACAAACTGGCGCTCTACCAGCTGAACTACGGCCACCATGTAGGTCTCCAAGTGTGCCACACCGTCGAACAACTTCCACACTTCGTTCTGAGACCGGGGTTGAGGTTCGGCCGTTCACGACGGATTCCGTGGTGAGCTAGGCTTGCGGGAACGAAATCCGCTTGGAGAATTGAATGAGAGCAATGGAATCCATCGACACCCGCCAGTTAGCCGGCCGCGCCCGGCAAATCACCCAACGCGAGCTCGGTGAATACATCAAGCGCACCGCTGGCTCGATGAAGGCCACCGAGCGGGCTCGCAAGGTCATGCCCATGGGCGTGCCATCGAGCTTCCAGGCCTACGACCCGCATCCGATCGTCGTCCGCAAAGCACACGCGTCATGGATGGAAGACGTCGACGGCAATCGCTACATCGATTTCGACATGGGCTTCGGTGCCCTCTTCTCCGGGCACTGCAACCCCATCGTGCGTCGGGCCGTCGACCGCCAACTCGACGACGGCACCCTCTTCGTCACGCCGTGCGAGCTGAACTCCGACGTCGCCGAGATGCTCGCTGCTCGCTACAACCTTCCGATGTGGCGGTTCACCAACAGCGGCACCGAGGCGACGATGGACGCCATCCGCGTCGCTCGTGGTCTGACCGGCCGCGACAAGATCGTCAAGGTCGAGGGCGGCTACCACGGTCACCACGACGAGGTCATGATCTCGATGAAGCCTCCGCTCAGCGAGGCCGGCCCGGTCGACGATCCGCGATCCATCCCGTCAACCGCCGGCATCACTCGCGCTGTGCTGGGTGACACCAAGGTCATTCCGTACAACCGACCCGAGCTCCTCGAGAAAGCGTTGGCCGGTCGCGATGTTGCCTGCTTCATCGTCGAGCCGGTCATGGAGAACATCGGCATCTGCCTCCCGCAGCCCGGCTACTTGCAGGCGGTGCGCGAGATCACGCGCAAGTACGGCACGATGCTGATCTTCGACGAAGTGAAGACCGGCATCACCGCCGGCTGGGGCGGGGCCACTGGCGCAGTCGGCGTGCAGCCCGACCTCGTGGCGTTGGCGAAGAGCATCGGCGGTGGATTGCCACTGGGTGCCTTCGGTGGCTCGCAGGAATGCATGGATCAGATCACCACTGGCAAGGTGCTGCACCTCGGCACCTACAACGGCAACCCGCTGTGCATGGCTGCTGCCAAGGCGGTGCTCAGTGAGGTGTGCACTCCCGAGGTCACTCAGTCGACGATCGCCCTCAACCGGCGCGTGCTCGATGCGTGTCAGAAGACGATCGACGACGCCGACCTGCCGGCACACACCGTGCAGTTCGGCGCGAAGGGTTGCGTCACGTGGGCGCCGACGCCGATCCAGAACTACCGCGATTACAAGGCCACCGATTTCGACCTGGCGTTCGCACAGTGGATGCACGGCATCAACCGCGGTGTGCTGCTGCCGCCGGGTCTCGACGAGCAGTGGTTGATCTCGGTGATGCACAGCGAATCCGACGCGATGCACTACTCCGATGTGTTCGCCGAGTTCGTCGCCGAACTGGTGAGCTGAACACCGCTCGTCGTCGCTAGCCCCAGCGACGCTCTTCGCGATACCGATAGGTGCTGACCGGCGCGTTCCAACGGCGTCTGCGCCGCAGCAGCCCGGTGCCAACGAGCAACATCATGCCGCCGCCACCGAACACGATCGCCAACCCGACGAGCAGCGGAAGCGAGTCGTTGGCGAGGCGCGCCGGTACATCTGCCCAAATGCTGTCGCTGAGGCTCGGCACGACGAAGCGCGGAACGATGTAACCCAGCACGACGATCAGTAGTGCGAGGAGGAGCATGCCGTACCCGAGGCTGTGTATGAGCGCGGCTCGGTTGGGGTGGAGCATGAACCCGATCACGAAGAACCCAACGGCGAAGAGGGCGCAGAACGGCACCATCCAGTGAAGGATCCGCCGGATCCGGTCGAGCGCCGTGACCCGCGGGACCGGCAGCGTGATCGAGGGCATGTCGGCCACCGCCTGATTGCGCACGACGAGCGCCATCTGCGCGCCCGTGATGCGCACCGGACCTCTCAACTGACCGATCAACCGGGCGTGTGCATCGTGGAGCACTTGACCGAGCAGCGCGGCGCCCTCGCGGGTGCCTGCGACCGCATTCACGGTCCGGCGTACGGTCTCTTTGTCGAGACCGCGCTGCGAGGCGACGGCATCGGCAATCGTGTCTGAGATCTGAGTCTTGATGCGGCTGTCTTGCATGACGATGCCCGAGAGATCACCCGTGCGGCTCGGGTCGAAGGCGCTGCGTTGAAGCAGCCACCCACTGATGGCCAGGCTGGCGCACACATATGCAAGACCAAAGATGAGACCAGCGAGGGTTCGGCGCACGTCGTTAGTTTGGCCGATGAACTCACGGTTGTCTCTAGGGTGAGGGAGATGCCTTCGAAAGATCCGTCGTTCGGTCGGATGATGCGTCGTGCGGCGGTGGTGCATTGCCCGTGGTGCGGAGCGCGGCGAACGTTCATCAGAAGATGGCTCGGCAAGTACGAACGGTGCCGAACATGTGGCATTCGCTGGCGGCGCGAAGAAGGCTTCGAGCTCAGCGCCGTCGCGATCAACACCACGCTGACCTTCCTCGCGTTGGCGATCGGGATGACGATCGGCTTCGTGATGACCTCACCCGACATACCCGTCGCTTCGATGGTGCTGTCGTTGATTGGTGTCGCCGTGTTCATGCCGATCGTGATCTACCCACTCACGTACACGATGTGGCTGGCGTTCGATCTCGCGGTACATCGCCCCGAGGCCGCGGAACTGGCCGAGGCGGCCGCCGCGGTCGATGCGCAAGCGGTGGCACGCTCGACGTCGCGGTAATGCTTGATCGAACGGCTGTTCGTAGTTACACTGCTGTCGTTCGAACAATGCCAGACGCTCACCACCATCCGAATCCGGTGTTCGGGAAACCGTGTCACACCCCTTCCGTATGGTGCCCGTCATCGCAATCGAGGTCGTGCGACTCGGCCTCCACAACAGCAAGATCCCACATGCATCAGGCAGGAAACGGAGAACGACAGTGAGCAACGATCGCGAAAAGGCACTCGAGGTGGCGTTGGCAGCCATCGACAAGCAGTTCGGGAAAGGCTCCATCATGAGGATGGGCGAGAAGACCTCGATGGGCATCGAGGCCATCCAGACCGGGGCGCTGTCCCTCGATCTCGCCCTGGGCGTCGGCGGGTTGCCCCGTGGGCGCGTGGTCGAGATCTTCGGCCCAGAGTCGTCGGGCAAGTCCACGCTGGCCATGCACGTCGTTGCCGAGGCGCAACGCAACGGTGGCATCTGTGCCTACATCGATGCCGAGCACGCCATGGATCCGGTGTACGCCAGCGCCATCGGCGTCGACATCGACCAGTTGTTGATCAGCCAACCCGACACCGGCGAGCAAGCACTCGAGATCGTCGACATGCTGGTGCGTTCCGGCGCCGTCGACGTCGTCGTCATCGACTCGGTTGCAGCGCTCACGCCCCGTGCCGAGATCGAGGGCGAGATGGGCGATACCCACGTCGGGCTGCAGGCCCGGTTGATGAGCCAAGCGTTGCGCAAGCTCACCGCCAACCTCAGTCGCACCAACACGATCGCCATCTTCATCAACCAGCTGCGCGAAAAGATCGGCGTGATGTTCGGCTCTCCAGAGATCACCCCTGGCGGTCGGGCGTTGAAGTTCTACTCGTCGGTGCGTCTCGACATTCGTCGTATCGAGAGCATCAAAGATGGTGCCGAGATCGTCGGGAACCGCACGCGGGTCAAGGTGGTCAAGAACAAGGTTGCCCCGCCGTTCCGCCAAGCCGAGTTCGACATCATGTACGGCAAGGGCATCAGCCGCGAGGGCACGCTGCTCGACATTGCCGTCGACATGGGCATCATCAAGAAGTCGGGGGCATGGTTCACGTACGAGGGTGAGCAGCTCGGTCAGGGCCGCGAGAACGCCAAGGGCTTCTTGGCCGACAACCCCGAGATCATGGTCGAGGTCTCCGAGAAGGTGCGTGTCGAAGCGGGTATCGGTCAGGACGCACCCGAGTTCACCCCGGCCGACGAAGAGCCCATCGTCATCGAGTGAGGCCCTTCGAGGCGCTGGGTTGGCGACGATCCAGCGCCTCGACCAACGGCACGTAACCTTCGGCGCCGCGTGGCGCTGCACCGATAGCCTTGCGCCCGTGACCCGCGGTTATCTCGTCCACACCTTCGGGTGTCAGATGAACGAGCACGACTCCGAGCGCATCGCCGGCTTGTTGGAGGGCGACGGGTACGTCGAGGTCACCGACCAAGCCGACGCCGATGTGGTCGTGCTCAACACGTGCTGCATTCGCGAGAACGCCGACAACAAGCTGTACGGCACGCTCGGTTGGCTGAAGCCGTGGAAAGAACAGCGCGAAGGCCGCCAGATCGTGGTCGCCGGCTGCCTGGCGCAGAAGGATCGAGATCTGGTTCGGCGCAAGGCCCCGTACGTCGACGTCGTTCTCGGCACGCACAACGTGCATCGCACCGCCGAGCTCATCGACCAGGCTCGCCACAGCGGGCCGGTCACCGAGATCCTCGACGAGGCGGTGCTCGACGATCAGGCCATGTTCCCGAGTGCACTTCCAGCGCGGCGTGAGACCACCTACAACGCTTGGGTCACGATCCAGATCGGCTGCGACAACTCGTGTGCGTTCTGCATCGTGCCGGCCGTGCGTGGCGCTGAGATCAGCCGACCGTTCGCAGACGTGATCGCCGAAGTCACTCGGCTGGCGTCCGAGGGCGTCAGCGAGGTCACGCTGCTCGGCCAGAACGTCAACAGCTATGGACGTGACCTGCAGGTCGCCGCCCGTCAGGCCGGCGACTCCGATGCTCGGCTGCGTCCGATGTTCGCCGAGTTGCTCGCCGCCGTCGGCAATGTCGACGGCATTCAACGCGTCCGGTTCACCAGCCCCCACCCCAAAGACATGCGCGTCGAGACGTTCGCAGCAATGGCAACGACAGCGGCGGTGTGCGAGCACCTCCACTACCCGCTGCAATCCGGCAGCGATCGCTTGCTCGCTGCCATGCATCGCGGGTACACCGCCCAGCGCTACCTCGAACGGCTTGCTGCCGGGCGGGCGGTGGTCGCCGACCTCGCCGTGTCGACCGACATCATCGTCGGCTTTCCGGGCGAGACCAACGACGACTTCGCCGCCACCCTCGAGGTCGTCGCCGCGGCCGAGTACGACTTCGCCTACACCTTCATCTTCTCGCCGCGCCCGGGCACCGAGGCCGCCGAGCTCACGGCTCAATTCGTCGAGCCATCGATTGCCGCCGAGCGCTTCCAGCGGTTGCGAGTCGTGGTCGAGCACAGCGCTCTGCGCAAGCACGAAGCCCGGGTCGGTCGCATCGAAGAGGTGCTCGTCGAGGGCCCGAGCAAGAAGGATCCGTCGGTGTTATCGGGCCGTACTCGACAGAACAAGCTGGTGCACTTCACCCCGCCGCAATCCCTGCGCGCCGGTGCGTATGCGTCGGTCGAGATCACTCGCGCCGCGCCGCATCACCTGGCCGGCCGGTTCGTCGAGTTGCTGGCCGAGCCACAGCACAAGCGGCGCATCGCCGTGCTCGCCGGGTGATCAACCCTCTGCCACTGGTCATCCTCGGGCCGACGGCGTCTGGCAAGAGTGACGTTGCCATGGCGCTCGCCGGCCGCCACTCCGACGCCGAAGTTGTCGTGGTCGATGCCATGCAGGTCTACCGCGGGATGGACATCGGCACCGCCAAGCCGTCTGCCGCCGACCGCGTCGCTGTCGCTCATCACTGTCTCGATCTCGTCGACGCGTCGGAGGAGTACACCGTTGCCGACTTCGCCGGCACCGCTCGACAGGCGCTCGCGTCGATCGTCGGGCGCGATCGACGCGCCCTGCTGGTCGCAGGCACCGGGTTGTACTTGCGCAGCATCACCGACCAGCTGGAAGTGCCCGGGCGTTGGCCAGAAGTGCGCGCCGAGCTCGATGCAATAGTCACGACCGATGGCATCGAGGCCCTTCATCGACGACTCAGCGAACTCGATCCTGCCGCTGCCGCGAAGATGGAGCCAACCAATGTTCGGCGGGTTGTACGTGCCATGGAGGTCACCCTCGGCGGTGGTCGCCCGTTCAGTTCGTACGGCCCAGGCGTCGATACCTATCTGCCGGTGCCGTTCGTGCAGTTCGGCCTGCGTTGGCCGCGACCGGTGTTGGCGAAGCGAATTGTCGAGCGGGTTCATCGGATGATCGACAACGGTTTGGTCGCCGAGGTCGAATCGCTCGCCCAGGGCCCGATCTCGCGCACGGCCCGCCAAGCACTGGGCTACAAGGAGATCCTCGACTTCCTTGGCGGCGCGTGCTCGCTCGAGTCAGCCATCGAGACAACGATCACACGCACTCGGCAGTTTGCCGTGCGTCAGGAGCGGTGGTTCCGTCGCGACCCGCGCATACGCTGGATTGCGATCGACGACGATCCGGTGGCCACGGCGCTGCCGGTGTTGGAACGTGCATGGCAGACCTCGAACTGACGAAACATCACGGATTGGGCAACGACTTCCTCGTCGTGTTCCACCCGCACGTCGACGATCTGTCTGCCCTGGCCCGCCGCCTGTGTGATCGTCGCCGCGGCATTGGCGCCGATGGATTGCTGGTGGGGGAGAGCGAGCCGGGCTTCGCTGCCCGTATGTCGTTGTACAACGCCGACGGGTCGTCGGCTGAAATGAGTGGGAATGGCATCCGTTGCTTTGCCCAGGCGTTGGCTCGCCGCCGTGGCGACCTGATTCCGCAACACATCCTCACTGACGCCGGCGAGCGGCTTGTCACCCTCTACGCCACCGACGATCCCGACGTCATCGAGGCAGCGGTCGACATGGGCACGGTCACGTCCATCGAAGAACCCCTCGATTGGCACCGAATCGGCACGGATCCGCTGCGGCCTGTCAGCCATCTCAGCGTCGGCAATCCCCATGCAGTGGTCGCGGTCGACGACGTGTCGATCGTCGATCTGCTCAGCCTCGGCGAGAAGGTGCCCAACGTCAATCTCGAGTTGGTCGAGGTCGGCCCAGAGCCGCATGCGATCACGATGCGCGTGCATGAACGCGGCGCCGGCATCACCGAGGCGTGTGGCACGGGTGCGTGCGCCAGCGCCTGGGCGGCGGTGACGTGGGGTCTCGTTCCGGACGGGCTCGAAGAAATCATCGTGCACATGGATGGCGGAGATGCCAAGGTACGTTTGCATCACCCCGAGAACGGGCATGTCACGCTCGTGGGTCCAGCCGTGTTCATCGGTGCGATCCAGGTTCGTGTCTAGCGGCCGCAGCAGCAAGGGAGCCATGTCGACGCCTTACAACGAAGCACTCGGCGCAACGCTGATCGAGCGCACCAAGCGCGAGCAGATCGTGTTGGTGGGCGTCACGCTGCCAGGGCACACCGACGCCGAGACCGAAGCAAGCCTCGACGAGTTGGCGTTGTTGATCGACACGGCCGGTGCCGACGAGGCAGGCCGAATGGTGCAACGACGGGATCACCCCGATCACACGTGGTTCATCGGCAAGGGCAAGGTCGACGAGTTGAAAGACATCTGCCTCGCCGTCGACGCCGACACGGTCGTGTTCGAGAACGAGCTCACCCCTGCCCAACAGTTCAACCTCGAGAAGGTGCTCGGCCGCACGGCAATCGACCGCACCGCGGTGATCCTCGACATCTTCGCCCAGAACGCCCACACCCTGGAGGGCAAGGCGCAAGTCGAGCTCGCCCTCTTGCGATATCGCCTTCCGCGACTGCGCCGCGGGTCGAGCGCCAAGTTGTCACAGCAGCGCGGCGGCGTCGGCTCCAGGTTCGGAGCCGGTGAAACCAAGCTCGAGGTCGATCGCCGACGAATCATGAAGCGCATCTCCAAGTTGGTGTCCGACCTGAAAGAACTGTCGGCGACACGCGAACTGCAACGAAAGAGCCGCAGCCGCAGCGGCCTCGCCGCGGTGACCATCGTCGGCTACACCAACGCCGGCAAGTCAACGCTGCTGAACTTCCTCACCCATGCCGGAGTGCTGGTCGAGGACCGGCTTTTCGCCACCCTCGATCCGACAACGCGACGGCTGTCGCTGCCCGGTGGCGAGCCCGTGTTGATCACCGACACGGTCGGTTTCGTTCGCAACCTTCCACATGGTCTTGTCGAAGCGTTCAAGAGCACCCTCGAGGTCGCCGGACGTGGCGACTACCTCGTGCATGTCGTCGACTGCACCTCTCCTGATCCCGACGGACAGATCGTTGCCGTGCGCGAGGTGCTGACAGAGATCGGCGCCGCGCACCTCCCCGAGCTGTTGGTGTTCAACAAGTGCGATGCCGCGCCCGAGGTTGCGTCCGAGTTCGTGCATCGACACGAAGGCTCTGTCTCGGTCAGCGCGGTGACTGGCGAAGGCATCGACGTGTTCCTGCACACGCTCGGCGATCGGCTTCGCAGCCTCAGCAAGGTGGTCGAGTTGCTCATCCCGTACGACCGTGGTGACCTGTTGGCGGCAGTGCATCGCGAGGGTGAAGTCCTGTCCACCTGTCACGAAGACGACGGCGTGCGAGTGCGGGCGCGCCTCGCCGATGCGTCGGCTGGGCGTCTGGCCGAGTTCGTCGTCACCCACGCCTGACCACACCGTTGTTGGTGGTCGGTGCCGATCGGGCAGGATGGTGACTTGATGGTTGACTCCGGCGGATTCGTCCCACCCCCGTACCCGTACGATCGGCTCGATCGTCTCGTGCCGATTGCCCAGGCTTGGGAGGGTGGTGTCGTCGATCTGTCGATCGGCACGCCGTGTGATCCCCCGATCGACAGTGTGATCGCTGCCCTCTCGACGTCGAATGCGGAACGCGGGTATCCGCCCAGCATCGGCAGCGAAGTGTTGCGGCAGGCCATTCGTGCCTGGTTGACCAGGCGATTCGACCTCGATGTGCCGATGTCGCAGCTCGCCGCGTGTATCGGGACCAAGGAGTTCGTCGCCACGACCCCTCACTACCTCCGGCTGCGCACTCCATCGAAAGACACCGTGCTGTTCCCGGCTGTTGCCTACCCGACGTACGAGATGGGGGCGACCTTGGCAGGTTGCCGCGCGGTACCGGTTGCTTGCCGAGCAGACGGAGCCCTCGACTTCGCCGCGATCAGCGCAGCCGATGCTGCTCGTGCCGTGATGCTGTGGGTCAACAGCCCATCGAATCCCACCGGGGCGCTCACCGATCTTGGCGAGGCGGCGGCTTGGGGCCGTCGCCACGGCGTGCCCGTCTTCAGCGACGAGTGTTACGTCGAGTTCATCTGGGACGGTCCGGCGAGCACGATCCTGCATCACGGATTCGACGGTGTCGTGGCCGTTCATTCGCTGTCGAAGCGCTCGAACCTTGCCGGTCTGCGTGTCGGCTTCTACGCCGGTGATGCCGAGATCGTCAACTACTTGAAAGAGGTGCGCAAGCACGTCGGCATGTTGGTTCCCGGTCCCGCGCAAGCCGCGGCGGCGGTCGCCCTCGGCGACGACGCGCACGTCGCCGTCCAGCGCGACCGGTATCGAGGCAGGCTCGAACGTCTCGGCAAGGTGCTCTCGGCGTGGTCGGGTGTCGAGATTTCCATGCCCGCTGGGGGCTTCTACTTGTGGTTCGACGCCGGCGACGGCTGGGAGTTTGCCGAGCGATTGGCTCGACAGGGAGGGGCGTTGGTGAGCCCGGGAGATTTCTATGGGGCGGGCGGTGCACAGAACGTGCGGGCTGCCGTGGTACAACCTGATGACCGAATCGAGCTGGTCGCTAGGCGACTGGGGGTGTTGTGATGTCGTATCAACCTCAAGAGCCACAAATGTTCCAGCCGCCTCCACCTGCAGCCCCCGCGCCAAAGCGCAAGCGACACAAGGGTTTGATCATCTTCGGGTTGATCGTGCTGATCGTCGGCGTGCTCGGCGGTGGGGCAGTGGTGGCCAAGAGCATGTCGAACTATGAGTCGGCGGTGAAGGCGTTGGCCCGCGCCCCAGTCGGATGCACGACGACGCTGGTGTTCGACAAGCCAGCGACCTTCACGATCTACCTCGAGACGAAAGGCAAGGTCAGCGATCTCGGCGGCGATTGTCAAGCCAATGGAGCGAGCTACGCGCACACCGGCGACAAGCTTCCGAAGGTGTCGCTGACGTTGGCCGTCAGCAGCAGCGGGACCGAGGTCGATCTGCAGCGAGGCACAACGGCTTCGTACAACGTGTCCGGGTACGTCGGCGTCGGCTACCGCACGGTCAAGATCGCCGACGCGGGCGACTACCGACTGAACGTCGTATCCGACGAATCGGATTTCGCCGTCTCCATCGGCAAGAACCCGAAAGACGACAGCGACCTGCTCAAGACCATCGGTGGCTCGATCGCCCTCGGTGGCTTTGTGCTCGGTCTGACCTTCTTGCTGCTCGGCCTGCGCCACCGCCGGCCGGAGTTCGCACCGGCCGGGGCTCACGTCCCCCCGGCCGGGCCGATCACGCCGTGGGCACCGTCTCCGTATGCTCCTGCACCCACCGGCCCGCCGGCGCCGCCGAAACATCCCGGCTGGCGCGTCGAACCTCCGCCACCACCGCAGCCGTACGTGGTGCCGTCGGCGCCACCGATTCGCTACCCCGACCAACCGCCGGGCAGCGGATTCGCCCCGCCGTCGATGGCTCCGCCGCCGCCGCCACCATCATCGTCCGTACCTCCGCCGCCACCACCGACGGGCGGCTGGGCAGTACCGGAAGATGACGACGACTAGAGGCGGCGCATCACGGTGACGACCCTGCCGAAGATCTGCACCTGATCGGCATCGAAGACCATCGGCTGGAGCCGCGAGTTGGCCGGGATCAATGAGATCGTCGACCCCTTGCGCTGGAACGTCTTGACAGTGGCCTCTTCGCCCGGAATGCCGGCGATGACGATCTCGCCATTGACCGCAGTGGTTTGGGCGCGGGCGACGACGAAGTCGCCATCCATGATGCCGATGTCGATCATCGAGTCGCCACGAACGCGAAGCATGAACAGATCGCCGGTACCCGTGAAGTCTTCGGGCAAGGGGAACAGTTCTTCGACGTTCTCTTGAGCGAGCACGTCGGTGCCGGCCGCCACGTCGCCGACCAGCGGCACGTGACGAACAGGCCGGCGCTCGATGGCCGCGCCCGATGACGGATCGAAGCGCACTTCGATCGCCCGCGGCTTCGTCGGGTTTCGCTTCAAGTAGCCCATGCGCTGCAATGACGCCAGATGGCTGTGCACCGTGGAGGGGGAGGTGAGCCCCACCGCTTCACCGATCTCGCGGACGCTGGGCGGATAGCCGCGTTCGCGCATGCTGGTTTCGATCATGTCGAGGATGCCACGTTGGCGGGCGGTGAGTTGTTCGGACATGCGCATAGCGTACGCATGTTCGTGCGCCAGGTCAAACATTCGTTCGTGGAACAAATGTTCGATGAGGGGTTGACGACGAACACTCGTTCGTGGCATGCTACGAACAGTCGTTCGAGCAACGTGTGTTCGATCGAGTCCGAGTCTTCTCAAGTCGCCGCAACCACGAACCCAACCACGAAAGGGCAATCATGGCCATCGCAGTCGTCATTCCTGGCCAGTTCGGCGACCGTCGACCCATTTGGCAGGTTTACGCTCGACGCCGTCTCATGGCCATGCTCACCTTGGCCGCAATCGTGCTGGTGCTGTTCATCGGCGCCGGCCACGTCGTGGCGAATCGTGGGGGCGCTCCTGCCTCCGCCTCCGCGATTCGCCCCGTATCCGCAGCGGCAACTGGTGCGCCCATCGCCGACAACGTCTACATCGTCCAAGCGGGCGACACGTTGTGGTCGATCGGCCAGCGCTTCCACGGCCACACCGCCCTGGCCGACTACGTTGACGCGCTCGTGTCCACCAACGGTGGTACCCGTCTTCAGATCTCGCAGCCGCTCGTGCTGCCGTAAAGGCATCCGGTAACCTCGGGCGCTTATGCGCTGTCCGAGATGCCGAACCGACGACACCAAGGTGATCGACTCGCGTGAGGCCGAAGAGGGCTCCTCGATCCGTCGCCGTCGCCTTTGCGCCAGCTGCCAGCATCGCTTCACGACCTACGAACGTCTCGAAGAGGTGCAACTCGTCGTGGTCAAGAGCCATGGCTCACGCGAACCGTTCGACCGTTCCAAGATCGTCGCCGGCGTCACCTCGGCCTCCAAGGGCCGGCCGGTGACCGCCGAACAGATCGAGCAACTGAGCATTGATCTCGAGGATCATTCGCGACTGCAGGGCAACGAGATCACCAGTGCCGAAGTGGGTCTCGAAGTGTTGGAACGGTTGCGTTCCGTCGATGTCGTGGCCTATCTACGGTTTGCCAGCGTGTACAAGAACTTCGATGCTGCGGCCGACTTTCAGCGCGAACTCGTGCTGCTGAAGAAGCTGCAGAGCACCTAGGGGTCACGTCGCCCGCACGTACCGGGTGAACAAGAAGTCGTCGTCTTCGAGGACGTGCGACAAGCGCATCCTGCGGGCGAGCTGTGTCGGGCCGCTGGTCACACGTGGCCCGTTGCCACTTGCCAGCATCGGCGACAACGTCAGGTTCAGCTCGTCGATCAGATCGGCGGCGGCGAGCGCGCCGTTCAACAAGGCCCCGCCTTCGGCTTGCACGAAGTCTGCGTCCAACTGCGACAGCGCAGCGGCAAGATCCACGTCACCGAGGCCGGCGCGCACCGAGTCGACCGACGTCGGCGGGGCGTCGTCGGGCAGGATCAAAAAGCCCGCCCCACTGGTGAACAGCGCGCTGGTCGCATCGACGTCTCCCTTGCGGCTGACCACGCCGACGCGTTGACCGCGTTTGCGGGGTGGACCGTAACCCTCGATGCGCACCGTTGCGGCGCCGACGATCAGCACGTCGGCGAGATCGCGCAAGGTCAGCAAGACCTCTTGGTCGGCCTTGCTCGACAAGCCACGCGAGTTGCTGTCGACGACGGTCGAGCCGTCGATGCTCGAGACCATGCAGATCCCGAGCCACGGTCGGTTGTCGGGTCGAGGTCGCTCGACGTCATAGGCCTCGCGGACGGTCACATGATCCGTCGGGTGGTCGAACAGCCGGCGCATCGTTGCGATGATAGGGGCGGATCGGCATTCTCGGCCGGAGGCCTGCTGCACGCGAGTGAGTCAGGTGCCGTGGAGATATGGCATGACCACGGCGTCGATCATCGGCGTGAACCACTCGGCGGCGATGGTCGTGAGATGGTTGATGTCGCGGAACATCAAGATGTCGCCGATGATCACGGGGCACTGCGTGTCGGTGCACAACCAGTCCGATGTGTCGACGAATCGTGCGCCATCCTGAGCGGCGACCGTGCGCTCAGCGTCGAGCTTGCCCGATTCGATCGCCTTGGCTCGGGTGTTGTCGCAGGCGCCGACATCGGTGAGGTGAGCCGACAGACAGGTGGCCGGATCCGCGCGCGAGGCAGGGTTGTCGCCCAACACCAACAGCCGCGGGGAGAGTCCCTTCAGCCGGCCGAGCGTGGTGGCGAACCCCGTCTGCCACTCCTGATCGGTGTTCGGGTAGTGGCGCGAGCCGGTGACGATGATCAAGTCGGGATGTTCGGAGGCGATGAACTGCACTGCCTTGTCGCGCCAGATCGGACACGTGCGGGCGAGGGTCGCGGTCGGGATCGACACCGTTGCCGCCGGGCAGCCTCCTTTGGCGAGAACGATCAGTTCGAACCCATTGCGCGCTGCGATGGTCTGCAACGGTGGGAACCACTGCGCCGCGTGCGAGTCACCGAACAACACGATCTTGATCGACGACGATGTGTTGCCATAGCGGCACGGGTTGAGGTGATCATCCACGCCGATGGCCACGCAACCGTCGCCGTAGACGGCCGGCCGGTCGTCGAACAGCTTGGCGAGGGACGGCCGCATGTTGCTGGGAACCGCAGTTGTCGTGAGGCCTTGCTCGAGGACCACCTTGTTGGCGGCGAGCAGGCCGGGCAGATCGGCAGCCGTCAGCGGCAGGGCCGGCGTCGCCCTGCCGCCAACGGCGGTCGGAAGTCCTCCGGCAGGGATGGTGGTCGATGTTGGCGTGACGAGGCCGAGATTCGGTGCTGCGGCGACCGTGCCTGCGTCGAGTCGTCTTGGAAGCGCGAGCGAGATCGCCCCGACGACGAGCACGGTCGCGCACAGCGACGCACCGAGGGCGAGACCGCGTCGCGGGCTCGATGCGACCCAGGTGGAATGTCGAACGGGATCTTCGACCAATCTCAATGACATGGCGGCCAGGCCAATCGCAACGGCGATCGCCATGAATCGTTGCGCGAGCGAAAGCGGGCCCCACTTCGCCTCGGCAAGCACCAGCGCGGGCCAATGCCAGAGATAGATCGCATAGGAGCGACGCCCGATCCATTGCAGTGATTGGTGACGGAGCACGGCAATCGGCGCGAATGACGCGGCGTCGGGGCCGCCGGAGACGATGATCAATGCGGTGCCGAGTACCGGCAGCAATGCTGCCGAGCCGGGGAACGCCACCGAGCTGTCGAAGGTGACGACCGCCGTTGCGACGCCGGCGACACCGACCCACGCGGCGATGGCTCGCGCGGTGGGCGACACCAGTCGCCAAGCCGGACCGGCAACAGCCACGAGCCCGCCGACGGCGAGCTCCCACATCCGCGCCGGCAGGAGATAGAACGCGCCGGTCGGATGGGTGCGCGTCATCCACACGCACGTGACGAACGAGGCGATCGCTACCACGATCATCATCACGGTGACCAGCCGCCGATACCGGCGAGGTCGTCGGTGCAGGCCCAACAGCGCGAGCGGCCAGAACAGGTAGAACTGCTCCTCGACGGCGAGCGACCAGAAGTGCAACAGGGGAGACGGCGTGCGCCCGAGTTGCGAGGCGAAGTAGTCGCCGAGCCTGGCTGCGAACACGAAGTTGATGACGAAGCCACCGGCGGCAACCGCGTCGGTGGCCAACGGTCGCTGGGCGATCGGCGACAGGAGCACCTGTGACGCGATCACCGTGACGACCACGACGACGCACGATGCCGGCAACAGACGCCGGGCGCGCCGTGCCCAGAATCGTGGCAACGAGATCGTGCCGGTCGAGGCGACCTCACGCAGGAGCAGTCGTGTGATCAGAAAACCGGAGAGCACGAAGAACACGTCGACGCCGACGAACCCGCCGGCAAACCGAGCGATCCTGGCGTGAAACAAGATGACGGCAATGACCGCGATGGCCCGCAGACCTTCGACATCGGGCCGAAACTCGTCGTCGTCGTCGTCGATCCGGCCCGGTTGCTCCATCTGGCGGTCCTCCCCGCGACCAACCTTAGATCTGGGCTCTCAGCAGGCACTCATCCCGGGTGGTGGTCTTCAGCCTGTGGATATCTGTGCATAAACACTGCCTATTCATCTTCTGTCCCCAGTGAATTCAGCTCATATTCAGTGGTTTTACCCCTTCCTCCCCACAGGCGGGAGGCTCTAACGTTCACGCCCGTAGCTAGCAGCGGTGTGAGGCGCGGATGGGCAGTGACTGCCTATAGCAAGCAGGCATCACTGCGGGGTAGGGAGACTCTAAACCTGCGACCTCGCACCGCCGCTGGCCGTCCGACCGGACGATTCACGGGAATTTGAGTGAATCTCGCGGATAGCATTGACACGGGTGTAACTACAGTGCTGTAATCTTACAACCACTTGTGGTTGGTGCGGGCAAGGGGACTCCCTCACCACCACATCTTGTGGTCGTCCACTCATATCGTTACCGTCTATTCGTCCCCCTAAGGAGCTCCATATGTCACTGGCGCCGGACCGTCTCGCCATCGAGATCAGCCGTCATTTCACGTCGCCGGGCACCCACCCGTACGACCAGGTGCAGTGGGAGCGCCGCGATGCGCGGATCAACAACTGGAAAGACGGTTCGGTCGCGTTCGAACAGATCGGCGTCGAGTTCCCCGTGGCGTGGTCGCTCAACGCAACCAACATCGTGGCGCAGAAGTACTTCCGCGGCACGCTCGGCACACCGGAGCGCGAGTCCTCGCTGCGCCAGGTGATCGACCGGGTCAGCGACACCATCACCCAGTGGGGCAACGAAGGCGGGTACTTCGTCGACCAGACCGAGCTCGAGGCCTTCAACGACGAGTTGAAGCTCATCCTCGTCACGCAGCGAGCCGCGTTCAACAGCCCGGTGTGGTTCAACATCGGGGTCAAGGGCGTGCCACAGCAGGCCAGCGCCTGCTTCATCCTCGCCGTCGAAGACACCATGGACGGCATCCTCAACTGGTACCGCGAGGAAGGCGTCATCTTCAAGGGTGGCTCGGGCTCGGGCATCAACCTGTCGAACATCCGGTCCAGCTACGAGTTGCTCAACGGTGGTGGGACCGCGAGCGGCCCGGTCAGTTTCATGCGCGGCGCCGATGCGTCGGCGGGCACCATCAAGAGCGGTGGCAAGACCCGTCGTGCGGCCAAGATGGTGATCCTCAACGTCGACCATCCCGACATCGAAGAGTTCGTGTGGTGCAAGGCCAAAGAAGAGCGCAAGGCCCGAGTCCTCAGCGAGGCCGGCTTCGACATGGACCTCGATGGTTCCGACAGCTTCAGCGTGCAGTATCAGAACGCCAACAACTCGGTTCGTGTCAGCGACGAGTTCATGCAGGCCGTCATCGACGACTCCGAGTGGACGCTCCACGCGGTCACCGATGGTTCGACCGTGCGCACCATGCGGGCCCGCGAACTGTGGCGACAGATCGCCACGGCGTCGTGGGAATGCGCGGATCCGGGTATCCAGTTCGACACCACCATCAACAAGTGGCACACCGCGCATGCCACCGGGCGCATCAACGGCTCCAACCCGTGCAGCGAGTACATGCACCTCGACAACTCGGCGTGCAACCTGGCCTCGATCAATCTGCTGCACTACCTCGACGAGGAAGGCAACTTCGATGTCGAGGCCTACAAGCACACCGTCGAGGTGATCTTCACCGCGCAAGAGATCCTGGTCGGCCGAGCTGACTACCCAACCGAGAAGATCGGCGAGACCAGCCGTCTGTTCCGCCAACTCGGCATCGGCTACGCCAACCTTGGTGCGCTGTTGATGGCACTCGGGTTGCCGTACGACTCGGTCGAGGGTCGCGCCTGGGCAGCATCGCTCACCTCGCTGATGACCGGCCACGCCTATGCCACCAGTGCCCGCATCGCCCGCCGCATGGGCCCGTTTGCCGGGTTCGTCGACAACGAGCGCTACATGCTCAACGTGCTGCGCATGCACCGCGATGCCAGCTACCAGATCGCCGGCGCCGATGCCGTGCCGGCCGAGGTCATGGCCGCCAGTCAGCAGGCGTGGGAGATTGCCGTGCGCGACAGCGAAGAGCACGGCGTGCGCAACAGCCAGGCATCGGTGTTGGCGCCGACCGGAACCATCGGTCTGATGATGGACTGCGACACCACGGGCATCGAACCCGATCTCGGTCTCGTCAAGTTCAAGAAGCTCGTCGGCGGCGGCAACATGCAGATCGTCAACCAGACCGTGCCGCGGGCGCTGCGCAAGCTCGGCTACTCGCCCGCTCAGGTCGACGACATCGTTGCCTACATCGACCGCGAGAAGACCATCCTCGGCGCACCACACCTCATTGCCGACCACGTGCCGGTGTTCGCCTGTTCGATGGGCGACAACACGATCCACTACGAGGGTCACGTTCGCATGATGGGTGCAACGCAGCCGTTCTTGTCGGGTGCGATCTCCAAGACCGTCAACATGCCAGAGGAAGCTTCGATCGAAGACATCGAGGCGCTGCACCAGTTGTCGTGGGAGCTCGGCCTCAAGGCGGTCGCGGTGTATCGCGACAACTGCAAGGTGGGCCAGCCGTTGTCGACGGCGAAGAAAGACGGCGAGGGAGTCGACACTCCGACATCGATGGCGTCGACGCAGACGGTCGAACGCATCGTCGAGCGCCTCGTTCATCAGCCGATCCGCCAGAAGCTGCCACGCACCCGGCGGGCACGCACGTTCGAGTTCCGTGTTGCCGATTGCAAGGGCTTCGCCAACATCGGCGAGTACGACGATGGCCGCCCCGGCGAGATCTTCCTCACCGTCTCGAAGCAGGGTTCGACGCTCAGCGGAATCATGGATGCCTTCGCCAAGAGCATCAGCTACGGCCTGCAGTACGGCGTGCCGATGCGGGCCTTCGTCGAGGCCTTCACCAACATGCGCTTCGAGCCCGCCGGCATGACCGACGATCCCGACATCCGCTTCGCCTCGTCGATCATGGACTACCTGTTCCGCCGGTTGGCGCTCGAGTACTTGACCTACGACGAGCGCGCCGAGTTGGGCATCTTCTCGATCGACGAGCGCCTGCAGCCGACGCTGCCTGGTGTTGAAGAGAGTGCGATCGAGACGCGCACCGGCAGCGAGATCGCCGCCGATCCGAAGAGCGTGCCATCTGTCGGCGAGCTGTCCGCGCAGCTGCACCTCGGAATCGCGCCGGCGGCGCCGAACAACGACATCACCAATCCTGGTGGGATCGCTCGACCCAGCACTCCGAAGGTTCGCCAGAGCGACGCGCCGATGTGCATGCAGTGCGGCGTGCAGATGATCCGCGCCGGGTCATGCCATGCCTGCCCGAGCTGCGGCTCGACCAGCGGCTGCAGCTGATGTAGACGACCAGGGAATGTCATTGGGGCTGTGCGCTCCAATGCCGCTTCGTCGGTCAGCAATGTCCTGAATTCGGTCAGTCAATGTCCCGCAGGACCTCGTGCAACGATTTCACGACGCGGACGGAGCCAATGGACGGGTCGACCTCGACGGTGGCGCCATCGGGGATGAGTTTGGTTGCGTCTGTGACGCCGAGGACGGCAGGGATGCCGTATTCGCGGGAGAGGAAGGCGGCGTGACTCATGGCGCCGCCGTCCTCGCAGATGAGGGCACCGACGAGTGAGATCACCGTGTTGTAGGCGGGTGTCGTGAATGGCGCGATGAGCACGTCACCGGGTTCGAGCCGGTCGAGACCGTCGTCGCTACCGGACACGACTCGGGCGGTGCCGCGGTAGATGTCGGTGCCGATCCCGGTCCCGTGAAGCGCTTGAGTCATTGGTTCTCTCTCCATTGCCTTCAGCATCGCCAACACTGCGCTGGTGGCGCGTGCCATCGGTGCAGGGAAGACGTCGTTGGGTGGTTCGGCTTCGGGCTCACCCAGGAAATCGGGCGGTCCGGATGCTTCGACTCGAACCCGCCATTCGGCTCGTTCTGAAAGCTCTTGTGCGGATGGTCCGATTCCAGTCAGGAGCAGCGGTCCGATCTCGTTGGGTGAGAGCTCGACGGCATGTTCGACACCATTCACTCGATCGGCCGCTTCGAGGCGACGCCCGATCTCGAGAAGTGCTCGCCGCACCAGCCCGGCGGGCCAGCTCCAACAGATTCCCGAGTTGTCGTCGCGGTGACGCATCCCTTGGCGTGCTTCGGTGAGCAACTCGTCGAACAGTTGCCGTTCACCGGATGGAACTCTCGTCCGGATGGGCCCGGGATCTGGTGCCACGACCGCATCTCCGAAGTCGGCTGTGGCAGTCACGGCGTTGAAGAGCAGCTTTGGCCGCTCGGCGAGCGTCGGCACGTCGATATCGGTACTGGTGATGAGGCGCCAGCTGTATCTCTCGATCCAGGCGTCGAGCGCCGTTCGGGCGTCGGGCCCGAGCTGGCGGATCTCCTCGAGCGTGCGCGGCGCGGCGTGGGACGCTGCGATGGCTCGGGCGACCGGCGCCAACAGCTCGGCAGCCTCGGTGCTGGCTGGTGAGCTGCCGCGTAACAAGAAGGCTGCGTCCGCGTCTGCGATGCCCCAGGCTTGGCAGTGTGCGAGGAAGTCACCCATGGGTATCACATCTGCGCCGTGGGTCGAGCCGTGGTGGTTTGCCGTGGCCCGGAAATGGGCAGCGAGCTCGGTGAAGTAGCTGTTCAGTGCGGTGTCGTCGAGTTCGGATGGCTCGACTGCTTGGAGTGCGAGGTTCGTCGAGATGATCTTGGCCCTGTCGTGTTCGAACCACTGTTCGAGTTCGGTGCGCCAGCGCTTGTCCTGCCACGCTCGGACAGCGGTCCGGTTGCGCCGCCGAAGTTCGGGGTGGACCCGAACGGCAAGCTTCATGATCAGCTTCGGTGGTAGGGCCTTGGGTTTGGTTCCCTCGCCAACCGGGGTCGGTCGGACGTACTTGCATCCATTGACGTACTCCATGCGGATCCTCGCGAGCGGCAACCCGTATCGCTCACAGATGATCACGCTTCCGTCTTCGAACATCGATTTCTCGAAGCTCCGCATGAATCCCGACGTCGGTCGCCGGCCGCTGTGGGTCGATTCCAACTTCCAATGACCTGGCCCGGGCGGCTCGAACGCCATGATCGGGACGGCTTGTACGCCAGCAGGCATCGTTGTTTCTCCTCAGCTCCGCTGCGGAAAGTTGCGCAGCCGCTCGTGCTTGGTCAACATATTCGTGACACGCTAGTGTTGTCAATACACATCTATGCACTTTGGGAGTGAACAGTTGCAGTCAAGCCGAAGAAGCGCTGTAGGAACGATGAGCGAGACACCTCCTCAACCGCGCCCGTACAGGTCCAGCCTCCGTGAGACCCAAGCCCAGCAGACCCGAGAACTGATCCTGGACGCCATCGTCGACCTGTTGGACAACCGACATGCTGACGAGATCTCGACTCGCCAACTCGCCGAGCAAGCCGGAGTCTCGCTCCGAACCGTCTACCGACACTTCCCCGACCGCGAAGCACTACTCAACGGTGTCGCCGACCGACTGGCCACGGTCATGGGCACACGAACCATCGAGGCCTCACTGCAGACCATCGACGACCTCGGACCGATGGTCGAGAAGATGTACGCCGCCAACGACGACTTCGCGCCGCTCGTACGAGCCGAAGTGCTGTTCAACTCCGACCCAGCGCGCCAAGCCCAAGAGAGCCGTAACCGCACAGACAAGACGCTGCACTTGATGAAGACCACCTTCCCGGAGCTCGACCCACGGGACCAGCGCCATCTCGTCGCACTCATCCGAACTCTGACGGCTGGACGAAACTGGCTGCAGTTGCGAGAAGGATTCGGTCTGACGGGCACCCAATCAGGAACCCTCGTGGCCTGGGCGCTGAACGCTCTACTCGCCGAAGTCCGCCGCGGCAACCTGCCGCATATTCCGATTGCCGACCAAGGGACCTGAGCGCCGCCCAAGCGGCTCTGTGGCAGGAAGTTCCAAGCGGTGGCTGTTCGGGAGCGATGTGTTCTGGCAACATTCGGAGTCGGAGGAGTCATCATCTCAACCATCGAAGAACGCCTGACGGCTGGCCAAGCACTCGACACGCTGGTCCTCATCGGGACCACCAAGGGCCTGTTCACACTGCGCGCCGGGCCGGAGCGAGAAACGTTCGCGCTCAGCGGCCCGACCTTTCCCGGCGAGGAGATCTATTCGACGTGCATCGACAATCGCGGGCCGCGCACTCGCCTGTTCGTGGGCTCGGTCAGCAACCATTGGGGACCCGTGCTACGGCGCTCGGATGATCTCGGGGCCACCTGGCGAGAGGAGGATCACGCCGCGCTGGCGTTCCCCGACGACACCGGTGCGTCATTGGCTCGGGTCTGGCAGTTGACGCCGGGTCCCGCGGACCAGCCGGAGGTCTTCTACGCCGGCGTGGAGCCCGCCGCGCTCTTCCGCAGCGACGACAGCGGCCGTACCTTCTCGCTGATGCGCGGCCTGTGGGATCATCCTCATCGACCCCAATGGGTTCCGGGCGGAGGAGGCATGTGCTTGCACACGATCCTCGTCCATCCGACGGATCCGGAACGGCTCCTCATTGCCGTCTCGGCAGCGGGCGTGTACCGCAGCGACGACGGCGGCGATACTTGGTCCGCGAGCAACCGCGGCATTGTGGTGCCGTTCATGCCCGACCAACCGGCGCCGGAGTTCGGTCAGTGTGTGCATAAGGTCGCGCGCGATGCCGATGACCCGGACCGCCTCTACCTCCAGCACCACGGAGGCATCTACAGCAGTGACAACGGCGGTGACACGTGGGAGCCGATGACGAGCATCGCCGGTATGGACTTCGGATTTCCGGTCGTCTCGCATCCGAGGCGGCCCGGCACCGCGTATCTGCTGCCGTTGGAGAGCGACGAGTACCGCTGCACGCCGGGCGGGCATTGCATCGTGTGGAAGACCGAGGACGGCGGTGAGACGTGGCGCGCCTTGACCAACGGTCTGCCGCAGCACGACGCGCATCTCACGGTTCTGCGCGACGGCTTCACGACCGACGGCCTTGGGCAGTGCGGGCTGTACTTCGGTACCCGGACGGGCGAGTTCTTCGCATCGACCGACGACGGCGAGAGCTGGCGTGAGCTCGCGTCGCACCTGCCGCCGGTCATGTCCGTGCGGGCAGCGCCGGTTCGCTGACCACGATGCATGTTCAAGTTCGGCTTCCGACTCAGCTGCGGAACCTCGCCACCGGCGCCAGCTCCGTGGTCGTCGTCGTCGACTCGACGCCGGTGACAGTCAGTTCGGTGCTCGATTCGTTGGCATTGACGCACCCGGCGTTGGAGCGGCGGGTCCGCGACGAGAGCGGCAGCACGAGAGTCCACGTCAACCTGTTCGTCGACGCCGACAACATCCGCGACCTCGACGGTGTCGAGACGACGGTCGCCGACGGTTCGGACCTCTCGATCATCCCCGCGATCTCTGGCGGGTGACGATGACGCTCCCGGCGACGTCATCGCGCTCAGCCGGAAGTCCACCGTCTAGGTCGGACCCTATGCGTCGCCTCCGGCCATTGGTCGGGACATCACTAGCCCTTGCGTTGATCGTTGCGTGCAGTTCAACCAAGGCCGTTGTCCAGCCTGATTCGACGGCACCGGCCACAACGACCCCACCCACGGTGGCAAGCGCTACGTCGACGGTCTCGACCACCGTCGAGACGCCTGTGACGACATCACTCACGACGCCCATATCGGCGTCACAAACGTCGGTGCCAGGCCCACTGGCAGTCGCCGCCGCCGCCGTGCAGTTCATCGCGCTGCTCTCACACGATGCCCTGCCGACCGGCACCACCGTGACCGTTTCTACACCCCTCGCGTTCGACAAGTGCCCGTTCGGTGACCGCCAACAGCTTGGTATCGGCAGCCATGCCCCCACCGACTACTCGACAATTGACACCTTTGAAACCTGGCAGGGCAAAATCGTCCAGAACAATGGAGTTACAACCGGCTTCGTTGACTGCACCGCGACCGACAAGGCCACCACTTTCGACCTCGCTGCCGGCGCGTTCCCATCGTGCGACAGCACCATCGTCACGGCGCTTCCAGGTGCCGTTGCAACCACCAAGGCCGCGGGTGGCACCACCTACGTGCTCTCGATGCCGGAGTCGATCATCGCCGCCTGGTGTTCCGGGAACTTTCTTGTCGATCTACGCCTGACCATCCCGACCGCCCTCACCCTCCCAGATCCGCAGTCCGCCAGCGACTGGCTCGACTCGCTGGTCCCTGCAGTCATCGCCGGAACCGCGGCGATCAACCCGGACGCGTTTCCCGTGCACGTGCAACAGAACATCTGATCCTGGCAGGCGCTCCGCAGGTCTGCAGAGCCATCGCCTTCCCCAACAGGGTCGGACGCCTCGTGCAGTCAGTTGACGACGCGAAAGGCGACGGCATGGACGGTCGGCGTTGGATGGACATTGGATGACCAGTGACGCCAGACGGGTACCGGCGCGTGGCCGGTACCCGTCTGACTGACGTAACAATCAGTCGTACCGAATCACCATCGAGTCGATGAGCGCAGCACTCGCGCAATTGTCGCCGACGGCACCTCCGCTGCGGAACAGCCCGAACGTGTAGCTATCACCAGGCCGGAGTGTGAACGACGCCAGAGGAGACGTCAGCGTGAAGGTAGCGGTCTGGACGCCGTTTGGCGTGACACCGGCCGTGGTGGGCGTCGGGTCACTCATACCGGTGGTAGCACCGGGGCCGACGACGTGAGTCTGGCCGGTGCGTGACACGCTCGTGTAGTTGGCCAGCCAGCTGACATTGCACGAGATCGAGGCGGTGTGCCAGGTGAACGTACCGACAATGGCCCCGCCGGGCGTGTAGTCGGGTGGCAACACGATGTGGAAGGCCGCCTGGTTGTTCGCGGCATCTGCGAAGGCCAAGCCGGCGTTGGCGCCGAAGCCGGTGCCGAAGAGAGCAGTGTCACCGACGTGGCCGAGGATGTCCAACGAGATGAACTTGTCGTTGCCCGGCTGCGCTGGCTGCTGCTACGAGCCAGATTCGGTCCATCAATGTCCGAGCTGGCAGCAGCACCGCTGAGCTGTCAGTCTTCCAGGCCAGCGGGCCTACGATCGTGGTATGGCTCCAGCAACTCCCGCTTCGACACCGACGGCCGAAGCGCAGCTGTGACGACGCCACTGTTGCATCCGAATGTCGAGCCACTCGGGTTCTTGCTCGGCACGTGGACAGGCCGTGGTCACGGTGTGTACCCGACGATCGAATCGTTCGACTACGACGAGACCATCACCTTCGGTCATTCTGGTAAACCATTCCTCGCCTACAACCAGCGCACGGCAGCGGCGGACGACGGCCGTCCGTTGCACGCCGAATCCGGCTACTGGCGGATGCCGCAGGCCGGCGTCGTAGAACTGGTACTGGCCCACCCGACGGGCATCGTCGAGGTCCAAGAGGGCACGCTCGACGACATCGGAACCGAACGATCGATCCGCCTGCGCTCGATGATGATCTCCCGCACCTCGACAGCGAAAGAGGTCGTCGAAGTCGAGCGCGACGTCACGGTTGACGGTGACGTGCTGCGCTACGAGGTGCGGATGGCCGCGGTCGGACAGCCGCTGCAACTCCATCTGTCCGCGGTGCTCCATCGCACTCGATGAGACCAGGTTTCTGCCACTCGAACTCGAAGCACGACAGGCCGGGCCCGGCGAACGCGTCGAAGAGCCGCTCGGCCGGCGACACCGGGCGGCGGTCATCGTGCGATGCTGCGTGCATGCCGAACGAAGATCTGCAAGAGAGGTCCGCCGCATTCCAGCGCTGCATCGAACATCGTGACGTCACAGCTGCCGACGAGATCCTCGACGACGAGTACGCGCTCGTTCTCGTGCACCCCGCACCGGCCGTCATTCCGAAGGCGCGTTGGATCGCGACATTGCCCGACTACATCGTCCACAGCTACGACGTCCTCGACACCATCACCGACGTTGACGGCGACTGCGCAACGATCCTGCATCGTGCCCGACAACGGGCCACGGTGCTCGGAGTGGATCGCAGCGGGCTGTTCGTCATCACCGACATCTGGCGCGTTCGAGGGGATCGATGGCGGATCTGGCGTCGGCACTCCACGCCACTCGAGGCAGGAGAGATGCCCGAGTAATAACGAGAAGCGACCGAGTGCGTCCGGCCGGGCGACATTGGTTGGCGTCACGGCGGTATGCAAGCGTGATCAGGTGGCTCGGACAGATGACGTGGTGACCCAACAGACGGGCCGGGAGGGCAACAGGGCACTCGGTGCAGTTGCCGTCGCAATCACCATCACCGTCTTCTCGTTTGCATCGACGTTGGTGAAACGCGCCGACACCCCGGCCGAGCTCGTCGCCTTCTGGCGGATGGTCATCACCTCCATCGTGTGGAACGCGATCGCGCTGTCGTCTGGAACGAGGCCGAGCTGGCGACGCATCCGGCGGGCCGCGCTGCCGGGCCTGTTCTTCGGCCTCGACATCGCCTTCTTCTATCTCGGTGCCACGCACAACAGCGTCGCCAATGCCGAGATGATCGGTGCGATGACACCGTTCATCGTCGTGCCGTTGGGTGCCAAGTTCTTCGGCGAGCGACTGAACTCGCGGGCGCTCGTGTTTGCTGTGTTCGCGATTGGCGGGGTAGCGATGGTGCTCTTCGCCGCGCCGGCGAGCGGCGACGCGTCGCTCCGCGGCAGCATCTTCGGTGTGATCGCGCTCGGTTGTTGGGCCGGCTACATCTCGGGCACGCGGCGCGTGCGCGGCGAGATGGACGTCGCCAGCTACATGGCGGCGATGACTCCAGTGGCGACGATTGCGGTGCTGCCCTTGGCGCTACTTCATGGTCACATGCTCTCGATCACCGCCCATGGGTGGATGTACACCGTGATGCTGACGCTGATGACCGGCGTGCTCGCCCACGGGTTGATGGTGTTCGCCCAGAGCGCGATCCCGATCGGCACCATCGGCATCGCCCAGATCGCTCAGCCTGCGCTGGCCGCGCTGTGGTCGTTCCTGCTGCTCGGTGAGACCTTGCAGGGATGGCAGGTGATCGGGATGGCGCTCGTGCTCGTCGGGTTGTTGGGGTTCGTACTGCTCAACCAACGCAAGAGCTTTCAGACCGGCGCGCTGGCAGAACCTGTCTCGGTAACGGAGGACTTCGGCACGGCGTGACTACCCGGACCCGAGGGCAGGCAGAGGTTGCTAGCTTGCTAGGGAGGTCTGCTCGACGACGGACTCCGGTTTGCTTGCCGCTGCACGACGTGGGTCGGGCAAGCCGACCACGGTGCGGTACACGTGGTCGACGTCGAACCCCTGGTCAGCGAGTTCGTCGAGCGCTCGCTGCTGGCAACCGACCAAGGTTCGCGCCGACGCGTGCAAGTCGGGGATGTCGGGCGAATCGACCCGCCATACGAACCCCTCGGGGTTGATACCGAAGCTGTATCGAAGCTCGATCATGATCTCAGATTGGCGTCCGCGAACTCGGAATTCGAGGGCCATTGGTCCTTCGCTCAGCGTGTCCAAAGGGCACGGTGAGTGGCTGATCGCTGCTCGGCGCGAGGGCGATGATGTTAAGGTAGTAGTTCGAACTCCGAACAATTCGGACTTCGGATGAGCGATGGACGAAACCATGAATGAAAACGACCCGACCTTGACCATTGCCCGGCTCGCTCGCGTGCTGGAATGCAACGCGGCCGCCGAGCTGACGTTGCCGCAATATCGGGTTCTCGGTCTGCTCGCAGGAGGCGACGAACGGGCCAGCCTGTTGGCCAGACGTGTCGCTGTTGCCAAGCCGACGCTGACATCGATCGTCGACAGCCTGTTCGAGCGGGGCCTCGTGTCCCGTGACACACCGGACGGCGACCGGCGCTCGGTGCGGGTCTCCATCACGCGGGCCGGACGAACTGAGCTGCGGCGGTCGTCAACGGCCTTCCGTGAGGTGCTCGACGGGGTGTTAGCCGACTGCGCCGATCCCGACGGCGTGCTTCGCGCACTTCATGACGTTCGCCACGCATTGGACGAACGCTGGGCCAATCGTGCTGCCAGTGATCAGGGAGTTGGCGCAGGCGACGGTATCCATCGATGAGCGGACGGAACCGAGGGGATACGTCCGCGATCGACGCCGCCTACACGCGACCCGGCCCGGCCGGCGAGGGAGTTGGCTGGTTGCGTCGGCTCGGTCCGTTCATTCGTCGCTACCGCGCCGCCGTCGTCGCTACGTTGATCCTGTCGGTCGTGGCACAAACCCTCATTGGGTTGCTGCCGCTCATCCAGCAGATCATCGTCGACCACAGCATCCTCAGTCGCGAGCGCCCGGTCGGTCCGATGCTGATCCTGCTGTTGTCAACCGGGTTCCTGGGGTTCACGGCCAACTACGGACGGCGATACCTCGGCGCCAAGGTCAGCGTCGGCATACAGCACGATCTCCGCCTCGCCATCCACCGTCACCTCTACGAGCTCGACTTCTCGCGGCACGACGAACTGTCCGTCGGCGACGTGATGTCGCGCGCGACAGCCGACCTGACCTTGATCCAGGTGTTCTTCTTCTCCGTGCCGATGCTGGTTGCCAACTTCACCCTGCTCGTGGTGGCGCTGACTGTGATGTTCGTGCTGTCGTCGCTGCTGAGCCTGGTGATCGTGGTCTTCGTACCGGTCTTCGCCGGGTTGGCGTACCGGTTCCGCAATCGAATCTTTCCCTCGAGTTGGAACGATCAGCGGCTGTCGGGGGCGGTGGCCGGAGTGGTCGACGAAGCCGTGACCGGTGTGCGAGTCGTCAAGGCCTTCGCCCAGGAGGACCGCGAGTTCGCTCGGCTGATGGACCGGTCCCACGAGCTGTACCAGTCGCGCATGCGCACTGCTCGGTTCAACGCCCGCTACTCGTCGACGCTGCAACTGCTGCCGATGCTCGGTCAGCTCGGCGTGCTCGGGATCGGCGGGTGGCTCGCCCTGGACGGCCACATCACGCTTGGCGTGTTCCTGGCCTTCGCCAGCTACCTCGTGCAGATCATCACGCCGGTGCGAATCCTGTCGAGTGTGTTGGCGACCGCCCAGCAGGCTCGAGCCGGTTCCGAGCGGGTGTTCGAGCTCCTCGACATGCAGCCCCGCGTCACCGATGTGGCCGATGCTCGCGTCGTCGTCAACCCGGAGGGTGCGATCGAGCTCGAAGACGTCACGTTCGGGTACGCCGATTCGCCGAACGCCCTCAACGGCATCTCGCTGAGCATCCGACCCGGCGAGCGGATCGGCCTTGTCGGAGCCTCGGGATCAGGCAAGACCACGCTCGCCCTGTTGATGGCTCGGTTCTACGATCCGCGAAGCGGAGTGGTGCGGTTCGATGGCACCGACGTGCGTGAGCTCACGCTCTCGTCGTTGCGGACGGCCGTCAATGTGGTGTTCGAGGAGAGCTTCCTCTTCTCGGCAACGATCAAGGAGAACATTGCGTTCGCTCGGCCGGGCGCCAGCGACGCAGACATCGTCGCCGCCGCCCGCGTGGCTGAGGCCCACGAGTTCATCCTCGACCTCTCCCACGGCTACGACACGATGGTCGGCGAGCGGGGCTACACCTTGTCGGGTGGTCAACGACAGCGCATCGCCCTGGCGCGCGCCGCACTCGCCGACCCGACCGTGCTGGTACTCGACGATGCCACGTCGGCGATCGACGCCCGCACCGAGGAGGCCATTCATCACTCGCTCGGGGACGAGCTGGCCGGTCGCACCACCATCCTCATCGCTCACCGTTCGTCGACGTTGCGGTTGGCAGATCGCGTCATCGTGCTCGACGAGGGGCGGATCGTCGCCGAGGGCACCAATGCCGAGCTGTGGCACACGTCGGCGCTCTACCGGGAGCTGCTGACCGGCCCGGAGCTGGACCCGATCGATCACGAGTCGGCGCCGATCGAAGCGGTCGACCCCGCGGCGTGGCCGAGGTCCGGCGCCGACGATGGCCATGGATCCCCCCACATCGATCTGTCGACGATGTTTGCCGGCATGTCGGCTGGCATGGCCGCCAGCAACCTGGCCGGCCGATCCGGTCTCGTGGCCGTCACACCCGAGTTGCTCGCCCGAGTCGCCGAGCTCCCTCCGTTGCGTGGCGAGCCCGAGGTCGACCTCGTCGAAGCCACGCACACCCACGGCGGCTCGTCCTTGCGCCGGCTCGCCAATCGCTTTCGAGTTCCACTGCTCGTCGTCGCTGGGCTCGTCTTGATCGACGCCGCAACCACGCTCGTCGGGCCGCTCCTCATCCGCCACGGGCTCGACAGCGGTGTGGAGCTGCATCGCGGGCCCGTCCTGGTTGTGATGTGCATCATCTTCCTCGCGGTCCAGCTGGTCAGCTGGGGGAACCAGGTCGTCGAGCTCACGTACACCTCTCGCACCGCCGAACGAATCATGTACTCGCTGCGGGCGAGGACGTTCGGCCACCTGCAGCGCCTGTCGCTCGACTACTACGACAAGGAGATGGGCGGGCGGATCATGACCCGCATGACCACCGACGTCGAAGCGCTGGCGCAGCTCCTTCAGCAAGGCTTGCTGCTGGCGCTCACCAGCCTGGTCAGTTGCGTCGGCGTCGTCGGAATTCTGTTGGTGCTCGACGTGCGTCTCGCGCTTGCCGCATTCATCGTGCTGCCGGTACAGGCGTTGGTGACCGTGTGGTTCCAACGCGGCTCTCGACGCTCGTATCTGCGGTCGCGCGATGCGATCTCGACGGTCAACGCCGAATTGCAAGAGAGCCTGGCCGGTGTTCGAGTCACGCAATCGTTGGGGCGCGAAGACAACAACGCCGTTCGCTTTGCCGCCCGGTCGGAGCGCTACCGCGACGCCCGCCTGCGATCGATGCAGCTCATGTCGATCTACTTCGCCAGCAGCCAGTTGCTCAGCACCATTGCCAAGGCGATCATCCTTTGGTACGGCGCCCACCTGATCGGCAACGGCACGCTGACGTCGGGCCTGTTGATCGCCTTCCTTCTCTACCTCGACCAGTTCTTCAACCCGCTGCAACAGCTCTCGGGTGTGTTCGATCAATGGATCCAGTCGCGGGTGTCGCTCGGGCGCCTCGACGAACTGCTGGCCACGCCCACCTCCACGCCCGAAGTAGCCGACCCCACCGATCCCGGTCACGTCGTCGGCAAGGTGCAGCTGCGGCAGGTCCGCTTCGCCTACTCTGCGGATGCGCCCGAGGCGCTGCGCGGCGTGGATCTCGACATCCTTCCCGGCGAATCCGTTGCCCTCGTCGGCACCACCGGCGCCGGAAAGTCGACGTTCGTCAAGCTCGTCGCCCGCTTCTACGACCCGACCGGCGGTCGGGTGCTGGTCGACGGTGTCGATCTTCGCCAGCTCGATCTTCACGCGTTCCGCCGCTCCATCGGTTACGTGCCGCAAGAGCCGTTCTTGTTCTCCGGCACGATTCGTTCCAACATCGCCTACGGTCGCCCCGACGCCACCGACGTCGAGATCGAACGAGCGGCGCGTGCGGTCGGTGCGCATGATCTGGTGGCGTCGATGCCCGATGGATACATGACCCCGGTGTCGGAGACCGGACGATCGTTGTCGGCCGGCCAGCGGCAGCTGCTCTGCCTGGCCCGTGCGCAACTCGTCGACCCGAGCATCCTGATCCTCGACGAGGCGACCTCGAACCTCGATCTAGCCACGGAGGCAGAGGTGCAACGGGCGATGAACCTTGCGTCGAAGGGACGGACCACCCTGCTGATCGCCCATCGTTTGCAGACCGCGCGGAACGCCTCGCGCATCGTCGTCGTCGACGACGGGCAGATCATCGAGGACGGCAGCCACGACGAGCTCGTCGCCGCCGGCGGTCACTACGCCGCCCTGTGGGACGCCTTCGACCAAGCGACGGCGCTCGAACACTGACAGTCGCATCGGTCATCGGGCATAATCCTCCGATGGATGCCGAAGACGGAGCCGGCGCCCGCGAGCGACAGCGGGCCGCGGGATCCAGGAGGCGGCTGCTCACGGTCGGTGTGCTCGTCCTCGTCGCCACCCTGACCGTCGCGTGGGGCACGAGCTCGGCGACGTCGCCAGCCCGCGCCCCGGCACCGCCGCTGGTTGATCAGTTGCAGAGCGAGTCGGGCGGATTGGCAAAGGTCGAGGTCAGCCCGGCAACCGGAATGACGACGTTTCTCGGTGGCTCGGCTGCGCATCCACTCGCTGCCGCCGTCGCCGCACCGCCATCCGCCGTCGCCAGGCGCTTCATCGATCGGTACGGGCAGCTCTTCGGGGTCGCCAACCCGGCGAGCGACCTCGCCGAGGTGCGCGAGTTCACGTCGAAGTCCGGCAACTCGGCCGTCAGGTTCCAGCAGCGGTACGCGGGGCTGCCGGTGTTCGCCGGAGAGCTTGCGGTTCAGGTCGGCAAGAGTGGCGACGTGCTCTCGACGTCGGGCGAGGCCCTCCCGAACATCGCAGTCGACGTCACTCCACAGGTACAAGGCACGGCGGCCGCCGACATGGCGCGCAGCCTCGCCGCCAAGTACGACAACGTCGACCTCAACGCAGTGCAGGCGAGCACGCCGGAGCTGTGGATCTACGACCCCTCGCTGATCGGTGCCGACGGCCAATCCGGCACGCGATTGGTCTGGCGCGTCGAGGCCCGAACTGCGCTCGGCGACGTCGATCGACTCGTGCTGATCGACGCCCACACGGGAACGGTTGCGTTGCAGTTCAGTCAGCGCGAGGACGCGCTGAACCGCTCGGTGTGCACCAACGGGAACAACCAGATGCTCTCGCAGACGTGCTCGTCCCCGGTTCGCACCGAAGTGGGCCCGACGTACTCAGGGCCAGATGCCACCGACGTGAACGGCGCCTTCGACCTCAGCGGCGTGACCTACAACTTCTACAAAGCGCTCGGCCGCGACAGCGTCGACAACGCCGGCTTGCCGCTGAAGTCGACGGTGATGTACTGCCCTCCTTCTCCGCAACCGTGTCCATTGCAGAACGCGTTCTGGAACGGTTCGCAGATGGTCTATGGCGCGGGATACGCGAACGCCGACGATGTCGTCGCCCACGAGCTGACTCACGGCGTCACCCAGTACACGTCGCAACTGCTCTACTACGCCGAGTCCGGCGCAATCAACGAATCGATGTCGGATGTGATGGGCGAACTGGTCGATCTCAGCAGCACGGTGAGCGGCGCCGACCCTCTCGCCGTTAAATGGCTGATCGGTGAGCAGCTCCCTGGTGGGGCGATTCGGAGCATGTCGGATCCCACGATCTTCGGGGATCCCGACAAGATGACGAGCCCGCTCTACGCCGGCTCGTCGGCCGACTCGCACGGCGTTCATACGAACAGCAGCGTCGGCAACAAGGCCGCGTTCCTGATCACTGACGGGGGAGCGTTCAACGGTCAGACGATCGTCGGGCTGCACGAGGCCAAAGCCGCGTTGATCTACTACGAGCTCGAAACGACGCTGCTCGGGCCGGGCTCCGACTACCTCGATCTCTTCCACGCCCTGCCGCAGGCGTGCACCAACATCATCGGCATGGGAGGCATCACCGCTGGTGATTGCGGCGAGGTCACCAAGGCAGTGACGGCAACCGAGATGGACAAGTTCCCGACCGTGGCAGGTGCCCACCTCGCGGCACCGCTGTGCGACGCCGGCATGGGTCAGAGCGGCACCTTGTTCAGCGACAACATGGAGACGATCTCCGGCAACTGGGTCACGAACGCGTGGCACTACGTCTCTGGTTCGTCGCAGAGCGGCACGAAATCGGTGTACGCCCCCGATGTCAGCACCATTGCTACCGCGATATTGACCGGCACGTTCACGGTGGCCGTTCCGCCCGGCGCCACGTTCCTACGGTTCGACCACTCGTACGAGTTGGACCACGACGCCACCCACTTCTACGACGGCGGTGTCGTCGAGTACAGCACCGACGGCGGCCTGAACTGGTTCGACGCGGTCGGCCTTCCTGGCCCGACCATCAATGGGTACGACGGCATGCTGGAGCCGACGGCGACATATGGCAACCCGCTCGGCGGGCGACCCGCCTACTCTGGGGTCAGCCCCGGCTACCAAACGACGCGGATCAACCTCAGCACACTCAGCGGGAACAACGTCAAGTTCCGGTTCCGGCTTGCCAGCGACAACTCCATCGCCGACGTGGGATGGTTCATCGACGACGTCGTCGCTTACACGTGTGCAGCTCTTCCATCGGCGCCGTCGGGCGTCGTGGCGGTCGGCGGCGATCATTCCGCTGCCTTGACGTGGCTGGCACCGGCCGACGGTGGGTCCCCGATCACGAGCTACGTGATCACGCCGTTCATCGGAGGTGTGGCCCAATCGCCCGTGCCGACCTCATCGGCGGCGATATCGTTCACGGTCGCGGGCCTCGTCGGCGCGACTTCCTACACGTTCGACGTGGCAGCCGTGAACGCAGTTGGAACGGGCCCGCCCTCAGCCCAGTCGAGCGCTGTCACGACGTTGCTGTCGGTGGTGTCGTTGGTGCCGGGGCGGTTGTTGGAGTCGCGGTTGGGGTTGTCGACGGTTGATGGTTTGTTCAATGGGGTTGGGTTGCGTGGTGGGGGGTCGGTGACGGCGTTGCCGGTGGTTGGTCGTGGTGGGGTTGCGGTGGATGCGGTGGCGGTGGTGTTGAACGTGACGGTGACGGAGTCGGTGGCTGCTGGGTTTGTGACGGTGTTTCCGTGTGGGTCTGATCGGCCGACGGCGTCGAGTTTGAATTTTGTGGCGGGTTCGACGGTGGCGAATGCGGTGGTGGTGAAGGTTGGTGTGGGTGGTCAGGTGTGTTTGTTCACGCAGTCGGCGACACATCTGGTCGTCGACGTCAACGGCTACTTCCCGCCGTAACTGCTCCGACGGGTGATCATCGACTGCATCGGATGGTTCGTGTAGACGGGTGACGGGCATACTTGCCACATGACTGATGAGAACGAGATTCCCGCGGAACCAGCGGGCGACGAGTCGATCGACGAAGAGCTCGATCTGGAGACGTACGACTTGGATGGCGACGGGAAGATCTCGGTGGTCGAGGCCGAGCGAGCGCGCCTCGGTCTGGTCGACGCCAGGCTTGAGGAGATCGCCGAAAAGGGTGGGCTGAAGGGCTCGATCGCCGAGGCCGCGCACAAGGTGCTCGACAAGTTCGACAACGACGACTGATCGTGCGGCTCCACCGGCTCAGGTCCGGTCGCCGAGGAACGCGCTCCAGTCGATGACCACTGCGTCGTTGGTAGCGACGATCGCCTTGCCGACGAGCTCGACACCAGGGGCGAGGAGGGCGAGTGCCGCCGGCGGCACATACATACCGGTCTGCGATTGGTACGGATCGAGGCCCGGAACCGTCACCGACATCACGAGGCCGGTGGCGTCTTCGCCCATCGAAGTCCTCTGGCCGGGCAGCGGGATGACGGCGAGCACGACTGCACTACACGGCACGCCGTTGGCCTGTATGCCCGCCGCGCCGCCGAACGATGGATCGAGCGCATGCGAGGTGACCGCGACGGGCTCTTCACCATCGGATTGCACGAGCACCTGCGGCGCCGTTTCGATCAGGATCTCGCCGTGACTCCCGACGGAAGTCGTCGCGCCCTGGAGTAGATCTCCGAGACCAGCTTTGGCGAGTGCCTCGGCCCCGTCGGTGCGCAACGGAGCTGCGCTTCCGATCGGCGCGTCGAGGGCAGCCTGAAAGGCATCGTCCTTCTGCCTGGCGAGGGTCTTGCGATCGTGGGTCTCGTCGAGGAGGACCTTCACGTCGTGGCTCATCGGGTCGTACTCCACCCGTATCGTGTCGCCGACCTCTGGGGGAGTCATGCGTCGCTGTTTGAGGTTGACGCCGAGGTATGAGATCTTCGCTTCGGCTCTGAAACCATTGCCGTCGGCGGGATGGACTTCGATCACGAGCTCGGATTTCGAATCCATGCCGGCGAGGCCATCGCCTGTCGATACGAGGTTGCGGGCAACGATCACGGTTGCGTCGGCTTGCTGCCACCCTCTACGGAACATGCGAGCAGCCTACGATGGACATCGCCTGGTTGATGCTGTGGGCGTCGCCCGACGGGAGGCACCGATCTCCGTCCCGAAGCGGCGCCGCCGTCGTTAGGCCCAGCTCAGTTCGGCAGCAAGGTGAGATGAATGGGGGAAGAATCGAGACAACATGTAGGGGGTCTGTGGATTGGGCGATACCGAGAAGATCTGGGCGCCAAGCTTCGACATCGGGGCAGCTCCCCGCTGCCGTGACCTACATCGCGATGTTGAGTTGGGGCCGAGGCGACTACCTCGGTCGCATGTTCCTCATCACGTTTCTGATTGCCGTCGTGTTTGTTTGGCGTGTCCATCATCGCTGGCGCACCAAGAGGCGTCACGCCGGGTCGCGGCTCAATCGGTAACGCGTCGCCCTGACTTTCCTCTCGTTATCTCACCTTGCTGCCGTAGTCAGGCCCAGCTGAGGACGGATTGGTCGGCGAGAAGCTTTGCCATCTGGGCCGCGGGGACCGGCACGGAGAACAGGTAACCCTGCGCCATCGTGCAATCGAGCTCTTCGAGGGTGCGGGCCTGCTCGGGTTGTTCGACACCCTCGGCGATTGCCGTCAACCCGAGGGTATGTGCGAGCTCGACGACGGCCCGTACCATCACATCTCCACCGCGGCCGCTGACAACGCGATCGACGAACGACTTGTCGATCTTGATGATGTCGAGCGGGAACTTGACGAGGTGGGTCAATGACGAATATCCGGTTCCGAAGTCGTCGACCGCGATTCTCACGCCGATCTGTTTGAGGTCGGCGAGGATTGCCGTCGCCGAATCGACATCTTCGATGAGCGCGGTTTCGGTGACCTCGAGCACCAGCGATCGGGCGGGGAGGCCGGACGCGAAGAGCGCCTCGCGAATGTCGCGTGCGATGTTCACTTCTTGGAGATGACGGGCCGAGATGTTGACGCTCACGTAGAACGAGTCGTCGGTGACGCCCGCGTCCTTCCATGCCTTGGCCTGTCGGCAGGCGTGCCTGAGCATCCAGCGGTCCAACGAACCGATCAAGCCGGCAGTCTCGGCGATGTGAATGAACTCGTCGGGCATGAGCAAGCCACGCTCCGGATGTTGCCAACGAACGAGCGCCTCAGCGCCGACGATGCGATGGTTGCCGATGTCGACGATCGGTTGGTAGTAGTCGACGAACTCGCCGCGCTCCATTCCGCCGGGCAACTCGGCTGCAACCTGGAGACGATGGGTCGCGTCTTCGTGCATCTCCGGCTGGAACATCTCGAAGCGGCCCTTGCCCTTTCGCTTGGCCACGTACATCGCCAGGTCTGCATCGCGGAGAAGATCGTCGTACGTGTGCGTCGCCGGTGAACCGACGGCGATCCCGATGCTGGCGTGGAGCTGCATCTCCTTGTCACCGACGACGAAGGGCGCCTGCAGCGCGTCTTGGATTCGCAAGGCTGCCAGCTGGGCGCCGTCGTCGACATCGCCGATCTCGAGTAGAAAGCCGAACTCGTCGCCACCGAGGCGGGCAGCACTGTCACCGGTCCGCGTCGCCGTCAGCAGTCGACGCGCCACCGCGACCAGCACCTCGTCGCCGGCGGCGTGACCCAGGCTGTCGTTGACCACCTTGAAGTCATCGAGGTCGAGGAACAACACGGCCACGGCGGAGCACTCGCGCTCGGCGCGTTGCAGCGCGTGATCGACTCGATCGGCGAAGAGCAGTCGATTGGGAAGGCCGGTCAGCGAGTCGTGCAACGCCTGGTGGCGGAGCTCCAGATCGAGCTGCCTGCGCGCGGTGATGTCGCGCATCGTCAAGACGATGCCGTCGACGTCGGCGGTCCCGCGCAGGTCCACCACGATCACCTCGAAGTCTCGCCATCCGCCGTCTCCGTGCCGCAGATGCCAGTCGACCTTCGTTGTCGCCGAGCGGTTCGCAAGAATCACTCGAAGACGTTGCTCGTCGGAATGGCCGAGCAGCTCGGTGATCTTCGTTCCCTGTAGTTCCACTGCGCGACGTCCGAGAAGTGGCTCGGTGGAGGGCGTGTGGTACTGGATGCGGGCATCGCCGTCGATGACCACGATGGCATCGGACGACTTGTCGACCAGGGCGCGGAAACGCGCTTCACTCCTCAGTTCGGCGGCATCGCGCACCAGACCGACGATGCGCACCAAGACCAGGGCGACGACGAGCGCGCCGGTGAGGGCGATGGGAGTTGCATCGGTGACGTTGCCGATCGCGTCCTGAGTGAACAGCATCGCCGGAGCCAGCAGCACTGCGCTGGCAATGACGACCAACCGTCCGGTGCTGACCGGCCGAATCTCGGCAGTCGCCACCGAGAGCTCTCGCATCGACGGATGCAGCGCGGCCGCGCCCAATGCCACGTAGAAGATGACCCAACCGGCATCGACGATGGTGTGCTCGGAGAACCTCCCCGACAAGGTGAGGTACCCGAACAGCCCGTCGGCGCCCAACAGGGTGAACAGTCCTCCGGTGAGCAACCAGAACGAAGCCGGTCGCCGGCCACGGCCGACGACCAATCGCACGCCGGTCGCCAGGATGACGAAGTCACCCAGCGGATAGACGATCGACGTCAGTCGATCGAGCAAGGCCATGTCTTCGCCGCGGAAGGCCGGGGCGAGCAACAGAACCCACCACACCAACCCGAAGCTGGCGGTGATGATGCCGGCGTCGACGACCGTTGAGCGATCGCGGCCGCTGGTTCGGCGCTGCACCAAGATGGCCAGCCCGCACACCAGCAGCGGGTACATCGCGACGTAGGCGATGTCGACGTACGGGAACGGTGCGTCGTTGTGTTGAACGAACGCTCGAACGCTGGACAGGTCGTCGCCGATGTTGAGGCTGGCCACTCCCGCGGCAATCAGCAACCAGGCCGACCGCGCCGAGGGATGGTTCAGCTTGACGCCGACGAGGATGGCGATCACCGACCCGACGCCGAGGATCGGCCAGATCACCAGCTTGGCCGCATCCGTCGGCAGCAGGAAGTACACGACCATCAGGAGTGCACCCACGGCGAGGTAACACAGTGACCAGCGCGATGTCGCCGGCGTGTGCGCCCACTCATCACCTCCGCGGGATCCGGGGTGCATGGCCCGAAGTACTCCTTCCGCGCAAGCCACAAGACCTGCCCATGTGAGTATCCCCCGACCTGGCCTGTGTAGACAGGGCCGGAGGTCACATTCAGTATTTCTGCCACCACGATCAGCGGTTTCGCCGGTACCTTCGCCGACGTGGCAACCTGGGCCGATGGAACAGTTCGAGGGGCGTATCGCTGTCGTGACCGGCGCGGGATCGGGGATGGGGCGCGAGCTCGCTCGTCAACTGAGCCGCGACAGCTGTCATGTGGCGGCCTGCGACATCTCCGCCGAGAACCTCGACGAGACCAAGGCGCTCTGCCAGGCAGAGGCTCCTCCAGGCACCCGCATCTCGACGTTCGTGGCCGACGTGGCCGATGAATCCGCTGTTCAGGCCTTCGCCGAGTCGGTGGCCAACGATCACGAGACCGACCACATCAACCTGCTGTTCAACAACGCCGGCATCGGGGGAGGGGGCAGCTTCGTTCTCGACGAACGCTCCGACTGGGAGACGACGTTCAACATCTGCTGGGGCGGCGTGTACCTGTGCACGAGAGCGTTCATGCCGATGCTGCTGGCCAGCAGCGAAGGGCACGTCGTCAACACCAGCAGCGTCAACGGGTTCTGGGCCTCGCTTGGCCTGGGCATCCCGCACACGGCGTACAGCGCGGCGAAGTTCGCGGTCAAGGGATTCACCGAGGCGCTGCTGACCGACTTCAGGTTGAACGCCCCGCACCTGCGTGCCTCGGTGGTGATGCCAGGCCACATCGGTACCTCGATCGTGATCAACTCCGGCAAGGTGCTCGGGCGCGAGCCGAAGGAGTTGACGACCGAGCAGGTCGCCGACCTGCGCACGCGCATCAGCCGAGCCGGCATCGATGTTGGCGGGGCGAGCGACGACGACATCCGCCTCGGAATGCAGTTGCAGGGCGAGATGTTCCGCGACAACGCACCGACGACCGCGGCCCAGGCAGCAACGGCGATCCTCGACGGCGTACGTGCCAATCAGTGGCGGATCCTCGTCGGCGACGATGCCGTCGCACTCGACGCGCTCGTGCGCGAACGGCCGGATGAGGCCTACGACCAGTCGTTCCTCGACCTCATGAGGGCTCGCAACATCTTCAACTTGGCGACGTGAGGACGTAGGGGTGCTCTACGGCGAGTTGGTCGCCGCCTCGCGACGGGTGGCGGCGACGTCGAAGCGATCCGAGAAGGTGGCGGCGCTGGCCGAGATGCTGCGCGCCACGCCACCCGATGAGATCGAAGCGGCGATCGGTCTGCTGATCGGCGAGCCGCGCCAAGGCCGGCTCGGAGTCGGATGGGTGACGATGTCGAACCTGCAGGTCACGCCGGCATCCGAATCGTCACTGACGATTCACGACGTCGACCAGACGCTCACCCAGGTGGCCGCGATCGGTGGCGGCGGCTCGCACGGGGAGCGCGCCCGAGTGATGCGGGCTCTCTGGTCGTCGGCTACCGACGACGAACAACATCATCTTCACCGGGTGTTGACCGGCGAGCTGCGCCAGGGCGCCAACGAGGGTGTCGTGGCAGACGCCGTCGCCAAGTCCAGCGGGCAACCGATCGCCGCCGTGCGTCGCGCCGCAATGCTGCTCGGCGACCTCGGTAGGGCGGCGTCACTGGCGCTCACCGGCCAGTCGCTCGATATCGGCCTCAGCCCGCTCACGGCAGTGCAGCCGATGCTGGCCGGCACATCCGCGAGCGTCGCCGATGCCATTGCCGAGATCGGCCGGGCGAGCGTGGAATGGAAGCTCGACGGCATCCGCGTGCAGGCGCACAAGTTCGGTGACGAGATCCGCTTGTTCAGCCGCGGACTGAACGACATCACTGCCGGACTGCCAGGTGTGGTCGAGGTCGTCCGCCGGCTGCCGGCCCATTCCGTCGTGCTCGACGGTGAGGCGCTCGGCATCTCCGAGGATGGCCAGCCGCGCATCTTTCAGGAGACGATGAGCGGCCTGTCGACCACGCGGGCCTACTTCTTCGACGTCCTGCACCTCGACGACGCCTCGGTGATCGACGACCCACTGGAAAGTCGTCGAGCGCTCCTCGCAAGCTTGGTGCCCAGTGCATCGATGCTGCCTTCGATCGTCACTGCCGACGCCGACGAGGCGGAGGCCTTTGCCGCCAACGCGGTCAACCTCGGGCACGAGGGCGTGATGGTCAAAGCGATCGAGTCGACCTACGAAGCGGGGCGGCGAGGCACCGGATGGCGCAAGGTCAAGCCCGTGCACACGCTCGATCTGGTGGTGCTGGCCGCCGAGTGGGGGCACGGCCGGCGCGTCGGTTGGTTGAGCAACCTGCACCTCGGCGCACGCGGCACGGATGGCTTCGTGATGGTCGGCAAGACGTTCAAAGGTATGACCGACGACCTGCTCCGCTGGCAGACCGGCGAGCTGCAGGCACGAGCGATCGCAACGGAGAGCCACACCGTGCACGTTCGTCCGGAGCTCGTGGTCGAGATAGCGCTCGACGGCGTGCAACGGTCGACGCGCTATCCCGGAGGCGTCGCACTGCGATTCGCGCGCGTGCGGCGGTACCGCCCCGACAAGCAAGCGGCGCAGGCCGACACGATCGAACGGGTCCAGGGGATGCTCGGCTGAGTCGCCGAGGGTAACGTCGCTGGCGCCATGGCCACCTTGCGCTTCAACTTCGGGACGATGGGCTCCGGCAAGAGCACGATGGCGCTGCAGATCCACCACAACCTCGCCAGCCGTCAGCTCTACGGCTTGCTGCTGACCAAGCTCGATCGCGAAGGTGCGCAGGTCACCAGCCGGCTCGGTGTGGCCGCTCACGCCATCGAAGTGCCGCCGGATCTCGACCTGTACAAACTGGCGGTCGACCATTGGCCGATCCACTACATGGTGTGCGACGAAGTGCAGTTCTACACCGTTCAACAGTGCGATCAGCTCGGTCGGGCGGTCGACGACCTCGGTGTCGACGTGTTCGCATTCGGTCTGATCACCGACTTCCGCGGTGAGCTGTTCGAAGGCACGAAGCGGATGTTGGAGATCGCCGACGAGCGCGTTCCCATGCAGGTCGAGGCGCGATGTTGGTGCGGCTCGCGGGCAACGCACAACGCCCGAGTCGTCAACGGCGAGGTGGTCTACGAGGGCGAGACCGTCGTGGTCGGCGATACCGGAACCTCCGACGAGCAGCCGCTGTTCGGCGACGTGGTGAGGTACGAGTTGCTCTGTCGCCTGCACTACCGCCAGGGCGAACTCGGCACCTAGGCCCGACTACTTCGTCGCCAGGACCCAGGCCAGTTTGCGCATGTCGGCAGTGTGTGCCGGGAAGCCGCCCACACGGTCGGCCACCTGTTTGCGCAGCCATGGCAGCCCTGCCTCCATTTTGCTGCCAGGGCACAACGTGGATCCGACGTCGCGGTGCCCGGCGATGTTGTGGAACACCAGCGACTGCGATTCGGTGCTGATGTACTTGTCGCTACCGAGCGGGTCGATCCTGTGGCGCTGCGACTCCCAGGCGCTGAGGTGGATCAGGCTGTCGAGCGCGGCCTTCGACGGTGTTGTCTTCATGAAGTTGCCGATCATGGCGATCCCGCACGACCCGGCGTTGTGGCCTTTGGTGTGGCCACCGATGATCGCGTTGCCGACGGCGTCCTCGCCGGTGTGCAGCTCGTTCTTGCCGTAGGTGCGGGCCCGCCTGCCTTCGAAGATCTCCCCGTCGGGCCCGATCAGGAAGTTGTAGCCGATGTCGGTGAACCCACGACCGACCACGTGCAACTCGTAGCCGAATCGAACGGTCGCTGCTGGATCCTTGACCCCGTTCGGGCTGGCGGTGTGATGGACGATGATCTTGCGGAACGGCGCCCATCCCATGATGTGGTGGTCGCGGATGGATTCGTCGGCACCCCATTGGGCGCGGGTGATGATCGTCGGCGGCGGGATCATGGTGATCTTGGGGACGACCGGCAGTGGCTTGGCCTCGGCCACCCGGGAATCGAAGACAGCGCCCGCTGCAAGGGTAAGTGCACCGGCAGCCGCAAGTCGAAGGAAATGACGTCGCGGCAAGGCATCTTCGGCGATGCATTGTTCGCACATTGGGAGTCTCCTTCGGTTTGGGACTCCACCCGCAAACTGAGTTCGAACGTTAGCTGACGGTGCAGGCGTGAAAGCGGCATGCTCCGTCCCGCTCCATCTCACCAGGGTGACACAGACATGCAGAAAACGGTGTTGGCGCGACTCCGTTGCGACGGGTACGATTCGTGCACCGTTCGGGCCAGCGTCGTCCCGTGCGCCACCTAGCCGTACACCGACTCCGTGGAGCCAAACCGATGCGCAATCAAACTCAGCCGGGTCTTCCCGCGCAACAAGGTCTTTACGACCCTGGATTCGAACACGATGCCTGCGGTGTCTCGTTCGTCGCCAGTCTGAAAGGCGAGGTCAACCGATCCATCGTGGTGATGGGTCTCGGCGCGCTCTGCAACATGGAACACCGCGGCGCAACGGGCGCCGAGGCGGATAGCGGCGACGGAGCAGGGATCTTGGTCCAGGTGCCCGACCGCTTCCTGCGCCAGGTCGTCGACTTCCAACTTCCTGCCGTCGGCGCCTACGCCGTCGGTCTCGCATTCCTGCCCGCCGATCCGACCGACGCCGAGAAGGCGCAGGAGGCGATCGGCACGATCGTCACCGACGAGGGCCTCACGGTGCTCGGCTGGCGTGCTGTGCCGGTGAATCCGGATTGCCTCGGTGCGACCGCCAGGAAGGTGATGCCGATCTTCAGGCAGCTCTTCGTCTCCGACCCCGCAGGTACGACCGGCATCGAACTCGACCGCAAGGTGTTCATCGCTCGCAAGCGAGTCGAGCACGAGCTGCCGTCCGAGCAGCAGACCTACTTCCCGTCGCTCAGCAGCCGCACGCTGATCTACAAGGGCATGCTGACCACGCCCCAGCTCGCGGTGTTCTTTCCCGACCTCGGCGACGAGCGGCTGGAGAGCGCGCTGGTGATGGTTCACAGCCGGTTCAGCACCAACACGTTCCCGTCGTGGCCACTTGCCCATCCGTACCGGTTCATCGCTCACAACGGCGAGATCAACACCGTGCAGGGCAACCGCAACTGGATGCGCACCCGCGAGTCGCTGCTGGACAGTGACCTGCTGCCGGGACTGGAGCGGGCCTACCCGATCTGCACTCAAGGCGGCAGCGATTCGGCATCGTTCGACGAGGTGCTCGAACTGCTGCACCTCGGTGGTCGCAGCTTGCCGCATGCGATGTTGATGATGATCCCCGAAGCGTGGGAGAACCACGACACGATGGACGCCACCAAGCGGGCCTTCTACCGGTTCCACTCGTCGTTGATGGAGCCGTGGGACGGTCCGGCGAGTGTTGCGTTCACCGATGGCACGCTGATCGGCGCCGTGCTCGACCGCAACGGGCTCCGTCCCAGTCGCTATTGGGTCACCGACGACGACCTGGTCGTTGCCGCCAGCGAAGTTGGCGTGCTCGACATCGATCCGGCCAAGATCGTCCGCAAGGGTCGCCTGCAGCCGGGTCGCATGTTCCTCATCGATACTGCTCAGGGAAGGATCGTCGAGGACGACGAGATCAAGCGCACCTTGGCGGAGGCCCAGCCGTACGCCGAATGGCTCGAAGAAGGCGTGGTCGAGCTCGGCGAGCTGCCGGAGCGCGAGCACGTCGTGTTCAGCCATCAGAGCGTGCTGCGCCGTCAGCAGGTGTTCGGCTACACGCACGAGGAGCTGAAGATCATCGTCGCCCCGATGGCAATAGTGGGCGGCGAGCCGATTGGTTCGATGGGCACCGATACTCCGATCGCAGTCCTCAGCGAGCGGCCGCGCCTGCTGTTCGACTACTTCCAGCAGTTGTTCGCGCAGGTCACCAACCCGCCGCTCGACGCGATTCGCGAAGAGGTGGTCACCTCCGTCGGTGGTTCGGTCGGACCAGAGGCCAACCTGCTGCGACCGGGGCCGGAGAGCTGCCGCCAGCTGACCCTTCCGTTCCCGATCATCGACAACGACGAGCTCGCCAAGATCATCCACATCGACGACGACAAGACCTACCCCGAGCTCGCCGCTGTCGTGATCAGCGGTCTGTACCGAGTGGCCGGTGGAGGGCTGGCCCTGAAGCGTGCACTCGACGCGATCCGAGCCGAGATCAGCAAGGCAATTGACGACGGCGCCCGCATCGTCGTGCTCAGCGATCGCAACAGCGACACCGTGTACGCCCCGATCCCGTCGCTGCTGCTCACCGCTGCAGTGCATCACCATCTGATCCGCGAGAAGCAGCGCACCAAGGTCGGCTTGATCGTCGAGTGCGGTGATGCCCGCGAGGTGCATCACATGGCACTGTTGATCGGCTACGGGGCCGGCGCGATCAACCCATACCTTGCGTTCGAGTCGATCGAAGACATGGTTCGCGAGAACCTGCACGGCCTCGGCGGTGTCGACCCCCACAAGGCGGTCAAGAACTACATCAAGGCAGCCGGCAAGGGTGTGCTGAAGGTGATGAGCAAGATGGGTGTGAGCACCGTCGCCAGTTACACCGGTGCGCAGATCTTCGAGGCGATCGGCCTCGGTCACGAGCTCGTCGACGACTACTTCACCGGCACGGTCAGCCGTCTCGGTGGAATCGGTCTCGACGAGGTTGCTGCAGAAGTCGCGGCTCGCCACAAGGTGGCGCATCCGCCACGGCCGGCCGAGCGGGCCTACCGCAAGCTGGAGCTGGGCGGCGAGTACCAGTGGCGACGCGAGGGCGAAGTGCACCTGTTCAACCCAGAGACGGTGTTCAAGCTGCAACATGCGACTCGTGCGGGCCGCTACGACATCTTCAAGCAGTACACCGCGCTGGTCGACGACCAGGCCAAGAAGTTGGCGACGTTGCGAGGCTTGTTCCAACTCAAGGTCGGGGAGCGGCAGCCGGTGGCGATCGAGGAGGTCGAGCCGGTCAGTGAGATCGTCAAGCGCTTCTCGACCGGAGCGATGAGCTATGGCTCGATCTCCGCCGAGGCCCACGAGACGCTGGCGATCGCGATGAATTCGATCGGCGGGAAGAGCAACACCGGCGAAGGCGGCGAAGACAGCGATCGGCTTCGCGACCCGCGCCGGCGCAGCGCCATCAAGCAGGTGGCCAGCGGCAGATTCGGAGTCACGAGTGAATATCTCGTCAACGCCACCGATCTGCAGATCAAGATGGCGCAGGGTGCCAAGCCGGGTGAGGGTGGGCAGCTGCCCGGTCACAAGGTGTACCCGTGGATCGCCGCCACGCGGCACTCCACGCCCGGCGTCGGGTTGATCAGCCCGCCGCCGCACCACGACATCTATTCGATCGAAGACCTCAAGCAACTCATCCATGATCTGAAGAACTCGAACCCTGCGGCTCGCATCAACGTCAAGTTGGTGGCCGAGGTCGGTGTCGGCACGGTTGCCGCGGGGGTCAGCAAGGCCAAGGCCGACGTCGTGTTGATCAGCGGTCACGACGGGGGCACCGGTGCCAGCCCGTTGACTTCGTTGAAACATGCCGGCGCCCCGTGGGAGCTCGGTCTGGCAGAGACTCAACAGACGTTGCTGCTGAACGGCTTGCGCGATCGCATCGTCGTGCAGGCCGACGGCCAGTTGAAGACCGGTCGCGATGTCGTGATCGCCGCCCTGCTGGGCGCCGAGGAGTTTGGCTTTGCGACGGCACCGTTGGTCGTCAGCGGCTGCGTGATGATGCGCGTCTGCCACCTCGACACCTGCCCCGTCGGAGTGGCCACCCAGAACCCTGAACTGCGAGCCAAGTTCAGCGGCAAGCCGGAGTTCGTCGTCAACTTCATGGAGTACATCGCCGAAGAGGTCCGCGAGCACATGGCTACGCTCGGCTTCCGCACGGTGCAGGAGATGATCGGGCACGTCGAGGCGCTCGACGTCAAGGAGGCGATCACTCACTGGAAGGCCAAGGGTCTCGACATCAGCCCGATCCTGGCCATCCCGAGCAACCCGTACGGACAGACGATGCATCAGTCGGTTCCACAGGATCACGGATTGCACGAGGCGCTCGATCAGCAGCTGCTCGCGGCTTGCGAGCCGGCGATCGAGCGCGGCGAACCGGTGCAGCTCGACATGACGATTCGCAACGTCAATCGCACGGTCGGCACGATGTTGGGCAGCGCAGTGACGACGCGTTATGGCGGCGAAGGTCTGCCCGACGGCACGATCGATATCCGCTTCCGTGGCTCCGCCGGGCAGAGCTTCGGGGCCTTCGTGCCGTCGGGGATCACCTTGCGGCTCGAAGGTGACGCCAACGACTACGTCGCCAAGGGACTGTCGGGTGGTCGTGTGGTCGTGCGGCCCGATCGGCGCGCCAAGTTCGCCGCCGAGGAGCACACGATCGCCGGCAACGTGATCGGCTACGGCGCCACCGGCGGCGAGATCTTCCTGCGCGGTCTGGTCGGCGAGCGCTTCTGCGTTCGCAACTCGGGTGCCACTGCGGTCGTCGAAGGAGTCGGCGATCATGGTTGCGAATACATGACCGGGGGGCGAGTGGTGGTGCTGGGCCCGACCGGAAGGAACTTCGGTGCCGGCATGAGCGGTGGGATCGCCTACGTCTACGACCCGCACGATGTGTTCGCTGCGAAGGTGAATCGCGAGATGGTGCAAGTGCAACAACTCGACGACAGCGATCTGGCGTTTGTGCACACCGCGGTGCACGCCCACCTCGATCACACGGAGTCGCCAGTTGCGGCGTCGATCCTTGATCGGTGGGAGAACGAGTCGGCGAACTTCAAGAAGGTGATGCCGATCGACTACAGCCGGGTCATCGCCGTGATGAAGCAAGCCGAGGCCGATGGCCTCGACGAGCAACAGACCTCAGATCGGATCATGGAGGCAGCTCGTGGGTGAGGTCACCGGGTTCTTGAAGTGGCAGCGGGAGCAACCGTCGCGGCGTGACGTGCCGGTGCGGCTCCGCGACTGGAAAGAGGTCTACAACGACTTCGCGCTCGACAAGGTGCAGACGCAGGCCGGACGCTGCATGGATTGCGGAATTCCGTTCTGCAACAACGGTTGTCCGCTCGGCAACCTCATTCCCGACTGGAACGATCTCGTCTACCGCGACCATTGGCGCGACGCGATCGATCGCCTGCACGCCACGAACAACTTCCCGGAGTTCACCGGACGTCTGTGCCCGGCACCATGCGAGGCGGCATGCGTGCTCGGCATCAATGCCGACCCGGTGAGCATCAAGCAGGTCGAGGTGGAGATCATCGACCGGGCGTGGGACGAAGGTTGGGTCGAGCCGCAGCTTCCGGGTGTGAAGACCGGCAAGCGCGTCGTGGTGATCGGATCGGGCCCGGCCGGCTTGGCCGCAGCGCAGCAACTGACGCGGGCCGGTCACGAGGTGGTCGTGCTCGAGCGCGCCGATCGCATCGGTGGCTTGCTCCGTTACGGCATTCCCGAGTTCAAGATGGAGAAGCGACACCTCGACCGGCGCATCGCCCAGATGGAGGCCGAGGGTACGGAGTTCCGCACCAACGCAGTCGTCGGCGACGGCATCGACATCGAGGTACTGCTTGCTTCGTATGACGCGGTCGTGCTCGCATGTGGTGCCACTGCAGCTCGTGATCTGCCGATCCCCGGGCGCCAGCTCGGCGGCATCCACCAGGCGATGGAGTACCTGCCACTGGCCAACAGGGTGCAGCAAGGCGACATCGAGGTCTCGCCGATCGATGTGCGCGGCAAGCACGTCGTCATCATCGGCGGCGGCGATACCGGAGCCGACTGTCTGGGCACGGCTCATCGACAGGGTGCGGCAAACGTCACTCAGCTGGAGATCATGGCCCGGCCTCCCGACTCGCGCGCGGCGAACAATCCGTGGCCGCAGTGGAGCCTCGTCTACCGAGTGTCATCGGCACACGAGGAAGGCGGCGATCGGCTGTACAGCGTCAACACCGAGCGGTTCGTCGACGACGGCAATGGTCGCGTTCGAGCGCTCGTGCTTCACGAGGTCGAGATGATCGGCGGAAAGTTCGAGAAGATCGACGGAACGGAGCGCGAACTGCCCGCTGACTTCGTGTTCCTGGCGATGGGGTTCCTCGGACCAGACCGGGGGAGTTGGCTCGATCTGCTCGGCGCCTCGTTCGACGATCGAGGCAACATGACACGAGACGGGCGCTACATGAGCACCGTCCCGGGTGTCTTCGTGGCCGGAGACATGGGTCGCGGACAGAGCCTGATCGTGTGGGCGATCGCCGAGGGTCGATCCTGCGCCGCTGGTGTCGATGCATGGTTGATGGGCGAGACCCAGTTGCCCGCGCCGATCGCGCCGACGACGCGACCGCTTGCCTGAGCAGGACGGCGCCACCACTCATCGGGTGCCAGCGCATAGTCTGAACCCATGAAATCGAAAGTGTTGCTGGTGACGCTGTCTGCCGCGATGTTCGCATCGTGTGGTACCACCGGCGCATCATCGGGGCCAACCACGCTCGGTCTCACTCCGACGAACTACGTCACCGTCACCCAGACGCCGACCACGGTGACCACGACAACGTTGGCCGGAGGCGGCGTCGGTGGCACGGTTCACCCCGAGGAGGGCACCTACACAGTCGTCGCCGGCGACCTCCCCTCGACCATCGCCCGCAAGTTCAAGGTCAAGTTCACCGATCTCATGGCCATCAACAGCTGGACGCTGGTCGGCCAGCAGGTTCCCGAGTTTTCGGCCGCCATCGGCACCACGATCAGGATCCCACCGGGCTGGACCGATCCCGGCGCCGCGCCCGCCACGTCGACGGGTGCCAGCACGCCTGCGACCGGCACCACGACCACACTCGCCGGCGGCCAATCGACTTGTGCACCGGGCGAGTACACCATTCTGCCGGCAGACACCAGCCGAACGAAGGTTGCCAACAAGCTCAACACCACCGTCGCCGCGCTCGATGCGGCGAATGCCGCTACCCCCGGCTACACCAGCTTCTATCCCGGCCTCAAGATCAAGACGCCGCCGAAGGCCAACTGCTAATCACACACCAACTGCAGCGTCACCTGATCGAGCGTCGCTCGCCGGCCAACAGTGTTGCGATCGGTGGCCACCAGTTCGATCGTCGAGGTGAGGCCGTCGACGAATCGCACACCGTCGTTCAGCCCGAACTGCGACCAGCGCGCCGTGACCGACACGGGATCGTCGACGGCGATCGTGTAGCCGGCGATGGCAGTCACGACAGCGTTGTCGACGTGGGGCTGCCAGTCGGGCCCGGCCCAATGCCAAGAGCCCGGGGGATGCGTCTCGTCGAGGCTGACGATGGCTCCGCCGAGGTCGCCCGGGTGCAGATGCCGGCCGCGGATCATCGTGTGATCACCGCTCCACACGGTACGCACACCGCCGATGGCGAGCGCCGCCATTCGGGCGTCGAGATCGTCGACCTCGAACATCACCATGTAGGCCGTGACCGCAGCGTCGCGCCGGTCGAGCAGCCGACCGGCAGCAGTTCCGTCGCTGATTGGCGAGACCACTTCGATGAACTGGTCACCGACGGTCAGCAACGCGTTGTGCAGGCCGAACTCGGCGACGCTGGGATCCGTGAAGCAGACGCTGAGATCGAGCGCTTCGCTGATGCGCTGCACGATCGCATCGAGATCGCGGGCGGCGACGACGACCTGACGAAGGCGGAACACGACCGCATCGTACGTGTCGTCGCCTTGCGGGCGGTAGCTTCCACGACATGCTCACCGTGATCGAAGGCCGCGTGCTCGGGTGCCTGATGGAGAAGGAACGCACGGTTCCCGATCAGTATCCGCTGACCATGAACGCTCTGGTGCTGGCTTGCAACCAATCGTCGTCGCGTGAGCCGATCATGGCACTCGACGAGCACGAAGTCGATGCATCGATCACGTCGATGAAGACGCAGGGTCTGTTGCGCATCGTCCATCCGTCGCATGGTCGCAGCGTCACTCGCTATCGCCAGGTGGCCGACGAGAAGCTCGAGCTCGACGACCCGGCTGCCGCGATCATCGCCGTGCTCCTCGTGCGCGGCCCGCAGACATCGGCCGAACTGCGCTCGCGGACCGAGCGCCTGCACTCGTTCGACTCGGCGATGGAGGTCGAGCGCTGCCTGCACGATCTCGCCGACAATGCGCTCGTGCGATTGTTGGATCGCCAGACAGGTCAGAAGGAACAGCGATGGCAGCAGTTGATCGCCGACGAAGTCGAGCCCGTGGCGGCACCTGCCCCGGTGAGTCCCTCGGCGGTCGCCGGCAGCATGTCCGATCGCGTCGCCCACCTCGAAGAGCGGGTCGCCAAGCTCGAAGCCGCGCTCGCCGGGCTGCTGTGAGGCTTGCCGATGTACCTGCCTGAGGCATTCGCCGAGACTCGGCCCGACGTTGTTGCTGCGTTCCTGACATCGCACCCCATGGCGCAGTTGGTCACCATGACCGCCGACGGGTTGATGGCCACCCCGCTGCCGATGATGTACGAGCCATCGGTCGACGGCCTTGGTTCTCTTGTCGGTCACGTTGCCCGGGCCAACACGCAGTGGTCGCAATCCGGCCCGGCCATAGAGGCGTTGGCCATCTTCACTGCCAGCAACGCCTACGTCTCGCCGAACTGGTATCCGTCGAAGGGCGAGCACGGCAAGGTCGTGCCCACGTGGAACTACGAGTCCGTGCACGTTCGGGGGGCCTTCGTCGTGCACGACGAGACCGAATGGAAACGTGCGCTCGTGACCCGATTGACCGAGCGGCACGAGTCGTCGTTCGCGGCTCCGTGGGCGGTCGCCGATGCTCCGCCGGAGTACATCGAGTCGATGCTCAAGGCCATCGTCGGTGTGGAAGTGCAGGTCACTTCGATCCAGGCGAAACGAAAGTTGAGCCAGAACAAGTCCGACGCCGACATCGCCGGAGTCATCGACGGACTGTCCGCGGTTGGTGGCGACTCGGCTCGAGTCGCCGATGCCATGCGCGCCCCGTAACGCGGTGTGGAGTGTTTCGAGTGGCTGCCTGGGTGCGTTGAGACACTCCACAGGGATGCCCGGGTGGGGCTCAGCCGAGGTCGGGCCAGCGGCGCTTCTGGCGCCGTCGAACTCCGGCCTTGCCCAGTTTGCGGTGTTCGGCCAAGGCCCACTGCCGGCGCCAGCCGTTGTAGTCGGGCCCGGTGAGCTTCGGATTCGTGCCGGTCGCCCGACGCCGGCGTGAGGTCCAGAAGTCGGTGAGTGCCTCGTCGCCGAGCGTCGTGACGGCGGCCTCGATGCGGGCATTGAACCGACGCGTCGACTCGCCCTCGACCGGCGGCATCGGCGAGCCGAACAAGACCTTGGTCTTGCCCGGCTTCGGACGTTTCATGCCCTTGCCGAAGATCGCCCCGGACCCGTCGATGAACATCGGCACGACCGCGGCTCCGGTGCGCGACGACAAGTACGCCGCGCCGCCCTTGAACTCCTGGCCCCACCCGTCGGGCGAGCGCCCACCCTCCGGATAGATCACCAGGCTCCAGCCGTCTTCGATCAGTCGCTTGAGCTGATCGCTGGTCTTGCGACTGGTGACCTCGCGATCGATGGGGATGGCGTTGAGCGACAAGGCCGCGATGACGCCCTTCCAGTGAGCGTCGAAGAAGTAATCGGCAGCGGCAGCCACGACGAGCTTGGACCGCCACGGTTCGGGAATGGCGACGATCGACAGCGGCGTGTCGAGATGGCTGTGATGAGTGGGCACGAAGATCAACGGCGGCGGCTCGTCGCGCACGCGCAGATCCTCCAGCCGATCTGCCCCGTAGATCTCGGGCCGGGTGATTCCGAGCACGATCAGCCGCAGCGGACCGCGCGTGATGACCTTGCGCGCGGCGCGCGCCGGACCCTTGCGTGCCCACGCGGTGTCGAAATTAGCGCCGAGCTTCGATGGATCCGGCGGTACGACCACGCCTTTCGGGATGCTCGGCTTCCGGTAGGGGAAGCCAACGTTGCGGGCCGGTCTCAGTGCCCGCTGCAAGGTCGACCCGGCCAAATCGCCGAGCCGCGCCGCGCGGCGCAACCCTGTCAGCGAATACGGCACGGTGCGCTTGCTCATTGCCGGACGCTCATCGGACGTCGGCCACCAGCAGGGCGGGCACGTGCAGATGACTGATCGTCGGATGACGACCGACGACGTCGCCGGCGATCTCGAAGGCATCGTCCATCGTCGATGCCGGCGTGAAGCCGAGTCGGCGCACGGTCGGTGGGTCACCGCCGACGATGATCACCTTGCCGGCGTGCTGCAGGCCATGCGCTCCCCAGTACCACGCGTAGAACGGGTGCACGCCGTGATAGGCGTTGCCGGTGCGGTACAGATGGCGGTACCACTCGTCCTCGGCGTACTGCTTCTCCCACTTGCGTGACATCGTCGCCGGGTCGGTGGTGTCGGCAAGCACCTGCTCGAAGAAGTCGATGTAGCTCGGGTGGTGCACGGGGTGGAACTCGCGGTAGGTCGGGTGGGTCATGATGACCACACCGCCCTCGCGCACCAGCGGCTTGTTGCGGTACATGTTGAACAGGTAGCCGAGGCCCATGCACATCACCAGCACCGGGTTCATGATCCCGTCGGGGTTGTACGGGCAGACGTAGGGGATCCCGAGGGTGAGGATGTCGGTCTGCCCGGTCACTTCGACCAACTGCTGCTTGTGCACCCACTCGAGCGTGATCTTGTGAACGGCCTCGGTATCGCCGGCCTGCACGCTGGTCATCTGGTGCGGCCCCTCGATGGACTGGAAGATCCGGCGGGCAAGGCGCGTCGGTGTGCGGCTGAGCGACTTCGTCGTGGCTAGGAACGTGGCCCGATCCTTCGGCTTCCACTCCCACTCGCGCTTCGACAGGAAGTCGAAGGGCGACGGGAACATGTCGGTGTTCAACG
>JANYKU010000018.1 GCA_025358075.1 Ilumatobacteraceae bacterium
TGCACCTTGTGCACCTCGGCAGCAGTGGCGTCGATCGAGTGGACCTTTGGTGCCTGCTCACCGAGAACTCGGTTGACCATTTGCACGAAGACCTTCATCGCCGGGTTGCCGCAAAGGTCGGCCAGCAGCACGTGGAAATCGTGCGAGGGCAGGTCGCCGCGGGCTCGCCGCTGCGCTCGAGTCTCCTTGATCTGTTGCTCCTCTTCGGCGAGGAAGGCCTCGAGTCGCTTCTTGCCTTCTGGCGTGATCCGCTTGGCGGCGAGGCGGGCGACTTCGAGCTCGAGCGATCGGCGTGCTTCCAGCACCTGGTCGGGGCTGATCCGTTCGTGATGCAACTGCAGCGACACGGCTCGCACCATCGCGTCGAGATCCGGCGCGGCCACGACCAAACCGCCTCCCGGCCCGCGACGCATCTCGGCGACACCGTGGTGATCGACGATCCGCATCGCCTCGCGGAAGACCGCACGACTGACGCCGTACTTCTCGACAAGATCGCCCTCGGACCCGAGCACCGTGCCGACAACCCAGCCGTCGGCGATGATCTCGTCCTCGATTCGCTCGGCGAGGATCTCGCCGAGTTTGCGGAGATCGCCCTCTTTTCTCATCGTGCCCATGGGCGATTCACGGGCGTCAGTGTAACCAGCTCGACGTTTCACGTCGGTGCTAGCTGTGGCGAGGGCCGGGGGTGAATCGCGCCGGCATCGCGAAGCATCCGTAGGTGACACCGATCGTTTCGGCGCGCACCACGCGATCGCGGTCGACTTCGTAATCCGGCAGGCGGCGGAGAACGCCGCGCAGCGCAAGCAGGATCTGACGGCGGGCGAGCGTGGAGCCGAGGCAGCGATGAGCGCCCAGGCCGAACGTCATGTGCCGGTTGGGAAAGCGATCCAAGATGACCGTCTCGGGATCGTCGAACACTTCTTCGTCGCGGTTGCCCGACGCCCAGACCAGGAGCAGCCGATCGCCGGCGGAGATCGACTGGCCACCGACTTCGACATCGCGTGTTGCCACGCGCGCCAGCGCGAATTGAGGGGCCTCGTAGCGAAGGAGCTCTTCGATCGCGCTCGGCAGCAGTGATGGATCGTCGATCAGCGCCTGGCGATGATCACGATCGCGATCGAGGTGCAGAAGCGCACTGCTGATGGCCGACCCGGTCGTGTCGAAGCCACCCTGAATGGTGAGCATCGCCATCTCGATCGCCTCTTCGTCGGTGATCGGGCGGCCATCGATGGTGCAACCGACGAGGTAGGTGATCATGTCGTCGCGCGGGTGCTTCTTGCGGTCGTTGACCGCCTCGACGACCGAGGAGCGAATCCAGCCGAGCTGCTCCAACACGCCGTCGCGCTTCGGGTTGCCCTGGCGCAGGAACACCGTCTTGTGCAGCGGCTCGGCATAGCGGGCCCACTCGCCGATCGGCAGGCCGAGCTTGTGCAGCGTGGTCATGGCCGGCAACGGATCGGCGAGATCGTGGACGAGGTCGCACTCACCCTTCTCGATGAACTCGTCGATGCAGCGCGAGACGAAGGCTTCGATCGCCGGCTCCAGTCGATCGACCGCGACCGGTGCGAACAGCGACTGCATGACGCGCCGATATTCGAGGAACAGCGGCGGATCGGTCTCGATCGGGATCGACCGCTGCTTGCTGTTCTGCTTGGCCGGGATCAGGATCGACTGTGCTGACGAGAAGGTGATGTCGTCGAGGGCGATCCGCTTGATGTCGTCGTAACGAGAGACCACCCAGAAGCCACCGTACGCGTCGCTTCGCGCGACGGGACACGTGGCGCGCAACGACGACAGAACCGGCCATGGTTCGGCGGCGAATTCGGGCGAGTGGTGATCGAAGTGGACGACCGGGCACATGCCGGACTCGGACGCCGGCGCACTACCCGTCGACGAGGTGTCTGTCATGTGGCCAGGAGGGCATCGACGTCGGGTCGCGTCGTCCAGCGGAACAACCGCTCGGCGTTGCCGTGGGTGATCATCGCGACCTCGTCGTCGGGGACTCCTTCGAGGGACTCAGCGACTTCTTTCTGCGAGTCCGGCCACGGCGTATCGGCGTGCGGATAGTCGCATTCCCACATGATGCGATCGACGCCGATGTGATAGCGAGCCTCGATGCCCATCGACTCACCGATGAAGCACACCGACACGTTGCGTTTGAAGACCTCCGACGGAAGCGTGTCGTCGACGCCCGACCAGAGGCGGTGGCGCTCCCAGCTGCGATCGGCACGCTCGAGGGCGAACGGCACCCAGCCGATGCCGCCCTCGGAGAGCGCGAACTTGATCGTCGGGTAGTGCCGCGGGATGTTGCCCATGATGAGGTCGAGACAGGTGCTCCACGAGGCCATCGGTGAAAGCGCAATGCCGACGATGAAGGGCGCATCTTCGCTCGGTGACGGTACGACACCGCTGGTGCCGATGTGCGTGCAGACCACCGTGTCGGTCTCGGTGACCGCTTCCCACACGGGGTTCCAGTAGTCGGTCGACAACGACGGAAGCCCGATCGGCACGGGGTTCTCGGGGAACGTGAGCGCTCGCGCGCCGAGGGCCGAGCACCTGCGAATCTCTGCGGCCATCAACTGCGGATCCCACAGCTGGCCGATGATCATCGGGATGTACATGCCGGGCACCGAAGCGCACCACTCTTCGAGCATCCAGTCGTTGTACGCCTTGACGCACAGATCGGAGAGCTCCTTGTCGTCGCCTTTCAAGAACTGGACACCGGCAAACCGTGGAAAGGTCGGAAAGCACAGGCTGCCGCGCACGCCGTCGCTCACGAGATCGCGCGCCCGCTGCACCGGATCCCAGCAGCCGCGGATCATGTCGGAGTAGCGCACCGGGTCCATCGAGAACTCCTTGCGCTCCTTGCCGGCGACGGCGTTGAGGCCCATCGTCGTACCCTTACGGCCCTCGTACACCCAGAACTCTCGATCCTCGGATTCGACGACGTGCGGGCCCGCTTCCTGGAACTTTGCCGGGAGCCGGTCGGACCAAACATGCGGTGGCTCTATTACGTGATCATCCACGCTGATCAGGTCGTATTGCATGGAATCGGCTCCGTTCTCGGTCAAAGTCCGCTGGCGCGACAGGTGAACAGTATACTCTATTCATGCACATCAGAGTCGACCTCAACCGCTGTGAAGGCCACACGCTGTGTGCGATGGCGGCACCTACGCTGATGAGGTTACGCGACGAAGACGGTCGCGCCGAGGCCGTGGATCGCGAGCTCGACGAGGCGGAGATCCTGCTCGCCGAGCGCGCCGCGAGCAGCTGCCCGGAACAGGCGATCTCCGTCACGCGCTATTGAGTCGGAGCCGAACGGTGAGAGACACGGCGCGCTGAATCGCCCGCTGAGCGGTGAGCCGGAGATGTCAGATTTCGTCGGTGGGGTTGACGTTCGAGCGTGCCAGTACGGCTGAGGCCGGCGCGATCGTGGCCTTCCTCACCGGCAGTGACTGGCCGTTTCACGGCACGGCCCGGTGCCTGAGCTGAAAGGCCGTCGCTAGGGACGTCGCTAGGGACGTCGAAACGGGCCAGCGGCCCGAATTGGCGCCAGCGTTGGCAAAGAGGTGTCCGCTCCGATTGCCCTGACGGCTCTTGCGCTGCGGAGGCGCTCGGTCAGCTCTCGAGGAGAACGATCGACTCGATCTCGACACTGGCATTGCCGGGCAACGCCGACACGCCGATCGCGCTTCGTGCCGGCACGAGCTCTGCACCGAAGATGTCGCGGATCAGCTCGGAAGCACCATCCATCACAGCGGGCGTCTTGAGAAAGCCGGGCACGGCGCGAACGAAACCGGTGAGCTTGAGAAAGCGTTGGATCCGGTCGAGAGACCCGAGTGCGCCGCGAAGGTTGCCGAGCGTCGACAGCATCGCGCCGCGCGCACCGAGCTTGCCCTCATCGATGTCGATGTCGTCGCCAAGGCAGCCGGGGTGGGCGAGCTTCAACGGCGGGCCCTCGACCGCGACGATGCCGGACGTATACGCGATGTTGCCGGCGATGACCACAGAGGTGTAGAGGCCACCGGCAGGCAACGGTCCGAGCAGTTCGATGCCGAGCTCGGTGATGCGACGTTCCCAATCAGCCATGGTTCCACGGTACCATAATTCGGTATACTCATCCCCATACGACCACTGGGGGACGCACGTGCGCGACGGCTACCACATCATCGATTCCGACACTCATGTCGGGCCGAACGTCGAGACCCTGGAAATCTACGCCGGGCCGGTTCTGCGCCGCCGGTGGGACGAGCTGACGCAGTTCTACCAACCCGTCACCGAGGGTCATCACCTCAGCATCAACCCGTACCCGTTCAAACGGCAGCTGCGTACCGGAAGCCTCGAGCAGGCAGCTACAAAGGGCGGCAAGATCCCACTCAAGGGCAACACCGCGCTCAACTACGCCGTTCACCCCGCGCGGGAAGTCAACAACCTCAACGCCGCCGGACGCCTGTCGGACATGGACCGTGAGGGCGTCGATGTGCACCTCATCATTCCGGCGACCTTCGCCAACGCGGCGACAGTGCTCGACGACGAGATGGCCCTCGAGTTGTACAGCTCGTACCACCGGTACCTCAATGACTACTGCTCTGTCGCGCCGAGCCGGTTGAAGGGCAGCATCCTCGCTGCCGGCGTCGACCCGCAGTGGTCGGCGGCGCGCATCCGCGAGCTCGCCAACGAGACCTGGGTGGCTGCGGTGATCCCCGTGTTGCCCGAAGGCATGCCGCTCGACGACCCCGCCTTGAACCCGATCTGGGAGGCGATGGACGAAACGGATCTGCCGATCTTGCATCATTCGTTCTTCTACGAACCGCCCTACTTCCCGGGGTATCGCGACATCTGGGGCAACCTCGCCATCGCCCGCGCCGCATCGCACCCGTGGGGCGCCCAACGCTTGCTCGCCTACGCCTTGCTCTCGGGGATGTTCGACGACTATCCCAACCTGCGGATCGGTTTCGCCGAGTGCAGCTCGGGATGGGTCGCCGGCTGGCTCAACCGCCTCGACTACCAGCAGGCCTACCTCAGCCGCACCCTTCCGGAAACCAAGCTGACCCCGACCGAGTACGCCCGGTCGGGCCGGGTCTTCTGCGGCGTCGAGCTCGACGAGGGTGAAGCCATCACCCAGAGCGTGATCGACGTCGTCGGCGACGGCGTGCTGATGTACTCGTCCGACTACCCGCACGGTGGCTGCAAGTACCCCACCTCACCCGACGTGGTGCTGGAGTGGAAGGGCCTCGGCGAGGAGACCTTGCGCAAGCTGTTCTCGACCAACGCCGCCAACTACTTGCGCATGTAGCACGACTACTGCGCCGGCGTGGACCGTGTCGCCAAGTCGGCGAAGTGATCGGCCGCGGCCTTGGCAACCTTGGCGTCGTCGTTGTAGTGGCCACCGCTGGCACCGACGCCGCCGACCGACTTACCCTCGACCAGCAGTGGAAACCCACCAGGAACGAACATCGCATCGGGATTGCCGCTGAGCGCCCGCCACAGCACCTCGTCCTTCTTCAACCGCTGTTCGAGGAAGTCTTCGGTCGAGCGACCAATCGACGCGGCGACCTTTGCCTTGGCCATGCCCCCGAGACACGTTCGCACACCGGCCCGATCCATCCGCGCCGACGCCACCATTTCGCCGGATGCGTCGACCACGACGAGGCCGACGTTGACGCCGATCTCTGCCGCCTTGGCCAATCCGGCGGCGATGACTTCTTGCGCTGCCTCGAGCGTGACGTGACGTTGGGTCCGGAACAGATCGCCGTCCACGGTGTCTCCTTTGGTGTCGACCGTGCCTGACGCTCGACGAGTTCAGTGTACTCTATTACGCGCTACCCTCCGATGCGGTGGCGACTGCTAGGAGACCATCGTGAAGAACGGCTACCGGATCATAGATACCGATACGCATGTCGGGCCGAACATCGAAACGTTGCGCCTGCACGCTAGTCAAGAGCTGCTGGCCAGGTGGGATGAGCTGACTCAATACCACCAGGCGATCACCGATGGCGGCCATCAACTCAGCATCAATCCGATCCCCTACCGCCGCAAGTTCGGGCTGCGCGCCGAACAGGAAGCTGCCGTTGCCGGCGGCGCAAACCCGTTGAAGGGCAACGTCAGCAAGACGTTGCACGTACCCGCATCGCCAGACATCAACAATCAAAATCCCACCGGGCGTCTCGCCGACATGGACAGAGAGGGCGTCGACGCCCATCTCATCATCCCGGCCACGTTCGCCAACGCGGTCACCGCACTCGAGCTCCCGATGGCCAAGGAGATCTGGGAGGCATACCACCGCTTCATCGGTTGGTACTGCGATCATGATCCGTCGCGTCTGAAGGCAACCATCTTCGTGACAGGCGCCGATCCGGAATGGTCGGTGGCGACGATCAAGACCCTGCAGAACGAGAAGTGGGTTGCGTCGGTCACGATCGTGCTGCCCGACGGAGTGCCGGTCGACGATGATCGGCTCGATCCGATCTGGACGGCGATGGGCGACGCCGACCTGCCGATCCTGCACCACTCGTTCTTCTACGAGCCGCCGTACTTTCCCGGCTACCGCGACATCTGGGACAACATCGTCATCGCCCGCGCGGCTGCGCACCCGTGGGGCGCGGAGCGCCTCGTCGGCTATCTCACCCTCAGCGGGTTGTTCGACCGCTTCCCACATCTGCGAGTCGGCTTTGCCGAGTGCAGTGCCGGCTGGCTGCCGGGTTGGCTCGTGCGCCTCGGTGGACAGGCTGCGTACATGAGCCACGCCGTTCCGTCGCTGAGCATGACACCACTGGAGTACGCCTACGATGGCCGGATCTTCTGCGGCATCGAGCTCTACGAGGGAGAGGCCATGGCCGAGGCGATCGTGCGCGTGTGCGGCGACGGCGTGCTGATGTTCCAGTCCGACTTCCCGCATCCCGGAAGCGAGTACCCCAACTCACCGGAGGTCGTGATGAGTTGGAAGGGCCTTGGCGACGAGGCCATCGGGAAGATCCTCGGCGGCAACGCCGATCGCTACCTGCGGATGCTGTGAGCGCAACGCCGAGCACGGCAGCGATCGCCACGTCGGATCCACGCGCGACCGAAGCCGGTGCAGCGGTGCTGCGCGATGGCGGGACCGCGATGGACGCCGCAGTCGCTGCTGCTCTGGTGTTGTTTGTCGTCGAGCCGCAGTCGTGCGGGCCCGGCGGCGACGGCTTCCTGATCCACGTCGACACCGATGGTGTGCCGGTCGCCATCGACGGTTCCGGCGCGATCCCGCTCGGCCTCACCGCCGATGCGCTGGCAGCGGCAGGTTTCGACACGGTGCCCGCCCGTGGCGCGATCACGGCGACCGTGCCTGGGGCAACGAGCCTGTTCGAGTACGGCCTCGAGCACTTCGGCAGCCGCTCGTTCGCTGAGCTCTCCGCGGCGGCGATCGGATTCGCGACCGACGGTTTCGAAGTGCGGGCGACGCTTGCGACGGCAGCGGCCCGCGCCAGTGCGGAGATCGGCGGCGATCCGGTGCTGGGTCCGCTGTACGTGCCCGACGGTACGCCGGTCGCGGAGGGTGCCGTCATCACCAACAGTGCGCTTGCTGCGTGCCTCGAGGAGATGGGGCGATCGGTCAGTCACGCACTGCACCGCGGCGCGCTGGGCGAGGCGGTGGTGGCACGCCTCCGCGCCGGTGGCGGCGTGCTCTCGATGGACGACTTCGATCTTCATGAACCAACGGAGATCGTGGCAGCATCGACCACGTTCCGCGGCAGCACGGTGTGGGAGCTCCCGCTGCCGACGCAGGGTCCGGCGGTGCTGTTCGCGTTGGCGAGAATGGAGGCCGCCGGCATCGGACTCGACGACATCCCGGCGATCATCGACTCGGTGCGAGCCGGGATGAACGCCGCCGGCTTTGACCTCTCGAAGATCGGCGTGCGCCCCAGCCCGGCCCTCGGTGACACGACCTACATCGCCTCGATCGATCATGCCGGCCGGGCGGCATCGTTGATCACCAGCGTGTTCGGCGACTTCGGATCACACTTCGGCATCCCCGAGCTCGGCGGCCCGATCGGCAATCGCGCCACCATGCTGCGAGCTCTCAACCGTCCGCTGACACCCGGAGCCAAACCGCCGCACACCACCATTCCGGCCGCAGTCACGCGCGACGGCAAGCTGCAGTACGTGCTCGGGGTGGCCGGTGGTTTCATGCAACCTCAGGCTCAGGTGCAGGTGATCGCCCAGATGCTCGAGCGCGGACTCGACCCGCAGGCCGCGATCGACCAACCCCGGTTCAAACTTCTGTTCGGCGGCGCCCTGTCGTTGGAGTCAGGTCACCCGCTGTGTGCTTCGATGCCCGAGGCCGCTGCTCGCCCTGCGGGACCAGAGGGTTTCGGCGCAGCGCAGGTCGCCGGCGTGCTTGCGAATGGAACGGTCGCCGCCGGCGCCGATCATCGTCGAGGCGGGTCCGCGCAACTCGTCGGCTGATCAGATGATCCGCGAATCGTGGCCCTGCCAGTAGGGCTCACGCAACGCCTTCTTGTAGAGCTTGCCGTTCTCCTGCCGTGGAAGCAGCGTGGTGAACTCGACGCCACGCGGGCATTTGTAGTGAGCGAGACGCGCTCGACAGAACGCCACCAACTCGTCGGCCAACGCCGGCGTTGCAGCCGCCGGATCGACGAGCTGCACGATGGCGTGGGCAACCTCACCCAACTCGGCCTCGGGTATGCCGATCACCGCAACATCGAGCACGGCCGGATGGGTGATCAGCGCATCCTCGGCCTCCTTGGGATAGATGTTCACGCCACCCGTCACGATCATGTACGTGCGCCGGTCGGTGAGGTACAGGTAGCCGTCGGTGTCGACCCAGCCGACATCGTCGAGCGTTCCCCAGCCGGTGGCAGTGCTGCGATCCGCTGTCGCCGCAACTTCGCCGTGATACGTGTACGGCTGTCCCGACGAGAAGTAGACGGTTCCGATCTGGCATGGTTGCACCTCGCCACCCGACTCATCGAGGATGTGCACCTCACCGAGAATCGGCTGTCCGACGGAACCGGGATGTGCGAGCCATTCCGGCGATGTGATGTAGGTGATGCCGATGCCCTCGGTTCCGCTGTAGTACTCGTCGACGATCGGTCCCCACCACTCGATCATCGCCCGCTTCACATCGGGAGGACACGGCGCCGCGGCGTGCACGACGCGACGCAGGCTCGACAGGTCGTAACGCGCCCGCACCTCAGGCGCCAGCTTGAGCAGGCGCACGAACATCGTCGGCACGAGTTGCACATGAGTGATGCGGTATCGCTCGATGGCTGCGAGCATCGCCTCGGGCTCGAAGTGATCCATGAGCACCACCGTGCCGCCAACCCGTTGTGTGGTCATCGAATAGCCGATCGGTGCGGCGTGGTGCAGCGGAGCCGGACACAGGTAGACGGTGGATTCGTCCATCTCCAATCGCTGCATGAACGCCGCCATTGGATTCGACGTACCAGCCGGCAGCCCGCTGAGTGGACGGATGATCCCCTTCGGCCGCCCGGTGGTACCCGACGAGTACAGCATCAGTGACCCTTCGGTCTCGACGATCGGCTCGTCCGCAGCAGCCGCCACCGCGTCGTCGAGCTCGACGCAACCGGGCAGCGGGCCGTTCACGGTCCACACGGCCGACAGCGCACCGGCAGATTCACGAATGATCTCGCCTGCAACGTCGGCATATCGCGCGTCGATCACGACGGCACGAGCGCCGGAGTCGGCGACGATGTACGCGGCCTCGGTGCCGGTCAGCGAGACGTTGATCGTCGACAGGTAGAGGCCCGAGCGCAACGCCGCCCAGCACACCTCGAGGAAGACCGCCTCGTTGGCCGCCATGATCGCCACGTGGTCGCCAACACCGAGCCCCGCACCTTGCATGAGCTGAGCGATGCGCATGCTGCGCCAGGCGAGATCGGAATACGTTCGCACCTCGCCGGTCGCGGCATCGACGATCGCCGCTCGCTGCGGATCGATTGCCGCGTGCGCCGCCGGATGTAGCCGCCCGATCACGACGCGTTCACACCACGCCGCTGGCACGCAGCCGATCGATGCTCGCCTGGTCGTAGCCGAGCTCGGCCAGCACCTCGTCGGTGTGCTCCCCCAACGCGGGTGCGTGCCGACGCAGCTCGTAGGGCTCTTTGTCGACGATCACCGACTCGCCGACGTACGTGAACGGCCCGGCTTGCGGATGCGAGCCCTCGAAGAGGATGTTGCGCTCGCGGAGGTGCACGTCGTCGAGCAACGGCGCGGTCGTCTGATGGCTCGGGCCGATGGGCAGGTCGTTCTGCACGGCGAAGGCCACCCACTCCGCCTGTGTCCGGGTGGAGAACACCTCCTGCAACTCGCGCCGCAATGGAAGATCGGAATGACCGAAGTCGACCGGTCCATCGAGATCGGCGCGTGCCACTAGATCCGGCCGATCGATCGCCGAACAGAACGCGGTCCAGAACTTGTGCTCGATGCAGCAGAACAACACGAACCGATCATCGGAGGTGGCGTACCACTGATACTTCGCACCCTGAAATGGGGCCTGGCCCGGCGGACGCAGGCCCTGACGGTCGGCGATGCGCCGATCGTTGAGGCCGTAGATCGCGGCCATCCATCCGCTGGCGAGCACACCGTCGCTTCCGGCGGCATCGAGGTAGCAACCCTTGCCGGTTCGCTCACGTTGGAACAGCGCCGCGGCAATGTGCGCGACCGCGTGCGTAGCGCCGGCCGACGTGCCATCACCACCGGTACGCGTGCCGCCCATCGGCTCGTCGCGGTCGATGTGGTGGACCAGCCCATCATCACCGAGCTCGACGGCGACGGCGCCGGCGAGCGCATTCATCATCTGGCCGTGGGTCGGGATCCGCGAGTACGGGCCCTTGCCGCCGAAGCCCGAATAGTGGCAGTAGATGATGTCGGGCTTCACGGCGCGCTGGGCGATGTAGCCGATGCCCAGCCGATCGCAGGTGCCGGCGAGGTAGCCGTCGACGAACACGTCGGCCGTGGCAAGCAGATCGAAGAAGACCGACCGCCCTTCGTTGGTGCGCACGTCGAGGGCGATGCTGCGCTTGTTCTTGTTGACCTGTACGTGAGCCGGGCTGTTGTGCGGAGTCAGCTGGCCGAGCATGTCGCGCAGATAGTCGCCGCCACGCGGCGACTCGACTTTGATCACGTCGGCGCCGAGGTCACCGAGGAGCATGCCGACGGTGTCGCCGTTCAACAGGATGGCTGCCTCCAACACGCGCACACCGGCGAGGAGGTCGCTCATGCGGGATCGAGCTCGACGTAGACGTTCTTCAGCTGCAAGAACTCCCAGAGCCCTGCGGCAGCACCCTCGCGCCCGAACCCGCTCTGCTTGACTCCCCCGAACGGCGCGCCGGGTGGCATCGGCGGGAAGCCGTTGATGCCGATCGACCCCGCCTCCAGGTTGGCGGCAACGCGGTGGGCACGGTCGATGTTGCGGGTGAACACGAATCCCCCGAGCCCGTACTTCGTGTCGTTGGCAATCGCCACGCCCTGGGCTTCGTCCCGGAACCGAACAAGGCTCAGCACCGGACCGAACACCTCGTCTTGAGCCAGCGACGATTGGTTGTCGACATCGGAGAACACTGTCGGCTCAATGTAGAAGCCGTCGGCCAGATCACCACCAATGCGTGAACCACCGGCGATGATCCGCCCAGCATCGTCGGCGCGAGCCCGGTCGATGACGCCGAGGATTCTGCTGGCCGCGGCCGCGTTGATCACTGGGCCGAACGTCGTTGCGGGATCGAACGGATCGCCCGGGCGCAGGGCGTGCACGATGGCGAGCACGCGCTGCTCGACGTCGTCGTAGATCGAGTCGTGAACCAGCATCCGAGTGGGGAGCACACAGCCCTGGCCGCTGAGGTTGATCAGACCGGTGGTCACTCCGATCTGCACCGCCTTGTCGATGTTCGCGTCGTCGAAGATCATCAGCGCCGACTTGCCTCCGAGCTCGAGCGTGAGCGGCGTCAATCGAATCGCCGCAGCCGCCATGATCCTCGTCGCAGTCGCACCACCACCGGTGAAGCTGATCTTGCCGATACCGGGATGGCGCACGAGATGGTCGCCTGCGTCGGGACCGCCCGGCACGACGTTGACGACTCCCGGCGCGATGCCGGCCTCCAGGCACAACTCCCCGAATCGCAGCGCACTCAGCGGCCCGAGCTCCGACGGCTTGAGCACCACACAGTTTCCGGCGGCGAGCGCCGGCGCGACCTTCATTGCCGCCGACACCACCGGCCCGTTCCAGGGGATGATGACGGCTACGACGCCATACGGCTCGGGCCGGGTGTAGTCGAGCGCTCCGGGGCCGAGCGGCACCGTCGAACCCTCCAGCTTGTCGACCCACCCCGCGTAGTACGTGACGTACTCGGCGGCCATCGAACGCCCACGCTTGCGCTTCAGCGGCGCACCGAGTTCGAGCGTTCGCAGCGTCCCCAACTCCACGTCGTGCGCGGCAAGCAACCGAGCGAGCTCCAGCAGCAGATCGCGGCGCACGACCGGGGCAAGGTCGCGCCACGCCGGGAACGCGGCCTGGGCGGCAGCCACGGCGTCATCGATGTCGGTAGGCGAACCGAGTGCGAACGAACCGAGCGGCTTTCCGGTTGCCGGGTTGAGATGATCCCGCCTCGCCGCGTCATCACCGGCGACCCAGGTGTCGCCGATCAACATTGCCCCCGATGGAATCGAAACGTCGGTCACGTCCATCTCCGTTCTCCTGTTGCTGTCGGCTCGTTCACACGAGCAGCGCTCCACCGTCGACGTGCAGCGTGACTCCGGTGATGAAGGTGTTGCGCATCAAGAAGCAAATGGCGTCGGCGATCTCGTCGACGGTACCCAGGCGAGGCACCGGCAACCGATCGGTGAAGGCGCGCATCGACTGAACCTTGGTGTCGCCGAAGACTCGATCGAGCAGCGGCGTGTCGATCGCGCCCGGACAGATCGCGTTGACCCGGATGGGACCGAGCTCGACGGCCAGACCGCGCGTCAGCGCCTCCGCTGCACCCGTCGCCACACCGCCCGCCGACCGGCCGGCGCGCGGCCGATGCGCGGACATGCCCGAGCACAACGTGAACGATCCCTCCGGGTTCATCTTCGGCAGGGCCAACGCACACGCCGAGTAGGCCGCCCAGACCCGTACATCGAGGGCTCGCACGAGCTCCTCGTGCTGGGTGTCGGATACCTTCGAGGCCGGCTGTTCGCCCGCCAGCAAGGCGACATGGTCGATTCGATCCAGTCCGTCGAATGCGGCGCGCAGCTCGTCACGGTTGGCGACGTCGGCCTGAACCGCGCGCACATCATCACCGAGCGATGCCCGCCCCGCTGCGAGACGGGCTGGATCGCGGCCGACGATCGTCACGGAGGCGCCCAACCTTCTGGCAAGCGCCGCGGTGGCAAGACCCATGCCGGAGCTTCCACCGAGCACCACGACGTTCGCACCTTCGAGGGTCAACATGCGATCACGCTCCACTACTCGGTTTGCCGGCAGACGGTTGGCCGGCCGAGGTCACGAACAGTCGGGCCTCGAACCCGTACATCCTTGCCGCATTCTCGCCCATCATCTTGGCGATGACCGGCTCGGGCACGCTGAAGGTGCGCATGTGCTCGATCGCCTCCCACGCGTCTTCGGCATCGAAGTGCGGGTAGTCGGAGGCCCAGATGCCGATGTCTTCGAAGTGCCGCCACAACTCGAAGACCTGGTCCTCGTCGCTCTCGAAGGAGATGAACCCGTTGCGCCGAAACCCCACGCTGGGCCGAACCGTGACCCGCGTGCCCCGAGTCGCCTCCCACGCGGCGACGCGACCGTCGGCCTTGTCGAGGATGAAGGGCAGCCAGGCCGCATTCGATTCGAGCACCGCGAGCGTCAACGCCGGATGCTTCGCGAAGAAGTCGTGATGGGCCATCAACAACAGCATCACCTGTGCGTCGTGACCGAAGCACAGCGACTCGGAGATGATGCCGTTTCGGCCGAACCCGGCGGCGTTGGCCGCGCGGTCGATGAACCAACCGGTACAGTCCTGTGGCGCGGGCGAGCGGCCGTTGGCGGCGGGGAACGGATGCACGCCGGCGACCATGCCGCGATCGGAGATCGCCTGCCAGACCGGATCGAACGACGGATGCGCCGGGTGGCGATCGGCCACGATGTTGGGCCGCACGATCACGCAGCGGAAGCCGTGTTCGGCACCCCAGCGGATCTCGTCGATGGCGAGATCGTTGTCGTGTTGCGGAATGATCATCGACGGGTACAGGCGATCAGGGTTGGCGCTCGCGTAGTCGAGGATCCACCGGTTGTAGGCGCGGGCGAGGGCCGCTGCACCGACCGGGTCTTCGATCGCGGTGAACCACATCCCACAGAACGTCGGCAGTAACACGGCCTGGTCGATGCCCATCGCGTCCATGTCGTCGAGGCGGGCGTGCGGGTCGTACGAACCGGGGGCGATGTCGTACGGATCCTTCGCCATGCGCATCGTCGCCAGCCTGTCCTTGTCCATCCCCGGCGTCATGATCGCTCCGAAGAACGAGCCATTCCCCTCCCGATGAAGGTGGTGCACGCCGTTCAGCCAACCCTCCCAACCTCCGGGGTGGTCCTCGCGCCAGAGCGAGTTGCGCACCACCTCGCGGTGGCGCGGATCAACGTACTCGCTCCACACCTCGGCCGGCTCGAAGATGTGACCGTCGCAATCGACCACTGGAAACGACTTGGCGAGCAGCGACGGTCGCAGGGCTTCCGTGGATACCGGCATCGCAGATAGAGTATACTCATTCCCGCCGAGGGCGTGGCCAAAGGCCCTCGGCGAACCAGACACCGGATGAGGGGTTGCTCATGAGGAACGGGTTTCGAATCATCGATACCGACACACATGTGGGCCCGACGGCCGACGTGCTGTACGAGTTCGGCTCGGACGAGCTCCGCAACCGCCGATCCGAGCTGGCGAGATACGAGTTCCAAGGTCGCGACGGCACCGGGCTGAGCGTCAATCCGTACCCGTTCGATCGTTCGATGGGCGAGGCGTCCGGCCAGTCCGCCGCCGAACGTGGTGGCAAGCCGTCGTTGAAGGGCAATACCGGCAGCAACTTCCGCGGCACCCCACAGCCGGGTGTCGCCGTCAAGAACTCGGTCGGCCGGTTGCTCGACATGGACACCGAAGGTCGCGATGTCGACCTCATCATCCCCGGCACCTTCGCCGTCGCCGTCAGTGCCATCGAGCCCGATCTGGCGACCGAGATCCACGCCGCGTTCAATCGCTACATCGTCGATTACTGCTCACCGGACCCGACCCGACTGAAGGCCACCATGCTCGCTCCCGGTTGGGATCCTGAATGGGGCGCGACCGAGATCCGCCGACTCGCCGCCGAGCAATGCGTCGCCGCGGTCACCGTCGTGCTGCCCGAGGGCTTGCCGATCGACGATCCCAGCCTGCACCCGATCTGGCAGGCAATGGACGACAACAACCTGCCGATCCTCCACCACTCGTTCTTCTACGAGCCGCCGTACTTCCCCGGCTACCGCGACGTGTGGGGCCACATCGCAATCGCCCGCGCCGCCGCCCACCCATGGGGCGCGCAACGTCTGCTCGGCTACGCCCTGCTCTCGGGTCTGTTCGATCAGTACCCCAACCTGCGCATCGGGTTCGCCGAGTGCAGCGCTGGTTGGCTGCCGGCTTGGCTGGTTCGGCTGGAAGGGCAGGCGGACTATTTGCACCCATCGCTGCCGCCGCGCGAGCAGAGCCCCCTCGAGTACACCCGCGACGGCCGAGTGTTCTGCGGTGTGGACCTGTACGAGGGTGCTGCGATCGTGCGCTCGATCATCGAGGTGATCGGCGACGGCGCCATCATGTTCCAGTCCGACTACCCGCACGACCAGTGCTACTTCCCCGAGTCGACGAGCGAGGTGCTCGGTTGGGACATCCCCGAGGCGAGCATGCGCAAGCTGATGTCGGAGAACGCCGAACGCTTCCTCCGGATGGCCTGATGCCGCGCGTTCCGCTGGTGCCGGAGGACTCGAACGACGCAGTGCTGGCGCCGATCTTCGAGGTCTTCACGAGCTCCAACCGCGACGTGCCCGATCTCTACCGCGCCCTCGGCAACGCCCCGACACTGCTGAAGGCGTGGACCGACTTCGCATGGCCGCTACGCCACGAAGCGACGACACCGCGATCGTTGCGCGAGTTGGCGATCCTGCGCGTCGCCCAGATGACCGGCGCCGATTTCGAGTGGAAGGCGCACTCGGCGTTCGCCTTGAAGAACGGCGTCACACAGCAGCAGCTCGACGAGCTCGACCAATGGCGAACCAGCACCAAGTTCAGCGACGACGAGCGCGCCGTGCTGGCGTTCACCGAGCAACTCACCACCAACCTCGCCGTCGACGACGAGACCTTCGCTCCGTTGCGCGAACGTTGGAACGCGGCCGAGATCGTCGAGCTGATCCTGACGGTGTCGTTCTACTCCTGCGTGTCGCGAGTGCTCAACGGCCTGCAGATCCACTGACCCGCGGCGGTCAGCGAACCGCCGGTTGCTGCGGGCGAATCTGCATCTGCTCGAACCCGGTGATGTCGACGTCGAGCAACCATGGCCGACGGGACTCGATCGCCGTGGAGAACGCCGCATCGAACGCGGCGGCGCTCGACACGTTGACCGAGTCCATGCCCACAGAGCTGGCGAGCACGGCGAAATCGGGCGTGACGAGGTCGACGCCGATCAGCCGCCCTCCGAATGCCGCGTTCTGCATGTAGCGCAGGATGCCGTACCCACCGTCGTTGAACACGCAGACGACCAGCGGTACGCCGAGTTGCACGGCAGTCGCCAGCTCGCCGATCGTCAACATGATTCCCCCGTCGCCGTGCACGACGACAGTTGAGCGGCCGGTTCCTGCTGCGGCGCCGATGCCGAGCGGAAGAGCGGGGCCGATCGCCATCGAGGTGGCACGCATGCTCGTGCGCGGTTGAAGCACCGGAAGGCAGCGATTCGCCCAGATGTACGACGAGATGGTTGCGTCTTTGACGACGATTCCGTCGTCGGGCAGGTGGGCACGAATCGACTCCATGACCTGCTCGAAGTCGGCGCCCATGTTGGATCGCGCGTCCGCGTCGGCCTTGGCTCGGGAGTTGGCCGCAAGGGCGAGGTAGCCGGCATCGGATGAGTGGGCGGCGCCGCCGATCGAGTCGATCAACGCTGTCAGGCCGAGCCGGGCATCGCCCGTGAGCGTGAGACTCGGCTTGTGCACCTTGCCGAACACCGTCGAATCGGCATCGAGGTGAACGAGCCGTCCCGGCAACGTGAGCGCCCGCTGCACTGGCGTCGCCTGCTGGAAACGTGTGCCGACGGCCAGCACGACGTCGGCCGTTGCAAAGAGCGGATCCATCACCGTCAAGTCGCTGTTCGGTCCGAGCGCGAGACGGTGATCCTCCGAGATCGAGCCTCGACCTTCGATGGACGTGATGACTGGCGCGTCGAGGAGCTCGGCCAGCGCGGTGAGCTCCTTGCTGGCCCCGGCGGTGATGACGCCACCACCGGCGACGATCAGCACACGCGCCGCATCACGAAGTAGCGCAGCCGCAGCCTCGATCGCGGAAGCGGGGGGCGTCACGGCGGTGATCGTGCGAATGTTGACCGGACCGTCATCGTGCTCGGCCTGCTGAAGGTCGATCGGGATCTCGACGGCGCCTGGCTGGGGGCGACCACGCAGGATGTCGGCGGCAACGAAGGCGACCACATCGGACAACTCGGCACGACTGCGCACCGTCTGCACGCTGCGGCACACGCTTCGCAACATGTCGGCCTGACGATCGGCCTCGTGGAGGAACCCGACACCACGACCGATGAAAGCCGACTCGACCTGACCGGTGATCATCAAGACTCGCGACGACGCGTAGCCGGCCTCGAACAGTCCGCCCATCGCGTTCGCCGCGCCCGGACCCGTACTGGTGATGGCCACGCCGAGGCGGCCGGTTGCCCGCGCACAGCCGTCGGCCGCGTGAACTGCGGCCTGCTCGTGACGAACCGGATGCCACGTGATGCGCCCATCGCGCAGGATCGCATCGGCGATCGGAAGGTTGTGCACGCTGACGATGCCGAACACCTGCTCCACGCCGAGCGCGACAAGCGTCTCGACCACCGCTTGGCCGCCTGTTTGTCGGGTCATCGGGACTCCTTCTTAGAGGTCTTTGGCCAAGATGGTTGGCTGAGATGGTTGGGCTACTCGCGGTTCACGTGGCAGGCCGAGGACGCGCTCGCCGATGATGTTCTTCTGCACCTCCGTGGTGCCACCGGCGATCGACAACCCCGGCGCGGCGAGCATCACCTTCGACCACTGCCCATCGGCAGAGCATTGCGAATCCCAAGCGACGCCGGCGATGCCGTGGAGGTCGACACCGAGTTGGGCGGCGAGTTGCGACCGGCGCGTGCCGACGAGCTTGATCAACGAGCCCTCCGGGCCGGGTTTGCGGCCCGCCAGCACTTGGCCGGCAACCCGCTCGCCCAAAAGGTCGGCGATCCGCTCGCGTTCGTAGGCTCTGGCGAGGTTGGCACGCACGCTCGGAGTGCCGATCGCATCGTTGCGTCGCGCTGCAGCAATGAGGGCCGAAACTTCGTGGGCGTCGCGTCCGGCGCTTCCACTACCGATCGAGACCCGTTCCGTCGCCAACATCGTTGTGGCCACGCGCCAACCTTGGTCGACCTCACCGACCACGGCATCGTCGGCGAGGAGCACTCCATCGAAGAAGACCTCGTTGAACCTCGAGCTGCCGTTCATCTGCCGCAGCGGCCGCACGTCGATTCCCGGCAAGGCCATGTCGACGATGAACATCGTCAAACCGTGATGCTTTGGCACATCGACATTGCTTCGTGCCAGCAGCAACCCGAATGCGCAATTGGCCGCACCCGAGGTCCACACCTTCTGACCATCGATCAACCAGCCATCATCGAGTCGAGTTGCCCGAGTGCTCAGTCCGGCGATGTCGGAGCCCGCGCCGGGCTCCGAATAGAGCTGGCACCACATCTCGTCGCCGGTCAACAGCGGACGAAGATGACGCAGCTTCTGCGCGTCGGCGCCCATGGCCAGCAGCGCCGGACCGCAGATTCCGAGCGTGATGACCAGCGGCGTGAGCGGCAGGTTGTAGTGCGCCGTCTCCTGATCGAACACGAGTTGCTCAGCCACACCCAACCCCTGCCCGCCGTGCTCGACCGGCCAGGTGATGCCGGCGAACCCAGCATCGGCGATCAACCGCTGACAGTGCCGAGCCCGCGCCAACCGGTCGGACTCGGGCTCGTCCACAGCTGACGGACAGTCCCAACCGTTGGCAGGCGCCTCACGCGCCAGCCAGGCGCGAAGACGCTGGCGAAAAGCCTCGATGGGCGCGTCAGGCATCAGAACCGCGCGCTGAAGCCGCCGTTGATGAGCAGGGTCTGACCGCTGACCCATTCGGCATCGTCGGAGGCGAGGTAGCGAATCGCGCCGTAGAGATCGTCGCCGGTCCCGGCACGTTTGATCGCGTTCTTGGCGATCAGGCCCTGCAGCGGCGCGGCATCGACTTGGCGCTGGGTGGCCTCGTTGTCGATCGTTCCGGGAGCGATCGCGTTGACGGTGATGCCGTCGACACCGACCTCGGTCGCCAGCGCGAACGTCAGTTGGTTGAGCGCCAGCTTGCTGACGCCATACACGCCGCTGGCCATGTGGGCACCCATCGACGAGACGTTGATGATCCGTCCCCATCGTTGTGCCCGCATCGCGGGCAGCACCGCCTGACTGCAGAGCAACGGGCCCGTGAGGTTGACGCCGAGCACGAAGTTCCAGTAGTCGACCCCGACTTCGGCGAGCGGACTGCGTTGGTAGTCGCCCCACACCCCGGCGTTGTTGACGAGGATGTCGATGCGCCCGAAATGTGTCAGCGCAGCAGCGGCGAGTGCTTGCGTGCTGGCGACGTCGGTGACATCGACGGGTACTGCGACCGCCTTGCCCCCCGTCGCCGTGATTTCTGCGACGACCGAATCAGCGGCCTCCGTAAGCAGGTCGGCAACCACAACACTCGCACCATCGGTGGCGAAACGAAGGGCGTAGTCACGGCCAAGACCTCGCGCCGAGCCGGTGACGATCACGATCTTGCCGTCGAACACAACGCTCCCCTCGCTCAACGTCCACACGTGCACGCACACACGTGCACCCACACACGATTGCACGCCGAACCGCCCAGGCAAGCGGCTCGGCAGCCGACCGTAATAGAGTATACTCTAAGCACCGGATGTAACGTTCGGTTGCGCCGGCCGACTCGTTGTGAGAAAACGCTTCTGCCACGTTGGGGAGAGGAGGTCGCGGTTGAGTCTGGCATTCGTCGTTCCGTTGGTTCACTTCGACGTGCCTCGCAACATCGTGATCATCGGGGTCATCACCGGACTCACCTACTCGTTGCTCGGGATGGGCCTGACCCTCGTCTACAAGACCTCCCGCGTGCTCAACTTCGCCCAAGGTGACATGGGGGCGTTCCCTGCGCTGTTCATCCCCATCCTGGTCCTCAACCGTGGCTGGAACTACTGGGCAACGCTCGTTCTGGCGCTCGCCGGGTCGCTCATCGTCGGCGCACTGTTCGAGTTTCTCGTCATCCGCCGTCTCCGCAACACCTCCCGACTGACGGCCCTCGTCGCCACGATCGGCGGCGCTCAGGTTCTGTACGTGTTCGGCCTGCTGATCCCCAAGAACGGCGCCAATGGCTCGCAGCTCGCCGGCAAGACCTACCCGACGCCATTCACTTACAAGTGGCGGATCGGCACGCTGTTCATCGGCCCCGGGCAGATCCTGATCCTCATCGTCGTGCCCATCGTGACGATCGCGCTCATCGTCTTTCTCCGACGTAGCCGGCTCGGTAGGGCAACCCGCGCGGCAGCCGAGAACGGCGAGGCGGCCGCGCTGGCCGGTGTGCCGATCAACCGGGTGTCGTTGGCGATGTGGGCCATCGCCGGACTGCTCGCCGGGATCGCCGCGATCCTGGTCGGGCCGACCAGGCCGATCAACCTCAACGCCGCGCTCGGTCCCTCGCTGATGCTGCGCGGTCTGGGCGCGGCGATGCTCGGCGGGCTGCTGAGCCTTCCTGCGGCGTTCGTCGGCGGCGTGGCGATCGGCGTGATCGAGGCGCTGGTCTTGTGGAACTACCCACGGGGTGGTGTGCTCGAGGTGGTGATCTTCGCGATCATCCTGTGCTGCCTGCTGCTCCGCCGCGGTCTCGGTCACATCGCCCGCGGTGGAGAGGAGAGCTCGTGGTCGCTGACCACCACCCTGCGACCGCTCCCCTTCCACTTGGCCCGCGATCCCCTTGTGCGCAAGGCAAAGGCTGCCGGCCTGGTCCTGTTGCTGGCGATCGCCGTGCTCGTGCCGGCTCGCCTCGACAACTCCCAAGCGTTCTTCCTCAGTGGCGTCATCCTCTTTGCGATGATGGGCGTGTCGCTGGTGGTGCTCACCGGAATGGCCGGGCAGATCTCTCTCGGTCAGCTGGCCTTCGTCGGCATCGGCGCCGCCGCCGGGGGACGCATCTACCAAATGGGCCAGCCACACATCGTCGGCATGATCACTGCGGCCGCGATCGGAGCAGTGGTTGCGCTGTGGATCGGTCTGCCGGCGCTACGCGTGCGCGGTCTGTTCCTTGCAGTCACCACGTTGGGTTTTGCGATCTCGATCGCCGCGTGGGTCTTCAACCAACCATGGCTCGTACACAAGAAGAACGGGTCGTCGTCGCTGCAGATCCCGCGTCCGAAGCTCGGATCGATCGACTTCGAGAACGAGCACTACTACTACCTGCTCTGCCTGCTGGTGCTCATCGTGGTCATCATCTTCGTCCACCGCCTACGCTCCAGCCAGTTGGGGCAGGCGATGATCGCGGTGCGCGACAACGAATCGAGCGCCGCCGGCCTCGCCATCTCGCCACCGCGAACGAAGCTGATGGCGTTCATGATCTCCGGAGCGATCGCGTCGCTCGCCGGGTTCCTGTACGGCGGTCTGCAAGTCAACTTCTCGACCAATCCGTCCGACACCTTCGGAGCGCAGCGCTCGCTCGACCTGGTCGTGCTGGCGGTGCTCGGCGGCGTCACCACGATTACGGGCGTTGTCGTCGGAGCGATCTGGATCCGAGGCATCCCGAGCCTGCTCGGCTCGAACTTCGGCATCCTCTCCAGCGGTTTCGGAGTGTTGGCCGTTCTGCTGTTGATGCCAGGAGGTTTGGCGTCACTGCTGTTCATCGTTCGCGACCGGGCAGCCGAATGGCTGGTCGAGATGCGCGGGCGAAGCGCGCCGCGCGCCCCCGCGCTCGACGTTTCCCAGCCCACTGGTCCGTCGAGAAGTCTTGCGATGCACGAACGCCCAGACGCAGCACCAGAGCCCGTTGTGTGCGACAACTGCGAGACGAACCTCGCGCTGCCGATCCGAGCGTCTCGGATCTCGATGCGCTACGGAGGTTTGCAAGCCCTCGATGATGTCTCGATCCACGCCCATGCCGGCGAGATCCTCGGAGTGATGGGGCCGAACGGTGCCGGCAAGACCACCTTGTTCGACACGCTCTCCGGGCAGGTGCGGCCGAGCGGCGGAGCGGTGTACCTCAACGGTGTCGACATCACCCGGCTGTCGGCCCACCAACGAGCCCGACGCGGTCTCGGCCGCACCTTCCAGCAGGCCAAGTTGTTCGACGACCTCACGGTGCTCGAGGCACTGCATCTCGCCTTGCAAGCTGACACACCATCGAACTCGATGACGGCGATGCTGGGAATGCCAACGGCGCGACGATCGGGTCGCGCCCGTCATGCTTCCGCATGCGATCTGATCGAGATGCTGGATCTCGGCGAGTTCCGCCATCGCTACGTCTCCGAGCTCTCGACCGGCACTCGGCGCCTTGCCGAACTGGGCTGCGTCGCCGCGCTCGGTGCCAAGGTGCTGCTACTCGACGAGCCGACCGCCGGGTTCGCCCATCAGGAGGTGGAGCGGTTCATCGATGTCGTCCGGCGATTGCGCGCCCACCTCGACGCGACCATCGTCGTGATCGATCACGACGTGCCCATGATGCTCGAGCTGACTGATCGTTTGTACGTGCTCGATCTCGGTGTCGTGATCGCCGAAGGGTCGCCCTCGCTGCTCTACGAGAACGCGCGCGTCGCCTCGGCGTATCTCGGCGATGCGGCGACAACCATCGCCCGACGCAGCGACGTCAAGGCCCCTTGCCCACCCCTTTAATTCGGTGTACTCTTTTGCCGACGTCGTCTGGACGTCGCCAGAAATTCCTAAGGGGGAACTCGCATGGGCAAAGCAGTTCGGTCACGAACTCGTGTCGGTGTCTTCATCGTTTGTGCGCTGATCATTGTCGCCGCATGTGGCAGCAGCAAGACGGCCTCGCCGACCACGACCGCCGCCGCCGCGGCGACTACGGCTGCGCCGGCAACTACCGCAGCCGCGCCGGCAACGACAGCAGCACCGGCAACAACGGCCGCGCCGGCATCGACCGCCCCCGCAGTCGTCGACACGATCAAGATCGGCGTCGCGGTTCCCGATCTGTCGGCGTTCGAGGCCGCCAGCAAGGCGTTCGGCGTCGGCGACCCACAGGAGCAGGCAACGGCTATGCTCAACGGTTGGAAGAGCAGCGGTGCGGTGCCCGTGAACGGGCACGACATTCAGTTCGTCTATCGCAAGTACAGCGTGATCGTCGATGACGAGAAGCTCGCTGCATGCACCGGGTTCGCCCAGGAAGACAAGGTGGTCGCCGTCATCGGTGGCCGCGACTTCGGTGTCGGGGCACAGTGCCTCGCCCAGCGCTTCAACATCCCCACGATCGACGTCAACTCCGTCCCGAGCAGCGTCTTCACGACCAACGGCAAGGCCTACTTCACACTGCGCAGCGATCAGGATGTGTTGTTCAAGCAGTTCATCGACTGGGCCGACGCCGGCGGCTACCTCAAGGGCAAGAAGATCGGTGTCGCCTTCTCCGACGACAACACCGAGGCCTACAAAGTTGCCAAGGACGAGCTGACCGCCAAGGGCTACACGGTGGCCTCTGAGATCCAGACCACGGGTGCAGGTATCGGCAGCGACCAAGACACGGTTGCCGCCCAGAAGTTCCAGACCGATGGCGCCGATCTGCTGTTGCTCTTCGTCGGCGGCAGCAGCGTGATCAACATCTTGTCGGCCGCCAACGGCCAGGGCTACGCACCGAAGGTCCTCGACCTCGACGTCTCCGAGCACACCACCGACGTGCTCGCCGGCATCTTGCCTGCGGCGATCTATGGCGACACGCTCGCGATGACCGGCAGCCGCGAGGGCGACCTCGGACGCGACAAGAAGCTCGGCACGCAAGGCGAGGCGTGCCTCTCCAACTACGAATCGTTCTCCGGCAAGTCGATCCCCAGGACCAGCCCCGAGGCGTCCGGTGAGTTCACCAACATCCTCATCACCTGCGACGTCGGCAACCTGATGCTGAAGGCGATCGGCAATGCCGGCGCCACCGTCGACGGCCCGGCCATCATCAAGGGCTTCGAGGGGATCAGCGACATGGCGATGGCCAGCACAGGCAACGTCACGTTCAGCGCCTCCGACCACTGGGGCGTCCACGAGTACCGCACGATCAAGTTCTCCGAGGGCTGCCACTGCTGGGTCGCCCAGGACGACTTCAAGAAGTTCGGGAGCTGATCAACTCGA
>JANYKU010000027.1 GCA_025358075.1 Ilumatobacteraceae bacterium
TCCCCTCCCCCCTCCCACCCACTGGCCGTGGCGCCGCGATCGCGACGAAATGTTCCGCGCCGGCTGAACTTTCGGTACAAATGGATCATTGGCTACAAGACCCGGATCTGCATTATGAGCTGGGATGAATCGTCTCGGCCGAGCGAGATCGAGTTGAAAAGTGGTGAGTGACTTGAAGACAGGCCTCGCAATTCGGTGCCACGCCGCGCGATGATCGACCGAAGTAGCAATTGCCCGATCCGTCCCGGGGGGACACTGATGAGAGGACACATATGAAACGACTGAGGTACCTGAGTGTGGCCTTGGTGCTCGCCGGGCCATTGATCATCGAATCTACGCACGCGGCGCATGCCGCGGGTGGGGGTCGATTGGTCAGTGCCGGTTCAGTAACGCTGTCGGGGCTCGCCGGTGCGAATGCCGTCGATGGGATCACCAACCCCGAGATCCATGCGGCTGAGGCCGATGCAGGCTCTGGTCCGCGTCACAACCCAGGCCCCGCTCCCGAGGTACGGGCGGCGAGCGTGGCTGCGGCTGGAAGCGAGATCGGCGTCACCTTCGCCGGTTTGAACCACCGCGACAACCGACTCGCCAACAATGGCAACCAGTTCTCCAGTGAGCCACCCGACCAGGCTTTGTGCGTCGGCCCGACCTCGGTGCTCGAAGGTGTGAACACGGTCTTGCGGGTCTACGACAAGGCCGGAAACCCGCTCAGCAATGTGGTCTCGTACAACGAGTTCTTCGGGTATTCACCCTCGATCAACCGCACGACCGGCGAGTACGGCGCGTTCCTCACCGATCCGGTCTGCCACTACGACGCCGATACCGGCCGCTTCTTCATGGCCGTGCTCACGATCGATCAGGATCCGGCCAACGGTCAGTTCACCGGGAAGAACCGCCTCGACATCGCCGTCAGCGATAGCTCCGATCCGTTGGGCTCGTGGCACCGTTACAAGCTGCCGGTGCAGAACGACGGCACCGAAGGCACTCCGAACCACGGCTGCGATCCGGAGATCACCCCGCCGCCCGGCATGACCAACGCGTCTGCTTGCATCGGTGACTTCCCGCACCTCGGCACCGACGCGAACGGCGTGTTCCTGACGACCAACGAGTACTCGTTCTTCAGCAACGGCTCGAATGGTGGCGCGGCATACACGGGCTCGCAGATCTACGCGTTCTCGAAGTCCCAACTCGTCGCCGGAGCAGCATCACCGACGATGGTGTCGTTCGAGGGTCCCGCACTTGGACCGTTCCGTAGCTTCACCGTCTGGCCGGCGATCTCGCCTGCCGGTCAAGAAGCGACCGGCAGCGGTGGCACGGAGTACTTCCTCAGCTCGACCCTGGGCGATGGCTCCGAGACCGGCAACACCGCGGCGAGCGAGAATCGCATCGGCGTGTGGGCGGTCACCAACACCAGCTCGATCGATTCGGCAAACCCGCAACTTCGATTGAGCAATCGGTTGATCAACGCCGACACGTACACGATGTCGCCCGATGCGACGCAGAAGAACGGCTCGACGCCGCTGCGCGATTGCCTCAACGACAAGAGCGCCTTGTTCGGAAGGGATCCGGGAACTGGAGCCAAACTCGGTTGCTGGTTCCTGTTCCTCGACCCACCGGCGCCGCCTCACCAGGCGTTCGGCATCTTGAACAGCAGCGACACCCGCATGAACCAGGTGGTGTACACCGGTGGCCGTTTGTACAGCGCGCTGGGCACTGGCGTTCGCGTCGGCAACTCGACGCGATCAGGGGTGCTCTGGGTCAACGTCGCTCCGCACGTCGAAAAGGGCGTGCTGAAAGAGGCCGAGGTCAAGAAGTCGGGGTACATCGCCCTGCGCAACAACGACGTGATCTACCCGGCAGTCGGTGTTTCTGCCAGTGGCAAGGTCGTCATGGCGGCGACCGTCACTGGCAAGGACCACTATCCGAGCGCGTCGTACACGGTGCTCAATGACCCCAACCCGACCGTGAAGATCATCTCCGAGGGCGTCGGACCGCAAGACGGGTTCACCGAGTATCCCGTCATCGGCGGCGACCGGTCCCGTTGGGGTGACTACGGCGCGGTTGCCATGGACGGCAACACGTTGTGGCTCGCCAGCGAGACCATCGAGCAGTCGTGCACGCTCGCTCAATACCTCACTGGTGCCATCGGTAGCTGCGGCGGTACCCGTACCGCTCTGGCCAACTGGGCCACGCGGGTGTCTTCACTGAACATCTAGGTCAAGTGTGTTTGGACGCTGCGGCCCGGCCAAGGCCGGGCCGCAGCGTCGCGTTCGGGGCCAATTGATTGATCGAGCGCACAGGTCCGGCGGTAGGGTGCCAGCCCATGGGTCATCGTTTCGACAGCGTTCAACAGGTTCGCGATGGGCTGAAAGACGTCCACTACCTCGCCGACGAAGGGATCGCCGGCGTGGTGTTCCTGGCCGATCGCCTCGGCAAGCCGGTGCTGGTCGAGGGCCCTGCCGGTACCGGCAAGACGCAGCTCGCCAAGAGCGTTGCCGAAGCGACGGGGGCGAGGCTGATCCGCCTGCAGTGCTACGAAGGTCTCGACGAGTCGAAGGCGTTGTACGAGTGGAACTACAAGAAGCAGCTGCTGCGCATCCAAGCCGACCGCAACAGCGATGCGTGGAGCGAGATCCACGACGACATCTTCAGCGACGAGTTCTTGCTGACCCGTCCGCTGCTCGAGGCGATCACCGCAGATGATCCGGTTGTGCTGCTGATCGACGAGGTCGACCGCGTCGAGGTCGAGACCGAGGCGTTGCTGCTGGAGATCCTGTCCGAATACCAGGTCAGCATCCCCGAGCTCGGCACGATCGTCGCCAAGCAGATCCCGCTCGTCTTCCTCACCTCCAACAACACGCGTGAGCTCAGTGAGGCGTTGAAGCGTCGGTGTCTGTACCTGCACGTCGACTATCCCGACATGGATCGTGAGAAGGAGATCGTTCTCACCAAGGTGCCGGAGGTCAGCGCCAACCTTGCCGACCAGATCGCCCGCATCGTTCGTTCCATCCGCCAACTCGATCTGAAGAAGGCACCGTCGGTCAGTGAGACCATCGACTGGGCGCGCACGCTGGTGTTGCTCGGCATCGACCACATCGAGGCACAGCAGGCCAAGGAAACGCTGCACATCCTGTTGAAGTACCAGACCGACATCGCCAAGGCTGCCAAAGAGCTCAGCATCGACAAGTAGACACGTTGACCGAACACTCCATGCTCGATCTCCTCGCCGGATTCGTCACCGAGTTGCGCAATGCGGGGCTCCCGGTGTCGTTGACCGAGAACCTCGACGCGATGCAGGCGGTGCAGCACATCCCGATCGAAGACCGCGAAGCGTTCAAGTACGCACTCGGCGCAACGATGGTCAAGAACAACGCCCACTGGCGGGCGTTCGAGACGGTGTTCGAGGTCTACTTCAGCCTTCGCGGCCCGGAGTACAGCCTGGTCGAAGGCCAGGACGAGTTCGACGACATGTGGCGCGAGATGCAAGAGCAGATGCGCGACGGCGAGGGCAAGGGCGCGGCAGGCGGCTCGATGGACTCGCTCACGCCCGAAGAGATGGCCCACCTGCTGATGCAGGCCCTCATGAATGGCGACCAGGCGCTGATGCGGGCCCTCGCCCGACAGGCGGTGCAGCGCTTCGCCGGCATGGAGCCTGGTCGCCCGGTTGGTGGCACGTACTACCTGTATCGCACCCTACGCAACCTCGATCTCGATGCGATGCTCGAGAAGCTGATGGAAGCAAGCCGCGAGCAGGTCGGCGGCGAGCTCACCCCGCTGGAAGAGCGCCTCGAGCACGACGAGTACAACGAGCGGATCGAACAGTTCAAGAAAGAGATCGAGGCCGAGATCCGTCGACGTCTCGTCGCCGATCGTGGCGCCGAGGCCATGGCCAAGACGTTGCGCAAACCGCTGCCAGAAGACGTCGAGTTCATGCATGCCTCACGCGACGAGATGCAGAGCCTCAAGAAGGCGCTCTTCCCGCTCACTCGCAAGCTTGCTGCTCGCCTCGCCCGCAAGCGACGCCACGGCCGCAAGGGCCCACTCGACTTCCGCAGCACCGTCCGGCACTCGCTCAGCTATGGCGGGGTGCCGGCGGAACCGAAGTTCAAGTATCCCCGTCCGGCCAAGGCGGAGCTGATGGTCGTCGCCGACATCTCCGGCTCGGTGGCCGCGTTCGCCCGGTTCACGCTGATGCTCGTCTACGCGATCCAAGGCCAGTTCTCCAAGGTTCGGTCATTCGTGTTCATCGACGGCGTCGACGAGGTGACCGACTACTTCCGGGGCGTCGAAGACATCCAAGAGGCGATCCATCGGGTCAACACCGAGGCCGACGTCGTGTGGGTCGACGGGCACAGCGACTACGGGCACGCCTTCGAGGTGTTCTGGGAGCGCTACGGCAAGGATGTCGGGCCGAAGACGACCGTGCTGCTGCTCGGCGACGCCCGCAACAACTACCACGCCTCGCAAGCATGGGTGGTGAAAGAGATGCGCCAGAAGGCTCGGCACGTGTACTGGCTGAACCCCGAGCCGCGCAGCTACTGGAACACGGGCGACTCGATCGTCGGCGACTACGGCACGCACACCGATGGTGTGTACGAGTGCCGCAACTTGCGCCAGCTCGAAGCGTTCGTCGAGAAGTTGGCCTGAGTCACGGCAGGTCAGCCGAGTCGGCGGCGGGGTCGTCGACAACGTCCGTCGGCACGTCGATCGGTATCGGTTCCCCGGAAATCACGGTGACCGACATCGTGTAGTGATAGATGGCGCTGTGCTTCGATCCGAGTTGCTGAGCCAGCGTCGATGCCACCGAGCTCGTCATCCCAACGTCGGCGTACCGCAGCAGACCGACGTCATCGAAACCGAGGGTGAGCGTCACGGGCGTGAGCGGTGGACCGTACATGCCGATTCGAGTTGCCAGGATTGGTACGGCCCGACGGAACGTTGCCAGGTCGATCTGGTAGGTGAAGCTCGATGTCACTGCAGATGGTGGCGTTGGGCCCACAACCGCGGGGCGCGTGTCGGGTAGGAGCGTCGACTTGAACCCCGACGCTCTTGGAGCGACCATCGGCTTCGACTGAAGATCTCGGAGCTGGTAGCCCATGATGTCGTCGACCATGGGGATGTAGTGGGCGTCGATCGGCGTGCCGTAGTAGTGCGGCTGAACCGTGTGCTTCATCCACGGCTCGCCGGGTTTGAACGGCGACTCGTAGCGACTGGTCTTCGTCATGATCTCGGTGAACGAAGTGTTGAGGGCGTCGAACGGCACGGCGTTGACGCCCGGCACGATCTCGGTCGACGTGCGTTCGATCTTCACCTCGGACTTCGCCATGTTCGACTCGCGATCGATCGACACGTCTCTCGATGTCGTCAGGTCGACCGCCTCACCGGAGATGTTGTAGATCTCGCCGACGGAGATCTGCAAGGTCGCACTGGCAAACTCGTACCGCGGAGTCACAGCGGTGCGCTCCACGCGACGGTCTTCGCGGTTGCCGGTGAGCCGTTGTACGAATTCGCTGTGCTGAGTCAGCGAGACCACGAGGATGCCGGCACCGATCACGAAGACCGCGGTGACGAGCTTCAACTTGCTGTGCTTGCGCTTCTTCTTATGAGCCATCACGGAGCAACCGTCGTGGAGGAGTCGTCGACCTGTTGGTCGACCACGTTGATCGGAATGGTGATGGCCGCCGGCTGGTCGGTGATCGAGATCAGGTCGAGGGTGATTCGATACGGATACTTGGTACCGACGTCGACCTTGGCGCGGTGTTCGAGCACCGATGCGTGGTCCACATCGACGTCGAGATAGCGGACCACCCAGTGGTCGTCGACACTCACCGTGGCGGTGACCTTTGCGTCGTCGGCGGCGTTGCCGTCAACTGCTCGAGCCAGATTGAACAGATGCGGAGCCGACTCGTAGAAGTCGCCGTAGGCAAAGGTGTACGTGTAGGTCGTGAGCGCTGTGCCGTGGCGGACCTCGTGGACCACCTTGCTGGGGTGCTGCTCACGCAACGCGGGGTCGAACACGTCCTGGTACATGTAGATCTCGCTCTTGTTGAGCACCGCCGACCAGACGCCGGAAGGGTGAGGCGTGCGAATCCATGCGTCGGTCGCTGTTGCCCCTGGCTCGTACATCGATCGCTCGTCGATCAGTTGTTGCTGGGATGGTGACGTTGACCGGGGAGTGGAGATGGTCCCCCCGATGATCGGCGCCTTGGCGAAGTCCAACGTCGCCTTCGCCGTTTCTGTCGCGAAGTCGATCTCGTCGTGCTCCGTGAACCAGAAGTTCGTGGCGAGACCGTTGTCGATTGCCACGTCCTGGTAGGTGAGCGTGTACTGGGCGCCGGCGAATGCCGGCAGCGCGAACGCGTGCACGGGCAACGGGTTCGTGTCGTAGCCGTGACCAGCGATGCGTTGACCCACAGGTGTGTTGCGCAGCGCGACCGCGGCGACTGCGAGAATGACCAGCGCGATCGCCAGAGCGATCAGTCGCTTGCGCCGGCGTTTCGGCGCCGGCGGATCTTCGGGCGGCTTGACGACCGACGGTTGGGCCGTGGTGGCCAGCATGGTGACTGCGTGCTGAGCCGTGAGTGAACTTGTTTGCCGTGGTGCCCGCGGAGGCAGGCGCGGCCCGGTGGGTTCCTTCGGTGCGTGTGGCAGCTGTTGGGGCGGGACGATCGGCTTCTGACCCGCCGGTGCCGGCAAGCCGCAGGCGCGGGCAGGCTCCGGTCCACCCGACCGTTCGTGAGCTCGTCGACAACACGCATGGTTGTTCATCGGCCGAACTTGAGGACTTCTTGAAGAAACAGGCTCGGTTCGTTGAGACTCGGGCCCCGGGTAGACGGCGAGGCCGGCTCCCCGCTCTACGTCTCGACGAGGATCACCAAGGTTTCGGGCAACACGCCGTCATGGGCCATCGCCTCGCCCATCGCCGGGTTCTCCATCGCGGCCATGAGGGCATCGAGGTCGGCAACGTCCATGAGCACCGCGACCCGGGTCGGGTTCTGCGGGTCGACGAACGTTCTGATGTTGGTGACGCCGAGGGGGCCGAACACTTCTTCGCGCTTCGGCGAGGCCAGCCAGTGAGCGGTGTCCTTCACATCGTGGTGGCCGATCACAGCGGGCATGGTGCCTCCTTGGCATCGAGGACCGAGGTAGAGCCCCCGGCCGATTCGCTGATCCTAGGCACTCGGCGACATGACCGGTACGCGCTTGCGCTTGACGCACTCGTCCTTCCCGGGCGACGATTTCTCATGACTCGTGCGTTCGTCGTCCGGCCGATGGCGACAGCCTGTGGTGCCGAAGTGATCGGGCTCGATCTGCGCCGGTCCACCGAAGTCGACATGGCGACCGTGACGCAGGCGCTTGCCGACCACGGCGTGTTGTTCTTTCGCGACCAAGATCTGCAACCCGAGGAGCAACTGGAGATCACCCGACGGTTCGGCTCGTTGTTGCGCGTGCCGTACATCAAGCACCTCGACGAGTACCCCGACATCATCGCCGTGCTGAAGGAAGCCGACGAACAACAGATCTCCACCTTCGGCGGGACGTGGCATTCCGACTTCTCGTTCCTCCCGATGCCACCGAGCCTCACGTTGCTCTACGCGCTGGAGATCCCAGACGTTGGTGGCGACACGCTGTGGTCGAGCCAATATTCGGCGTACGACGCGCTGTCCACCGGCCTCAAGCGGTTGCTCGACCAGCTCCAAGCCATTCACACGGGGTGGCCGCACGGAACCAACGGGCCCAGCGCGGATGCAGCCGTCAGCCGCTCGGTCGGCATGGTCCGAAACGACCCGTCAGCCGATCGAGAGATCGTTCATCCGGTCGTGCGCGTGCACCCGGTCACTGGTCGCAAGGCGCTCTTCGTCAACCCCGTCTACACCCAGTACTTCCACGAGATGAGTCCGGAAGAATCGGGACCGCTGCTGCAGTTCGTCTTCGAACACGCGACGAAGGCCGAGTTCACCTGCCGGCTGCGATGGGCGCCCGGCACGCTGGCGATCTGGGACAACCGATGCCTCATGCACCTGGCAATCAACGACTACGACGGGAGCCGTCGGTTGCTGCATCGCACCACGGTGACGGGCGAACGTCCGGTGGGGCCGAACGGCTGAAACGCGAACGCGTCCGAGTCAAGCGCGTGACGCCGGATTCCGCCAGATCCCGCGTTCGATCATCATCGCGATCTGCGGCTCGGTGACCTCGGCGGCGTACTCGGCGTGGGTGTACGGGGCTCGATCCGCGTAGAGGTTCGCCGGATACACCGGCTGCTCGTAGATGATCTGGTTCATCTCATTGCGCAGATCCTTCATCCAGTTCGTCCACTTCGACGCCACTCGATGATGGCGCAACGCTTCGATGTTGACCGGTCCGCACACCCACGACGACGCGCCGGTCCCGATGTGCTTGCCGGCGATCTGCCCCCGGTAGTCGACCAGCATCGAGCCGCCCCCAAAGCAATCGATCGGCGCCTCGGATTCGGCGAAGAGGTAGTACGTGCCGACGTTCGGCGCGAGCACGTACATGTTGTTGTCGAGCGCCCTGGCGCGGCTCTGGATCTCGAAGTAGTCGTTGGAGGCACCGGGGTGCGGGTACGAAGCGCGGTACACCAGTTCGGCGCCGTTCATCGCCAGGGCGCGGGCGTTCTCGGGATAGGAGCCCTCGTTGGCCATCATGATCCCCAGCCGGCCGATCTCGGTGTCGACCACCGGCCAGAACGCCTCGAGCGTGCGGCCATAGCGCTCGATCCACCAGTCGAGCACGTCGTGTGGGCAGACCGAGTGCTCGACGGGGAACAGCGGTGAGGTCTTGTAGTGCTGCAGGATCACCTCACCCTGGGGGTCGAGGATGAACCCGATGTTGAAGAACCGGTCGGGCAGTTCGGGGTGGCGAGCCTTGGCCTGGGCCATGATGTAGACGTCGTACTGGCGAGCGATCGCACCGAGCGCATCGGTCTCGGGGCCGGGGATGTCGATGGCGCAGGTGCGAGCGAACTCGACATGGTCGCGGTCGAGCACCTCGTCGTTGAAGCCCTGCAACGCACCCTCGGGAAAGGCGATGAGGCGCACCGGCAGGTCGAGGCTCGTCAGCCAGCACGCCGCCTTCACGAGATGGGACTGGTGGTCGATGTTGCGCATGATGTCGGAGCGTTCACGGATGCCCCACATCGTGGGGATCAGACCAACGGCGTTGTAGGGCTCGATCATGGGCGTACGGTACAACGCCCTTCGACGTCGACGCTGCACGAACCCACCCGACATACTGTCGGTCATGCCCGAACCGGATCCGAAGGCGGACCTGCGCCGCTATCTGCAGATTGCCCGCGAGGCGCTGCTCTGGAAGCTCGACGGGCTCTCGGAGTACGACGTTCGCCGCCCGATGGTGCCGACCGGTACCAACTTGCTCGGACTGGTCAAACACGTGGCCAGCGTCGAGGCCGGTTACTTCGGCGAGATCTTCGGCCGACGATTCGACGAGCCGCTGCCGTGGTTCGACGAACGTGCTGAGCCGAACGCGGACATGTGGGCGACCGCGGAGGAGTCACGTCAAGAGATCATCGGGTTGTACCAACGGGTGTGGGCACATTCGGACCTCACGATCGACGCGCTGGCGCTCGACGCAATCGGCCACGTGCCCTGGTGGCCCGACGACCACAGCGAGGTGACCCTTCACTGGATCTTGGTGCACATGATCGCCGAGACCAACCGGCACGCCGGGCACGCCGACATCGTTCGCGAGCTCATCGACGGCACGGCCGGGCTGCGTGCCGACAACAACAACATGGCGGAGGGCGAGCCGGCGTGGTGGGAGACGTACCGCACTCGGGTCGAACGCGCTGCGCACGACGCCGGCTCGACCTGAGGTCAGCCGTCTGGCGTGCCCGGGTCTGTCGCGCCGTCGCGCTCATCGCGCTCGGCCCAGGCGAGCAGCTGTTCGATCGGGAACGCGACGTCATCGATGTGAGCGTGCAGGTCACCACGTTCGGCGAAGCGCTGGGGAACCGTGGCGATGGTCAGGTCAGCCGGGTCGACATCGGTGATCTCGTCCCACGTGATCGGCGTTGACACTCGGGCATCGTCAACGCCTCGAACCGAGTACGCCGCAGCCATCGTGTGGTCTCTCGCGTTCTGGTTGTAGTCGACGAACACCGCGCTCGGGTCGCGGTCCTTGCGCCACCAGGTCGTGGTGACGTCGTTGACCGCGCGGCGCTCGACCTCGCGGGCGAAGGCCAGCGCTGCCCGCCGCACGTCGGTGAATCCATGCACCGGTTCGATGCGGACATAGATGTGAATGCCTCGACCTCCGCTTGTCTTCGGCCAACCGACCGCGCCGAGCTCGTCGAGCACCTCGTGGGCAACGTGGGCAACCCGGCGAATGGTCGTGAACGGACAATCGGGCATCGGGTCGAGATCGATTCGCCACTCGTCGGGCTTTTCTGTATCGGCTCGTCGTGAGTTCCAGGGGTGGAACTCGACGGTCGACATCTGCACCGCCCAGATCACCTCGGCCAGTTCGGTCACGCACAGCTCGTCGGCGTGCTGTCCGTAGCGGGGAAAGTACAGGCGCACGGTGCCCAACCAAGGGGGTGCGCCGTTCGGGACCCGCTTCTGGTGAACCTTCTCACCCGCGACTCCTGTCGGGTAGCGGTGCAGCATGCACGGCCGCTCACGAAGCGCGTTGACGATTCCGTCCCCAACCCTGAGGTAGTAGTTGACCAAGTCGAGCTTGGTCGCGCCGAGCAACGGGAAATACACCCGATCAGGGTTGGAGATTCGCACCACCCGAGATCCGACGGGAACCTCGATGCCGGGTTGCTTCGACGCTGCCACCCCACGACCGTACCCTCAGCGGGAGCGACGCTGTTGTTTGCTCAGGGCGTCCCTGCGGGCACGTCGGCTGCGTCGACCGGAACTTCGATCGCCACCGGAGAGTTCAGCGAGGTGACGTCCATCGTGTAGCTCGTCACCCACGTTGCATCGCTTCCGGTCCCCGGCTGTGGCGGGTCGACACGGAAGTTGAGGTGTCGAACGAGCCCGGTCTCGTCGTAGCTGACTTCCACGGTCAGCGTCGTCGCGTTGGGTACATCGAACAGCCACGGAACCCTGGCGAAGATGGCGGGTGCGATCTCCGGCACTCGGGCTCGGTTGATCACGTAGGTCAGCGAACTGATGGTCACGCCGCCCACCCGTTCGGACTTCGACGAGGTCGGCTTGGCGCCATCGCGCAACGGCTGGTCGACGATGTCGTTGACCATCGGGATGAACTCGGGTGCGTCGTACGTGGTGGGCGTCTCTGGCGCTCGCGGCTGGCGCGTCCACGTCGTACCGAACGCCACGCCGGGACGGAAGATGAAGTCGTGGGTCCGGATCTCCTGTGCGCTGGTGAAGGCCCCGCCAACCTGGCTCTCGACCGTGCTCTCACCGCTACCGGTGAGGTAGTCGTTGCGCACCTTGGTCGTGACGTTGTTCGGGATGCCGTTCTGGACCGCAGAGAGGGTGATCGAATACTCGGCGCTGGTGATGCTGGGCCGAACGAACGGCTCCTTCGGCAGTGGTGCGGCCGACTTCTGGTGACCCAGCACCCGCTGAACGAGTGCTGTGTCGCGGAAGTGATACCCCAAGCCGCCAACCAGGCCGAGGAACAGCACCGTGGTGATCAGCTTCTTGCCACGCTTCTTCTTGCGCTTGTGCGATCGCATGTCGAGCTTGCTCGGCTGCATGAGATCCTGGAAGCTGATGGCCAGCGTGCTGCCCGTCGTCGTCTCCCGGATCTGGGTCACCGTTGGCGGTGAAAGTCGAAGCGCGGGTGCCGCCGCGCCCGGGGGCGGGGGCGGAACCGGCGCGCCGTCGGGCGGCGATGTCAGCCTTTGCAGGGGGGGTGCAAACCGAACGTCCGCCATAGCACGTGTTTCATCGGTCGAAGGGGCGAAGGACTTGAGAAGCAGCGGTGCGAACCAGGCCGAATGACCTAGTGCGGCTGGTTCACCGTTGGAGGGTCGCGCCGATACGGTGGTCGGCCATGGCCATCTCGTGCGTCTACTGCGGCGGGCGTCACGACACATCAGACGAGGTCCGACAGTGCTGGTCGCGGGGTACTTCCGGGCAGGACCCGGCGCAACCGGAGGAGGCACAACCCGTTCGTTCCCAGCGGTCACCGACCTCCAGATCAGCGGTACCTCTGCCGCTGAGGGCACGACCCGAACTGGGACGCAACGTCGTCGTGCGACCCGGTCAAGCGTCGCCACCTGGGTGGGAAGCGGCGCCGAGCTTCGTCATCGGCGCGGCAGAGGTCGGCGACCCGGCGCAGCTCGTCGGCGAGCTGACTCGGTTGGCCGCCGGCCGCACGCCGTGCGTGTTCGTAATCGATGCGCCGATCGGCGCAGCGCTCGGAGCAGAACAGACCAACGCGGCTCCGCTGCATGTCGTCGGACCCCGGTTCACGTTCGAGTTGTCGACGTTGAATCATCTGCTGTGGTCGAACTCGATCGACGCCCGCGATCCCGAACACGTCGGTTGGCCGTTGGTCGATGCGGCGATCGCGCTCGGGGCGACGGCGGCGGGGGAGTCGGGTCTCGCCGATGTGATCCTCGCCGGCGGGATCCCGGTGATCCTCGATGGTGGGCCCGTGCGCTACACCGATCCCATCGAGGGCATCGGGGTGGTGCATCGCATCGCCATCGAACACGGATCGTTGCGACCGTTCGTGTCGAACGTTTCGACGGCTGATCTTGCCCCCGACCAACTCGCCGCGGTCACTCACCCTGGGGGCGCCTCGCGCGTGATCGCTCCGGCTGGTTCCGGCAAGACACGTGTGCTCACCGAGCGCGCTCGCCATCTGATCAAGCAATGGCGATTGCCCGCCGGCTCGGTGTGCCTCGTGGCGTTCAACAAGCGAGCACAGGAGGAGATGAGTGCCAGGGTCGCCGAGTTGGCGGGCCTGCAGGTACGCACCCTCAACGCGATCGCCTTGGCGATCGTCAACGGATCCTCACCGTTCGCGGCTCGGGCCACGAGCATGACCACGATCGTGGAGTCCGACGTCCGGCGGATCATCGGCAGGCTCGTCGACTTTCCGCGCAAGCGAAATTCCGACCCGGTCGCACTGTGGATCGAAGCGCTTTCGCTGGTTCGCCTCGGATTGCGCGATCCGCGGGACGTCGAGGCGTTCTACGACGGCGATGTCGATGGGTTCGCGGCCATGCTGCCGCGCTATCGCGAGGAGCTGAGCCGAACTCGCTCGGTCGACTTCGATGAGCAGATCGTCGCCGCGATCGAGATCATGCTCACCGATCCTGTCGCTCGGGCTGCAGCGCAGCGAGCCTGTCGAGTTCTGCTTGTCGATGAGTTCCAAGACCTCACTCCGGCCCATCTGCTGATGGTGCGACTTCTGGCAGGCCCTGATGGTTGCGTCTTCGGAGTCGGCGACGACGACCAAACCATCTACGGCTTCAACGGTGCCGATCCGCAGTGGCTCATCGATTTCGCCCAACACTTCCCGTTCGCCGGCGACCACCCACTCGAGGTCAACTACCGATGCCCTGACGATGTGGTTCGTGCGGCAGCGACCCTGCTGCAGCACAACGTTCGCCGCGTTCCCAAAGTCATCCGTGCTGCAGCGGGAACCGACGGGATGGTCATCGACCCCGGCGATGACGCAGTCGTCGCTGCTGTCGGAATCGTCACGAGCGCCGTCGCCGAAGGATTCGAGCCGGGCGCGATCGCGGTGCTGACGCGGGTCAACTCCCTGCTTGCGCCCGTGCAGGTTGCTCTGGGAACCGCGGGGCTCTCGACCACCGGCGGTGTCGGGGCGGAGTTCGTCGAGCGAGCTGCCGTGCGCGGCTCGCTGGCGTGGTTGCGTCTGGCCACGACTCGTGGCGAGCTGTCGCGCGTCGATGTCGAGGAGGCGCTGCGAAATCCGTCGCGCCCGCTGCGACCGAACATTGCCGGGTGGGTCGCCGAGCAGACGTCGATCGACGGCTTGCGCCGTCTCGCGGCGCGCCTCAACACGCCGCGCGAGGCCGAACGGGTCGAGGCGTTCGCCGCAGACATCGAGCTGCTCCGAGGGCTCGCCGCATCGGGAGCCACGACGTCATCGATGCTGTCGAGACTGCACGAGTCGATGGGAATGGCTTCGACGCTGTTGACCCTCGACACGCACCGCCACGGCATGAACCGTGCGGCACAGGGCGATGATCTCGCGGCCGTGGCTCAGTTGGCATCGCAGCAGCCCGATCCCGCAGAGTTCGAGGCATGGTTGCGATCTGCGCTACGTCGCGCCTGGCAAGCAGACGGCGTCACGTTGGCGACCGTGCACCGCGTCAAGGGCAAGGAGTGGCCCGTGGTCATCGTCCACCACGCGACATCCGACCAGTTCCCGCACCGCCTCGCCACCGACATCGAGGAGGAACGTCGCGTGTTCCATGTGGCGATCACACGGGGGCGATCCCGTGTGCACGTGCTTCCCGCCGGTCACCCGTCGCCGTTCATCGACGAATGCCTGCACCTGCCAGAGCCGGGCTCGCGAATCACCGAGCGAACGGCCGCTGCGCAGATCGCCCGAGCACCGCGTGTCGCCGCGGCACCGACCGTCGAGCTGACAACAGCCGAGTCTGCACTGTTCGAAGAACTGCGGTCGGTGCGCCGTCATCTCGCCGCCGGCAAGCCCGCCTACACCGTGTTGTCCGACCAGACGCTGCGCGAGCTCGCCCGGCGTCGACCGACCACACTTGCCGCGCTGGGCAACGTGAAGGGAATGGGCCCCGTGAAACTGGAGCGCTACGGCAACGCCCTGCTGGCGGTGATCGAGGCCGCCATCGTGCCCTAGCCGCGCTGGTAGTTGGGAGCTTCCTTGGTGATCGTCACGTCGTGGGGGTGGCTCTCTTCGCGACCTGCAACGGTCACCTTCATGAACCGTGCCGAGCGCAACGCATCGAGCGTGGCCGCGCCGGCGTAGCCCATGCCACTGCGTAGTCCGCCGACGAGTTGATAGATCACATCGCTCAACGTTCCGGCGTAGGCGACCCGGCCTTCGATGCCCTCTGGCACGAGTTTGCGCGTCGCCGCACCAAGTGCCGATTGTGCCGTTGCGTATCGATCTGCCCCGAGTCCCTGCATGGCCCCCATCGAGCCCATGCCGCGATAGCTCTTGTAGCGGCGGCCCTCGAACAACTCGAGCTCGCCGGGTGCCTCATCGGTGCCCGCCAACAGCGAGCCGAGCATCACGGTGTCGGCCCCGGCGGCCAGCGCCTTGACCAAGTCGCCCGAGTAGGTGATGCCGCCGTCGGCGATGATCGGCACGCCTTTCTGGTGGGCCCTTCGGCAGGTGAAGTAGATCGCCGACAGCTGCGGCATGCCGGCGCCGCTGACGACCCGTGTCGTGCAGATCGACCCTGCGCCGACGCCGACCTTGATCGCATCGGCGCCTGCTGCCGCGAGCGCGTCGACACCTTCTTCGGTCACAACGTTTCCGGCGACGACCGGCAGTGATGGCCACGACGACTTGATCCGTTCAATGGCCTTGATCACCCCGGCGGAATGGCCATGAGCGGTGTCGAGGGCAACGGCATCGACGGCCCGAGCGACCAGCGCCTCGACGCGCTGCTCCAGATCTGCACCGACCCCGACAGCTGCCGCGCAGCGCAAGCGGCCGGCGGAATCGCGAGTGGCATTCGGGAACTCCTGGCGCTTGAGGATGTCTTTCACCGTGATGAGGCCGATCAATCGATTGTCGGCGTCGACCAACGGAAGCTTCTCGATCCGGTGCTTCTGCAGAATCGCTTTCGCTTGTTCGAGGGTTGTGCCCTCCGATGCCGTGACCAATCCAGAGGATGTCATGAACTCGGTGACCGGGCGATCGAAGTCGGTGCCGGAACAGAACCGCGTGTCGCGGTTGGTGAGGATGCCGACCAACCGTCCATCGTGATCGGTGATCGGCACGCCGCTGAACTTGAACCGGTTCATCAGTTCCTCGGCGTCGTGCAGCGTCGCGGTCGGCGACAGCGTGACCGGGTCGGTGATCATCCCGCTCTGGCTGCGCTTGACCTTCTGCACCTCTGCGGCCTGATCCTCGATCGACAGGTTGCGATGGATGACCCCGATCCCACCCTCGCGGGCTGCGGCGATCGCCATTCGTGCCTCGGTGACCT
>JANYKU010000054.1 GCA_025358075.1 Ilumatobacteraceae bacterium
ACGCTCTTCCGATCTGGACGCGGATGGCGGAGATCTGCGACGCCTTGGCCGTGGCCGTTGACTACACCTGAACCGTCGACGGGCGGTGCCCTGAGATAGGCCCGGTGCAGCAGTTCGCTCTCGGTACGATCCCAACGTGACTCGGCGGCCGATGATCCTGTTGTTCGCGCTCGCTGCCGCGTGCAGCGGTGGCAGCAATGCAGCGCCGACCACACTGCCGGCGACCACATCGGCTGCGCCGCCAACCACGACCCGAGCGCGAGTGACAACGACGACGGCCCCGCCGACGACTCTGCCGGCTTCGACGACATCGCAGCCGGCTCCGTCGTCAACGACGAGCCTGGCGCCGACGACCACGTCGTCGCCGCCGACAACGACGACCACTTCGGCACCACCGGCCGCGTTGCCCGTCTGGCCGCCGTATGTCCCGCTGCCTGGCGTCTCCGGTGTTGCCGCACTCACCAACCTCGCTGCTGGTGCGGAGCTGGAGAACGTTCCGGCACTCGCCGTCAAGGTCGACAACCACCCGGCGGCGAGACCGCAGTGGTCGCTGTCGTCTGCTGATGTGATCGTCGAAGAGAACGTCGAATCCTTGACCAGGTTCATTGCCATCTTTCACTCCCGTCTGCCGGCGATGATTGGTCCGATCCGCTCGGCGCGCACCAGCGATCTGTCGATCCTCGCCGCGTTCAACCGCCCCGTGCTCGCGTGGTCAGGCGGCAACGCCAATGTGACCTCGGCGGTCCGAGCCGCGGCTCGAGCCGGCATTCTCGTCACCGTCAGCGCCATGACCAACGGACGCTGCTATCACCGCGACAGCAGCCGCAAATCGCCACACAACCTCGTCCTCGACCCTGGCTGCGTGCTCGACGCGGCGCCGTCTGCGGGAGCCGCGCGCCCGGCGTGGAGCTTCGACGACGCGTACGTGCCACCAGGGGAAACGACTGGATCGTTCGACGTGAACATGGACGGCGTCCGTGTCGCCTGGGTTTGGGATGCGGGGTCGGGTCGATACCTCCGCAGCCAGGACGGGCATCCGCACGTGGCCGCCGACGGTGTGCAGATCTCGGCGACGAACGTTGTCGTCATGACGGTCGACTATCTTCCCAGCCCTGCCGACGAGCGCAGCCCCGAGGCCCAGACGGTCGGCCAGGGCAACGTAGTCGTCAATCGCAACGGTGTCGCCGTGACCGGAACTTGGTCTCGAGTTACGGCGACCGACCCGTTCCTGTTTCTCGACGCCGTCGGCGCCCCGATTCCGTTGGCGAGCGGAACGACCTTCATCGAACTGGCCCGCGGCTGACCCCACTCGACATCGATGGGCTGAGGCTGCCAAGCTGACCGGAATCGTCGAGGAGGCAGAATGAACAAGCAGGTCATCAACGCTGATGTGCCGACGACCGGCGGGCCGTTCAACCTCTGCATCCGCCATGGAAACATGGTGTACGTGTCGGGCCGGCCGCCGTTCGACGCGGAGTACGCGGCCCGCCTGCGCGCCGCACGGGCAGCGGGCGAGCCGATCCCGCCCTTCCCCGCGACACCGTTCGAGGTGCAAGCAAGATGCGTGATGGACCATCTGAAGTCGCTCGTCGAAGCCGCAGGATCGAACATGGATTGTCTGTTGAAGGTCGTGGTGTGGTTGAAGGATCAATCCGATCAGGAGGCCTTCGATCGCATCTATCGCGGCTACTTCGAGAGCGCGGACTCGCTGCCGACGAGGACGCGCATGCAAGCCGGGAGAACGCCGATGGATTGCGGGTTGGAGATCGATGCCATCGGGTTCGTCCCCGAGTAGATCGGCGAGAGAGCTCTCGTGCCCATTCCTCGTATCACCGAGCCAGGCCCACTGGCGGGACTGCGCGTGCTGGACCTCACCCAGGCGCTGGCCGGTCCGTTCTGCACGATGTTGCTGGCCGATCTTGGGGCCGACGTCATCAAGGTCGAGCCACCGTCGGGGGACATGACGCGGTACATCGGTCCGTTCACGGAGGAGGACGCTCTTCATGCCTACGGCGGCTACTTCGCCAGCATCAATCGTGGCAAGCGATCGATCGTCCTCGATCTGAAGCAGGCCGACGACCGCGAGGTTCTCCTCCGACTGGCCGACACCGTAGATGTCGTCGTCGAGAACAGTCGCGCTGGTGTGATGGACCGGCTCGGTGTTGGCTACGAGACGCTCGCCGCGTCGAACCCCAAGCTCGTGTACGCCGCGATTCGGGGCTTTGGCGATCCGCGCACGGGTGCGAGCCCGTACGCCGACTGGCCGTCGTACGACATCGTGGCGCAAGCGATGGGCGGCCTTGTCAGCATCACCGGGTTCGACGACGGCACCGTCATGAAATGCGGGCCCAGTGTGGGTGACATCTTCACGGGAACCCTTGGCGCGGTCGGCCTGCTTGCCGCCGTCATCCATGCGCGGGCGAGCGGCGAAGGTCAGTTCATCGACGTGGCGATGTACGACGCCGTGCTGTGTCTCTGTGAGGGAGCCGCGTACTCGTACTCGTACACCGGGCACGCTCGCCGCCCCACCGGCAATGGGCACCCGACCATCGCGCCGTTCGATGTCTTTCCAACCAGAGATGGGCACTGCGCGGTCGGTACGCCGTCGGATCGCATGTTCGCGACGTTGTGCGAGCGCATGGGATCACCCGAGCTCGCCAGTGACGCTCGCTTCGACAGTCCGCGCGGCCGCCTCGTGAACCGGAGTGAACTCAACGAGCTACTGATCGGCTGGACGACGTCGAAGACGACGGCAGAGATCATCGATCTGCTCGGCGGCGATGTGCCGGTCGGACCGGTCAACGACATGAGCGCGATCTACGCCGATCCTCACGTCGCGGCACGCCACATGCTCGTCGATGTCGAGCAACCCGATGGCAGCCGCCAAGTCACGCTCGCCGGTCAACCGATCAAGATGACCAAGAGCTCGACCGGGATCCGCAGTCGCCCACCGCTGCTCGGTGAGCACACCGACGAGGTCCTGGCCGAGTTCGGAGTCAACCGGTGAATTGAGCCAACGGGTCGCCCATCATCGGGCTCGGCGGAGGACTTGTGGCCCTGGGCGGCATCGATCTGGCGAGGTACAAACGACGTGGTGGTCTCGCAATGTTTGTGGATCAGAAGTACTACGCGGGTATGGCTGAGATGCTCGACGCGCTTCCCGAACGGGTGGTTCGATACAGGGTGCCCGATCTCACGATCATCTACTGCAACGTGGCGTGGGCCTCGGCGTACAACATCACGCCGGCCGAGGGAGTGGGGCGTAGGTTGGACGAGTTCCTCTCCGAGGATGGGCGGGCCGGCCTTGCCGCGCAGCTCGAGCGCCTCGGTCCCGACAATCCGATCCTCGTCGACCCGGTGTTCCGCACCGACCTCAATGCGCCGGGACGTTTTGCGCAGTGGGTCGATCGGTACATATCCGACGAAGACGGCGAAGCCATCGTCGCTGTGGGTCGAGACGTCACCGAACGGCACGTTGCGGACTTGAAGCTCGCCGAGAGCGAAGCTCGATTCCGCGATCTGGCCGACAAGTCCGTCGATGTGGTTTGGCACTTCGCCGTCGATCCGCATCCGCATCTCGACTACGTCAGCCCGTCGGTCGAGAAGAGCCTCGGTTATCCGCCGTCGTTCTTCCTCGGCCACTTCGATCGATTTCTCGAGATCCTCGACGACGAAGGTAGGAGAGCTGTCGATCGGGCGCTCCTCGGTGAGCGAATACCCGAGCGCTGTGACTTCAAGTTTCGTCATCGCAACGGTTCGATGGTGATCGGCGAGACCATAACTACGCTCGTCCGCCGTGGTATGCAGGGCGTGAGTCGTGACGTCACCGAACTTCGCCGGCTGCAGGCCGGACTGGCGACGCTGGCCCTGCGCGACCCGCTGACCGGTTTGGCCAACCGCCGGCTGTTCAACGAGTTGTTCGGCGTAGATCTGGCGCGCACCCAGCGCAACGGTCTGCCGCTCGCCGTCGCCTTTCTCGACCTCGACGGTTTCAAGGAGGTGAACGACTCGTATGGCCACGATGCCGGCGACGTGGTGTTGTGCGCGACGGCGCGACGGCTGCAGTCGATCGTTCGCACGGCCGACATCGTTGCTCGTCTAGGCGGTGACGAGTTCGTGGTCGTCTACGAGCCGAGCTACACGACGTCGGATGATCTGGTCAGGCGGATCAGTGTCGCTTTGTCAGCACCGATCGAGATCAACGACACCACGACCACATCGTGTTCGGTAAGCATCGGCACCGCAGACACGCGCAACGTCGGGTATACGCCCGCCGCGCTCCTTGCTGCAGCAGACGCGGCGATGTACGAGGTGAAGCGTGCGCATCAACGCCGAGGTCAGGTGCCCATCGCCCCTTTGAAGGCCTTGGTCGAGGTGCCGTCGAGCCCGCCGTAGGCCCCGATGATCGTGGCGAACGCGGCGACCAGCTCGGCGAGCTCGAGTCGCTGTTCGGCCAGCTCCTGAATGCGACGGTGCAGGTCCCAGCGAATCCATCGCAGACGCGGCGTGGTGAAGGCATTGAACATCGGCTGCAGGTTGTGATCGGCCGAGGCGATGAGGCCATTGCTCATCTGGACGAGCTTCGACGGCCCGTCCCACGAGTCGAGGATCGTGCCGAGCGGTAGCTGAAACTCGTTCCCCGCGGAGTACCACAGATTGAGCTGCTCGTTGTCGATCTCCAGTGTCCACGCGTCGGGCTGGATGCTGAGGGCGACGATGTTGTTGTCGACGTAGATCGAGTCGACGTAGTCGGTATCCCAGTCGATGAAGTCCTGGTCGTTGAACCACACCCGTTCGTAGCCCTCCGCAGGGACGTCGCGGGCGTGCCACGGCGCATTGGGGTCGTTCATCGGATCGCTGATGGGGTCGTATTGCTCGGTCATCGATATGACTCCTCCCTGACATCAGCAACCGAGCCCCGGCAGAGTTGCTGTGCGAACTGGTGCTCACGTGTTGACCGGCCGAACGCAGGCCTCGTACGTGACGCTTGGGGACACGATAGTCGCCCGTTGTGGTGGTGGCGAGCAGGACTTCAGCGCGCCGGCAACGATCTCCCGCTCTGATAGAGATCGACGATGAGCTTCGATTCGTTCAGCGTCGCCCGGCCAGACCTCGAACGGCTGGTGGCTCGTCGATCGCAGCAACATCACTGTTCGATCGCCTGGGGTGTAGTGGCCAACGACGAATTGGTGCTGACCGGCGCGTGCGCCTCCGCTCCGGATGAGGTGTCGACCGAGCACACCCTCTTTCGCATCGCCTCGATGACCAAGAGCTTCACCGCAGCGGCCATCATGATCCTCCGCGATCGGGGATTGTTGCACCTCGACGATGTGGTCGCCGAGATTGCTCCGGAGTTCGCCGCGGTGGTGGGTCCGACCACCGACTCTCCAGCGATCACCGTGCGCCACCTCCTGTCGATGGCTGCCGGAATGGCGACCGACGACGCCTGGGCAGATCGCCACATCGATGCCTCGGACGAGGAGTTCGATGCGATGGTCGCAACTGGCGCGATGTTCGCCTGGGCGCCGCACACGCACGGCGAGTACTCGAATTTCGGCTATGTGATGTTGGGTCGAGTCGTCCATTGCGTCTCGGGGCAACGCGCCCAGGAGTTCATCACCGAGAACCTCCTGCGGCCCTTGGGCATGCATCGCACGACGTGGCTGCGGCCGACCCACGACGATTGGGCAAGGCCGTACGACGTGCGTGACGACCAGCGCGTAGCCGACGCGCCGCCACTGGGCGACGGCGCGGGTGCGCCGATGAGTGGATTGTGGTCGTGCGTCTCCGACCTGGCTCGGTGGGTAGGTTGGTTGGCCGCCGCCTTCCCACCTCGCAGCAACGACGACCTCGGGCCGCTGTGCAGAGCCTCGAGGCGGGAGATGCAACAGGTGACACGAGCCTGGCCGACCGTGCGCACGCCGGCGGAAGGGGAGGGCGATGACGCGGTGCCCGAGCGGATCGACGGAGGCGGATACGGGTTCGGCCTGTACGTCATGCACGACGACCGGTTCGGGCATTTCGTTCACCACTCAGGCGGCTTGCCCGGCTATGGCTCGAACATGCGATGGCTGCCGGGTCGCGGGGTCGGCGTCATCGCCCTCGGCAACGTCACGTACGCCCCGATGAAGATGATGACGCGCAGGATGCTGGAGATCATCGACGACCACGGCCTGACCCCGACGATCTCGCCCTCGACCAGCGCGGCCCTCGTCGATGCCGCGCAGCGGCTGGCCGGACTGCTCTCGAGGTGGACCGATCAGGCTGCGGACGATCTGTTCGCCGACAACGTTGCGCTCGACGAATCGCTCGCCCGCCGGGCGCGGACGGCGGCAGAACTGATCGCCACGCACGGCACGCTCACGCTCATCGACGTCGAAGCAGAGAACCCGGCGTGTGGTCGAGCGACGATGCGACATGCCGATGGCACCGACGTGAAGATCGATTTCGATCTCTCCCCGCTCGTCCTGCCGAGGGTCCAGTTCTACGAGGTCGTGATCGAGTAGGGATTCGCCCGATCTCGCCCTACCATTAACAGGTCCGCAGTTCGAGCCGCATGAGGTCGTGTGTGAAGTTCAAAAAGGGCGACACCGTCATATATCCCCAGCACGGCGCATGCATCGTGCAGGGAACCAAGAAGATGGAAGCCTTCGGTTCCACGCAGGAGTACTTGATCCTGCGCACCGTCATCAACGAGATGACGCTGTCGGTGCCGACGCTGAAAACCGATGAGGTGGGCGTTCGCCCGCCGGTCAACGCCGACGAGTTGGAAGACCTGGTCTCGGTGCTTTCCAAGCCCGACCCGCGTGTGCCCTCCAACTGGAGCCGGCGCTTCAAGAACCACCAGGAGAAGCTGAAGAGCGGCGACGTGTATCAAGTTGCCGAGGTCGTGCGCAACCTTGCCGCCCGTAATCGCGATGCTTCGCTGTCGGCTGCCGAGCGCACGATGTACGACCGGGCGCGCATCAACCTCATCAGCGAGATCGCCCCGGCGCTGAAGGTCAGTGCTGAAGATGCCGAGAAGTACCTCGACGAGGCGTTGGCCAAGGGCGTGCTGAAGCCGGCCAAGGAAGTCAAGAAGAAGGCCTGAGTCGGGCGAGGGCCGCGGGTCAACGCACCCGTGGCATCACGATGAACGGCCACGGTGATGGCACCGAGGCCATTGGTACCTCGATCACCACCGGTCCGTCGTGGGCCATCGCCTGCTTCAGTGCGTCGCCGAGTTGATGCGGGTCGTCGGCTCGCAAGCCGAGGCAACCGAAGCTCTCGGCGAAGGCGACGATGTCGGGGTTGACCAGCGTCGAGGCGATGGTTCGCTCGAGCCCGAATCGCTCCTGCTGGATGCGGCGCACGTTGCCGAACGCATTGTCGTTGAACACGACGGTGATCGCTCGAATGTGATGTTGCACGGCGCTGGCCAATTCGGTGGCCGTGAACAGGAACCCTCCGTCGCCGGTGATCGTGACAACCGTGCGGTCGGGCGCTCCGGCCTTCGCCCCGATGCCGACGGCGGTGCCTGAGCCGAGCGTGCCGGCGAAGCCCGTCGACAGGAAGGTCCGCGGGTGACGGAACTGGTAGGCGAAGTGGGCGACGAACGTCAGTTGAGTCACGTCCTCGACGATGATCGCATCGTCGGGGAGGGCGTGCTTGATCGCCGCCAGATAGGAGAGCTGCGGCTCCAGGTGGGCGATGTCGGCGTGGAAGGCGGCACGCGCCGTCGCCAGTTCGGCGCGCCGGTCGGGTCGCCGCAGGTCCGTAAGGCGTTCGACGAGCAGCGGCACGACCTCGCCGGCGTCACCGTGAATCCCGAGGGCACCGATGCCGTGACGGTCGAGCTCGTCGTGGTCGGTGTTGATCTGCACCAAGTCGAGTCCGCCCGTACCCCATTGCAGCAGTGGGAACTCGATGCGCGATCCGATGCCGAGGACGAGATCGACGTCGGGCCACATCCGGTGGGCGAGACCCAGCGGAACGAACAACGCGTCGGTCTCGTCGATCACGCCGTGGCCCATTCGCCGCGTCGACACCGGTGCCTGCAACAACTCGGCAAGCTGTCGAACGGCGGGCGCAGTGTCTTGTGCACCCGTGCCGACCCAGATCAACGGGTTGGTGGCCGCTCTGAGCTTGACGACCGCGGCATCGACTGCGGAGAGGTCGACCGACGGCATCGTTCTTGTTCCGGCACCCACGGCCCCGCTGGCGGGCTTGGCCCACAGATCGGCGGGCACCTCGATCGCGACCGGCCGTGGCGCTCCCGAGACCAAGTGGTCGAACGCTTCCTGGATCTGCCCGGCAGCTGTGCCGGCGTCGCGCACGATCGCCGCATGCTTGGTGATCTGACGCAGCACCGATGGTTGGTCGTCGAGCTCGTGCAGCACGCGATAGCCCTTCCCCAACAGCGGCGTGTGGATCTGTCCGACGATCGCCAGCACGCGCGCCCCACCTCCGCAGGCGCTCGACAACCCGGCACCGGCGTTGAGCAGGCCGGGCCCGGGCACCACGCACATCGCCGTCGGGCGGCCGGTCGCCTGCGCGGCACCCATGGCCATGTATGCGCAGCCCTGTTCGTGGCGCGTGACGATCACCTCCAACCAATCGCGCGCGTCGACGACCGCGTCGAAGAACGGATCGTTCTGCACCCCGGGTAAGCAGAACAGCTGGCGGATGCCGGAGGCGCGCATGCCATCGAGGATGTGTTGGGCGATCGTGCGGTCTCCGTCTCGGGGCATCGTCCGATCGTAACTACAGTGCAGCGCCATGACCGGACGAACCGAAGTGAGCCGTGAACAGCTGGAGCGCGACATCCGTGGCGGTGAGGTCGACACCGTGCTGATGGTCTTCCCCGACCTTCAAGGTCGGCTGACCGGAAAGCGCACGACCGGACGCTTCTTTCTCGAGTCGGTGGCCGACGCCGGGACCGAGAACTGCGACTACCTGATCGCTTGCGACATGGACAACAACCCGGTACCCGGCTACCGTTTCACCAGCTACGACCAGGGCTACGGCGACATGTTGGCCCGCGCCGACTGGAACACCGTTCGGCGCATCCCGTGGGTCGACAAGACGGCGATGATCATGTGCGATCTCCACAACGTCGAATCGGGCGACCTGGTGGAGGTTGCCCCGCGCACCGTCCTGCGGCGACAGGAGGAAGCGGCGGCGGCGTTGGGCTTCTTGCCGATGGTCGCCAGCGAGATCGAGTTCTACTTGTTCCAAGACACCTACGACGAGGCGTACGCCAAGGGGTATCGCGACCTCCGGCCGCATTCGCCGTGGCTCGAGGACTACCACATCCTGCAAACGACGAAGGACGAGTACATCCTCGGCGCCATCCGTCGTGGCCTCGAAGCAGCGGGTGTGCCGGTGGAGTTCTCCAAGGGTGAGGCCGGTCGTGGTCAGCACGAGATGAACCTCGACTACACCACCGCGGTCGAGATGGCCGATCGCAACAGCGTCTACAAGACGGCGGCGAAAGAGATCGCTCATCTCAATGGGCGCTCGGTCAGCTTCATGGCCAAGTACGACTTCAACGACACCGGCTCGTCGTGCCATGTGCACTCCAGCCTGTGGTCGCTCGACGGTAAGAAGCCGGAGTTCGAGGATCACCACGATCCGCACGGCATGAGCGAGACCTTCCGCCACTACCTTGCCGGGCTGATCGCGACCGCCCAGGAGTTCAGCTTGTTGTGGGCGCCGAGCATCAACAGCTACAAGCGGTTCCAGCCAGGTTCATGGGCGCCGACCGGCATCGGGTGGGGCATCGACAACCGCACGCTCGGGTTTCGCAAGGTCGGGCACGGCAAGGGTTGTCGCGTGGAATGCCGCATTCCGGGCAGCGACGCCAACAGCTACTTCGCCTTCGCCGGCCAGATTGCCGGAGGGCTCTACGGAATTCGCAACAAGCTGCCGCTCGGTGATCCGTACATGGGCAATGGGTACGAGGCGACCTCGATCGGCCGGATCCCCTGGAACCTCCCCGACGCGATCGCGCTGTGGGAAGGGTCGGCGATCGCCAAGGAATGCTTCGGCGAAGAGGTCCACCATCACCTGCTCACCATGGCCAAGGGCGAGTGGCAGGCCTTCAATCAGACCGTCACCGATTGGGAACTGCGCCGCTACTGGGAGCGCATCTAACCCCTCACCCAACCCCTGTGGAGTGTCTCGACGTACCCAGGGTGCGCTCAAGCACTCCACACCGACCCTGTGGAGTGTCTCGACGTGGCGTGGACTCCGATCGCAGAGACTCGTCGGGAAAGGTCCATTCGAGCAGGGGATCGGCGACGAAAGCCTGGGCGACAACGCGTCGAATCGCCACAGATCGTTCGAGGGAAGGCCGTGGCATGGACTGCGACGGTAACCCCGCGGCTGAGCGCTACGACGAACTGTTGCGGCGGCCGGCGTAGAGGCGAACTGGTGCCGCCCACGTGCGCGGCACCTCTTGGGCGTCGGCCAGGCCGTGCGCGCCGAGCAATGCGATCAGTTCCTCGGGTTGCCACGGGTGGCCGCCGGAGCGCACGGTTCGCAGATCGATGAGCAGCTGCGAGAGCCGATCGCCCGGACCGGCGAACGTGCCCGGCAGCAGCCATCCTCCGGGCCGCAATGCCCGCACCGCTGCCGCGACTGCCTGAGGCACGATCTCTTTCGGCATGAACGGCAGCGGCAACCAGATTGCGTCGTACGTCTCGCCGCCGTCGAGGTCGAGGGCGTTCAATGTTCTCAACTCGACGCGCTCGGTCATGCCCGCGTCGGCAACGTTGCGTCGTGCCAACTGCAGCGCTGGTTCGAAGATGTCGATACCAGTCACGCGAAGCGCGGGAAAGTGGCGAGCGGTCGCGATCGCCAGCCACGCTGTTCCAGTGCCGACATCGAGGAACGTCGCGCCCGGTTGCGAGAAACGAAGACCGTCGAGCAGTTCCGTCGCCCGTTGGAAGGCGTCGACGATGGCCATCGAGAGTCGGCCGACGCCCTGCAGGATCGCCTCGTCGACGTGGCCCCAATCCCCGACGCGCCCAGGGTTCTCGACCAGCTCCGTGCTTTGTCGCAGAAAGGCGCGAACCATCCCGACGATCGACTGCGCGGCCGGGCCGACGTCGGCTGCATCGTCGACGAGCTCGTCGGCGATCTCGTCGAGCAGCGACCGTACCTGGGGCTCGACGTCGAGGCCTTCGGTGTTGACACGGACGAACGCAGCCAGCGCCGCGGCCGACTCCATGGCAATCGTCAATCGGACGGCGGCACCCATCACTGTTTCACCCGGCATGGCGGGCGACCCTAGCGAACCGTTACTGCGGACGCGTGGGAGGTCTCAGGCGACGAGGCAGTGCGTGCGCCGCAGGCTGTCCCAATCTTCGTCGGTCAACAGAAGCGGGCAACGATCTGCGGTTCGGGTGGCGATCAGCACCATGTGATGGCCGGCAACGTCGAGGTGGCCCTGCAGGTGATGATCGACATCCCAGGCGACGTCCGGCATCGCGCTCGATCCGAGAAGACCGGCGAGATGACGCATGGCCAGGTCATGGGCCTCGTCGTCATTCAGTCGATTGTCGTACTCCGTCATCTGGCGCTCCTGACCGCCTGGGCGTCGTCGGGGGGTGCCGACGCCGAGAGGTTCACCGTTATCCGAGTATCGACTCGGGCGCACGAGCGATCAAGGATCTTGACCATAAATAGGCCAATTGCACTACTGCTCTTGGAACAAGGTCCCAATTCCCTGAGGTCGACCGACCGGTCGTGACTACGGTCACGTTCATGTCGCTGCGATTCCACGAGATCTCCGAATCGCGTCATCGGATCCTGAATCCGATCTCCTCCGAAAAGCTCCGGCTGGTGGGCGAGATCTGCGCGCTCGACGACTCGATCGAGCTCCTCGATCTGTGCTGCGGCAAAGCCGAGATGCTGTGCACCTGGGCGGCGGCGTACGGAACGTCGGGAGTGGGAGTCGACATCAGCCCGGTCTTCCTTGGTGCCGCTCGGGAACGGGCCGCCGAGTTGCGCGTCGACCACCTCGTGACGCTGGTGGAGGCCGATGCGGCGCGGTATGTCGTTGATGTCGATACATCCTTCCACGTCGTCAGCTGCATCGGTGCGACCTGGATCGGCAACGGGTTGACCGGCACGTTGGAGCTCATGCGACCGAGGATGAAAGTGAACGGCCTTGTCCTGGTCGGAGAGCCGTACTGGATCGATCCGCTTCCAGAGGCGACGGTGGTGCCAGGCGTCGCTCAAGGCGAATTCGTGTCGCTCGCCGCCACGCTCGACCGATTCGAATCGGCTGGTTTCGATCTCGTCGAGATGGTGGCCGCGAGCACCGACGATTGGGACCGGTACGTGGCCATGCAGTGGATGACGGTCGATCACTGCCTGGCCAGCAATCCTTCCGCGCCCGACGCGGATGCGCTCCGCGAATGGATCAGCGCTGGCCAGCGCAGCTATCTGACCATCGAGCGCCGGCATCTCGGCTGGGCGGTCTTCGTGCTTCGGAGCAGGCGCTAGAAAGCTCAGGTTTGGTTGCCACTCGTAGTGGGAATCGTTGGTACGAGGGAGGATTCACGAAAGGGAATCCACACATGCGTATCGACCGGCTAGCAGTCGCCGCAACCGCCCTTGTGGCGTCAACCGTGCTCATCGGTTGTGGCAGCAGCACGAAAACGAACACCACCACCACCACCACCACGCCGTCAGGAAACTCAACGACCATCTCAACGACGGCTGGCGGCGTTTCGACGGCTCCAACCACTCCGTTGGTCGTGAGCTCGTCCACTCCGTGAGCCTGGTCAGACGGTGAACTCGACGAGCACCGGAAGGTGGTCACTGAGCTCATGCCATTGCTCGCCGCCTTCCGGTGTGAGTCGGGCCGTCACGTCGGCCGCTTCGGGAACCAGCACGTAGTCCAGTCGTCGCGTCGGGCTGATCGATGGATTGGAAGGTTCACCACCAGGATCGACCAACCCGAGTACTCCGAACTCGCGGATGAGCTCCACCTCGTCGATGGCGTTCAGGTCGCCGGCGACCACGACAGGTCGGCGATCGCCCATGATCGCCGCGGCACGCCGAGCTTGGGCAATCCGTTCGTCGGGGCTGCGGGTCGCGAGGTGAGTGTTGCCGATCCGCAAGTTGTCGCTGTCGCGCGTCACGGTGGCAGCCATCGCCACCCGGTGCCGGAAGGTCCACGTCGAAACGCCAGTCGAGATCGACACGCTGGTCAGTTCGCCGATGGCATGCGGCGTCATCAATGACAAGCCTTCGTTACGCCACCACACCAGTGGCGAATACGGGTGGTGCTTGCGGGTCCACACGGCGCGCCAACGCAGCCGACGAGCCAGGCCCCTGGCCTGCGCGTGACGCACCTCCTGCAACGCGATGACATCGGGCGCATACCCGTCGATCACCTTGGCGATGACGTCGAGATTCGGTCGACCCGCGCCGTGAATGTTCCACGTCAACACTCGCCACGTCGTCATTCGATCTCCAGTTTGGCCCGTGCACTACCGTAGGCCGCCATGAATCGTCTGGCTGGGAAAGTCGCTCTGATCACTGGTGCATCGTCGGGGTTGGGTCGTGTCGGTGCCGAGTTGTTCGCCGCAGAAGGCGCGCAGGTGGTGATCGCCGATCTTGCCGACGGCGACGATGCCGTCGAGGCGATCGCCGCAGCAGGTGGAGAGGCGACGTTCGTGCGATGCGACGTGACCGACGAGCAGTCGATCGAGGCTGCCGTGCAGCACGCCGTGGCCACCTTCGGCGGATTGCACGTGCTGTACAACAACGCCGGGGTGATGCTCGGAGACGACGACAATCCGGTCACCACCTCCATCGCGACGTACCAGAAGACGATGGACATCAACGTGCTCGGTGTCCTCTTGGGATGCAAGTACGCGATCCCGGCGATGCAGGAATCGGCAGCGAAGTCCGGCGAGGCCGCCTCGATCATCAATGTCGCTTCATTTGTTGCGCACATGGGTGCGGCTACGCCGCAGATTGCCTACACCGCGTCGAAGGGCGCCGTGCTGGCGATGACGCGCGAGATCGCCGTGATCTACGCCCGGCAGGGCATCCGTGCCAACGCGTTGTGCCCCGGGCCGATCATGACCCCGCTGCTCGCCAAGTTCCTGTCCGACGATGCCAAACGGAACCGGCGATTGGTCCACATCCCGATGGGTCGCTTCGGCGAGCCGACCGAGATCGCCAATGGGGCGTTGTTCCTGGCGTCGAACGAGTCGAGTTGGATGACCGGCCAGTCGCTCATCATCGATGGCGGCATCACCGCCGCCTACGTGACGCCGGAGTGAGCGACCGGCTTCACGGAACCGACAGTGCCGTCGGTGATCTCTCCGACCGCGCCGTCGAATGGATCAAGCAGCGGTTGACCAACTCGCCGATCGGCGTGATCGGAGACAAGCCCAGTCTCGACGCCGCCCTTGCCGGTTCGATCAACGACGACGGCCTTGGCATCGACGGTGCCTGGGAACGGTTCGAGCAAGTCGTCGCGCCGAACAACATCGGCCTCGACAGCGAACGATTCCTGGCGTTCATCCCGCTCTCTCCATCGGTTGCGACGGTGTGGATGGATGCCATCGTGTCGGCGGCCAACTTCTCGGCCGAGTCGTGGCTGGAAGGTGCGGGAGCAGTTGCTGCCGAGAACCAGGTGATCGAACTGCTCTGCAGCGCCGCCGGCATGCCGGCTGGGGCGGCAGGGTGCTTCATGAGTGGCGGTTCGATCGGCAACCTCTCCGCCTTGGCCGTCGGCAGAGCGCGGGCGGGGGACCGTAGGTTCGTCGCGGTTGCCGATACAGCCCACGCCTCGGTCGACAACGCTCTGCACCTCCTGGGTCTCGAAACCCTTGAGGTGCCCACCGGGCCCGATTGCCGGCTGACCGGCGACTCGCTCCGCGCGGCGATCGGTGATCGACGTGATGTCGGGATCATCGTTGCCTCGGGTGGTTCGACCAATGCCGGCGTGATCGACGACCTCGATGGTTGTGCCGACGTTGCCGGTGAAATCGACGCGTGGCTTCACGTCGACGGTGCCTACGGGCTGGCGACGATCTTGCTGCCCGAGCTGCACGCACGGTTTGTCGGATTGGACCGCGCCGACTCGTTCATCGTCGATCCGCACAAGTGGCTGTTCGCCACAGCGGGCTCGTGTGCGCTCGTATATCGCGAGCCCTCGCTCGCTCGCCAGGTTCACACCCAACACGGCCCGTACATCGACGTGTTGCGTACGAGTGACGATGCCTACAACCCGTGCGATCTCGGCTACCAACTCACCCGGCGCGCCAGTGGTCTGCCGATCTGGTTCGCGCTCGCACTTCACGGCGTCGACGCGCACCGCGCCGCGATCCGGCACGGGATCCGGCTCGCGGCCGACATGGCCGACGCCCTCGAGGCGCATCCACTGACCGAGCTGATCATGCGTCCCGAGCTCGGGGTCGTGCTGTTCCGCCGCGCCGGCTGGGGCAGCGACGAGTGGAAGGCGTGGGCGAACGCCCTGCTGGCAAGCCGAACTGCGTTCGTCGCCCCGTCGACCTACAAAGGCGAGCCCGTCGGTCGGTTGGTGTTCATGCACCCACGAACGCCCGACACGATCATCGACGAACTGATGCTCAGCTTGTCAACGTGACCTCGCCGCGCGGAGTCGCGATTGTTGCCCGCAGCGCCGGCTCGGCGCCGCCCGTGACCCGGCAACCGTCGGTGAGACCGATGATGTCGAGCGTGGTTTGTAGCAAGTGGGGTTCCGGATGAACGACGTCGAGGGCGGTCAGGCGGGCAACCCGAGGCAGGCTGTCGGTGGGATGCGCCGAGCTTCCCCAGTCGATCAAGAAGGGCAGTGCACAGCCGAAGGGCCCGTCGAGCTGCGGCAGCGTGAGCTCCCACTCCAGCAACACTCCATCCGGACGACGTCGTGACATCGCGGACACCGTTCCGAAGTCGATGCCGGCTGCTTTCGCCGCGGCCACGACCTCGTCGAGCGGGCGCAACGGACGCACGCACCACGCCGCGAGCGCAGGATCGATGAGCTCGTCGACACCAAATGGACGCGGACCATCGGGCGCCGGCTGAGCCGGATCCGGGCCGATGATCTCCAGGTAGGTCGATCCGTCGAGGGACAACAACTCGTTGTACGTGCCTCGGCCGACGTGGCTGCCACCGGGTGTCGGGGTCACGCCGAGCAGCTCGGCGATGCCTGCCGAGGCGCGCGGAAGGTCTGCCGCGCCGTACACGAGATGGTCGATCATCCGCTCATCATTGCCGCGACCCGGTCGGGGTGAACGCTCGTGATCTCGTGACCGGCAAGACTGGACCAATGAGTTCTGTCGCTTTCGTCGGGCTCGGTGTGATGGGCGCGCCGATGGCCCGTCACCTCGCTGCCGCCGGCCACCAGGTCACCGTCTACAACCGCACTCCCGAGAAGTCGTTGGCGTGGGTTGCGCTCTATGGCAACCGGGCGGCTCCCACGCCGCGTGAGGCGGCAGAAGGTATGGAGTTCGTCTTCATGTGCGTCGGCAACGACAACGACGTGCGCGACGTGGTCTACGGGCCCGACGGCGTGCTGTCGGGAGCTGAGGCCGGAGCTGTGCTGGTCGACCACACGACCGCGTCGGCAGAGGTCGCCAAGGAGCTCGCCGAAGCCGCTGCAGAGTTCGGAGTCGGGTTCGTCGACGCGCCCGTCTCGGGCGGTCAGGCCGGTGCCGAGAACGGGCAGCTCACGATCATGTGTGGCAGCGACGACGAGGCGTTCTACGAACTGGCCAAGCCCGTCATGGCTGCCTACGCCAAGGCGTGTTCGCGGATGGGCAGCGCCGGCGCCGGGCAACTGACCAAGATGGTCAACCAGATCTGCATCGCCGGCGTGGTTCAGGGGTTGGCCGAGGGGATCAACTTCGCCCAGAAGGCAGGCCTCGACCCCGACCAGGTGGTCGACGTCATCCGCTATGGGGCCGCCCAGAGCTGGCAGATGGAGAATCGTGGCCGCACGATGGCTCGCGGCGAGTTCGATTTCGGTTTCGCTGTCGAGTGGATGCGCAAGGACTTGGCGATCGTGCTCGGCGAGGCAAATCGCAACGGGGCCCGCCTGCCGATCACCGCGTTGATCGACCAGTTCTACGCCCAGGTGATCGCCCGCGGCGGTAAGCGTTGGGACACTTCTAGCCTGATCCAACTACTCGCCAACGACTGAGCAGCCAACGACTGAGCAAAGGGAGAGATCATGGCTGAGGTCAACGACTGGAACCGCCGGATCATCGAGGAGTTCCGGACCAACGCTGGCAAGGTCGGTGGTCGATTCGAGGGCGCGCCGTTGCTGTTGCTCCACTCGACCGGCGCAAAGTCCGGTCAAGAGCGGATCAACCCGATGATGTACCTCGCGGATGGCAGCAACTACGTGGTCTTCGCGTCGAAGGCCGGGGCGCCAACGAATCCCGACTGGTATCACAACGTGGTCGCCCATCCAGAGGTCTCCATCGAGGTCGGCGACGGTCGGATCAGCGCCGTCGCCCATGTTGCCGACGGCGAGATCCGCGACCGGCTGTGGTCGCAGCAGAAGCAGCTCTACCCGGGGTTCGCCGACTACGAGTCGAAGACGACGCGTCAGATCCCGGTCGTCGTGCTCGAACCGACGACCTGACTCCGCGGGCGCGGTGTCGTCTGCGGGTGGATGACAGACGAGAGCGACGATGCGTACCATCGCCGTGTCGGGCGAAGCCCAGGAGGTTGCATGTCGAACGTCGTCGAGTGCCGAGATCTGACCAAGACGTATGGCTCGATTTCGGTGGTCGATGGCTTGGATCTCACGGTGCGGGCCGGGCAGGTGTTCGGCTTCGTGGGCCCGAACGGTGCGGGCAAGACCACGACGATGAGGATGTTGGTCGGTCTCGTACACCCGACCCGCGGGCAGATCACGCTCAATGGGCGCCCGCTGCCCGACCCTGAAGGGCTGGATCGAGTCGGGGTGATGATCGAAGAGCCCTCGTTCTACGGCTTCATGTCGGGCCGAACGAACCTCGAGACGCTGGCGCGCTGCGGGCGGCGGCTCACCGCGGCCGCGGTCGATGATGTCCTCGATCGTGTTGCGTTGACGGATACCGCCGATCGCAAGGTGAAGACGTATTCGCAGGGGATGCGTCAACGGCTCGGCCTGGCGGCGGCGCTCATGCGGAGGCCCGATCTGCTCATCCTCGACGAGCCGACAAACGGGATGGATCCCGCGGGACTGCGCGACTTTCGCACGCTGCTGCGCGAGTTGGCCGCCAGCGGCACGACGGTGTTGCTCTCCAGCCATCTTCTCAGCGAGGTCGAGCACGTCTGCGACGAGGTTGCCGTGCCCAACGAAGGTCGCTTGGTGGAGCAGGGACGCCCCAGCGAGCTCTCCACGGCACGTGCTCAGGTTCACGTGACCGTGGCGGCCGACGATCGAGCGCTGGCGCAACAGCTGCTCGCCGACTGGCCCGTACGCGTCGATGACGGAGGCGACCTCATCGTCGACGTCACCGACGGTCGGCTCGTCAACCAGCGCCTCGGAACAGCCGGTGTGTGGGCGGCACGTATCGAGGCGGTCAGACCATCGCTCGAGGAAGTCTTCTTGGATCTGACGAGCATCCAGCCATGCGTGTCGGAGAGAGCGATCGGATGATGCGTCTCATCCTGGCCGAGGTCCGCAAGTTGCATCGTCCATTGACGTGGGGGGTGGCGTTCGCGGTTGCCGTGTTCTGTGTGCTGCTCGCCGCGGGCGGGGCATCGAACTCGCAAGCGCAACGCGATCAGTCGGGAGTGTTCGACGCGCGCACTCAGGCGTCGGCGCAGCACGTCGCCGTACAGCTCAGCCCGGTCGGCAGCCTCGCCGAGGCCGCCGGACTGCTGGCTTCGATGCCAGGCGCGATCGCCCTCGCGTTGTTGGCGGGCGGCCACGTCGGGGGAGAATGGTCGGGCCGCACGATCAAGCATCTCCTCACCCAGCAGGGGAACCGGAACCGGGTGATCGCCGCAAAGATGATCAGCCTGTGGGTAGCCGCCGTCGGGTTGCTCGCCGCGTGTTGGCTGGCGCTCGCCGTGTGCGGACCCCTGATCAGCCACGCCAACGGGCTACCTGCAAACACGATGAGCATCGCCGACGCGGCGCGCTGGTCGGGATCGCAGGCGGCCCGGGCAACGCTGGTGTTCGCGTTCTTCGCGGCGATTGGGTTGCTCGCGGCCATCGTGACCCGCAACACGATCGGCGCGATCGGAACTTCGGTAGCGTCGGTGGTCGTCATGCTCGTCGTGGCAGGTATGCCTCGCGTCGGTGGATCGACGCCGGCAACCTGGGTGCAGGGGTGGATGGGCTTTCCCGCCGGTCAACGATCGATCAGCGACCTGCCCTCCAACTTCTGGTCCCGATTCATCGACGCGTCCGGCTCGGCGCCGGGTCAGGCTTCGGGAGGACTCGACCTCTTGTTGTTGGTCGCCGGATGTCTGGCCGTCTCGGCGTGGGTGTTTCGCCACATCGATGTTGTCGGATGAAGACCGATCCTGCGTTCCCCCGGTTGCGGCATCTCACCCCGCGGCGCATCGACCTTCTCGTCGTCATCGTCGTGCTGTTGTGGGCTCTTCCGAACGTGCCGTGGCGATGGAACCTTCCGACGCACGCCGGCACGGCCGGCGAGATCGTCGGCTACTCCATCCTCACCCTTGCGATCGCGGCACCGTTGTGGTGGAGGCGCCGGTTCCCGATCGCGGTCGCGGGTGTCGAGGTCGTTCTGCTGGCGCTGCGTGTGGGGTTGGGACGGAACGTCGTCGCGTCGGTGGCAGCAGTTGTCATCGCCTGTTACGGGATGGCCGTCTACGCCGGGCGGCATCGCTGGATCCTCGCCCTAGCGGGTCTGACCTATGTGGCGGCCCTCGGTCTGGTGATCTCCGGGTACGAGTTGCGCGAGACCGGACTGGTCCTTGTTCTCATCGGTACCGCGCTGATGACCGGTGATGCCACCTCGGCACGAAAGGCGGAAAACGCGGTCGCGCTGGAGAACGCCAGGCTGGCAGAACGGTCGCGCATCGCCCGCGATCTCCACGACGTGATGGCGCATCAATTGTCGGCCATCGCGGTGCAGGCCGGAGCAGCACGACTCGTCGCATCTACGGGCGGCGAAACCCCGACTGCGCCGGTCGAAGCGTTGCAGAGCATCGAGCAACTTTCGCGCGATGCGCTCGAACAGCTCAGCCAGTTGCTCGGTGTGCTGCGTCACCCAGAAGGCGAGTCGCCATCGCGCCAACCGTCGCCGACACTGGTCGACCTCGAGACGTTGATCGAGTCGGCACGCCGTGCCGGCACGCCTGTCACTGCTCAGGTGCAGGGAGATCGTGAAGCGGTCAGCGCCACCGTCGCACTCGGCGTCTACCGAGTCGTGCAGGAGTCGCTGACCAATGTCTCCAGACACGCACCTGGGTCATCAACCACGGTGGCCATCCACGTCACCCTGGGCGGCGCCGATGTCACGGTCGTCAACGAGGCCCCGCGAAACGGACATCGACGAGTCCCATCGGTGGTTGCCGGTGGTCGCGGGATCATTGGCATGCGCGAACGAACCGAGGCACTCGGCGGAGAGTTCACCGCTGGACCGACACCGACTGGCGGCTTCGCTGTCATCGCCCGACATCTCAGCGACCGACGCTGCAAACCGTCTGGCGAAGTCGGGCTGTGACGCAGCAGCCGGCGCAGCCGATCTCGGTTCTGATCGTCGACGATCAACAGCCGGTGCGCGACGGATTGGCCACACTGATCGAGAGCCAACACGACATGACCGTCGTCGGCAAGGTCGGCGACGGTCGAGCGGCAGTCGAGTTCGTTGGTCGGTGCGCGCCCGACGTGGTGCTGATGGACATCCGCATGCCAGGGCTGGACGGCATTGAGGCCACGCGAGAGATCGTCAGCCGGTCCGACGCTGCCAAGCCGAGCCGAGTGGTGATCCTGACGACCTATGACCTCGACGAGTACGTCTTCGATGCGTTGCACGCGGGTGCAACTGGTTTCCTGCTGAAGCACGCTCCGCCCGAACATCTTCTCATGGGCATCAGGGCGGCATCCGACGGCGCTGCGCTGGTATCGCCAACTGTCACGATGCAGTTGATCGGAGCGTTCGCCGCTGCCCACTCACGCTCCACCCGCATTCCCGCGGCGGAGATCGGACGTCTCAGCTCCCGCGAGCGCGAGGTGTTCGATCTCGTCGCCGCGGGCAAGACCAACGCAATGATCGCCGCCCAGCTGCAGATCGGCGACTCAACGGTGAAGACTCATCTGAATCGGGTCCTCTCCAAGCTGCATCTACGCGACCGCATTCACCTCGTGATCTACGCCTACGAGCACGACCTCGTCGAACACTGACCGGGCGATCAAAGCATGCAACGATCCCACCATGAACCCGAACGCGGAAGCTGACTCGCCGAACCATCCGGACCACGTGCGCGGGTGGCTGCCACTCGGCTCGCAGCAGCGTGAAGACGCGATCAGGGCCACCATTGCAGGGTTGACCGGCGACGCCGTCACCGACCGAGTCGAAGCGCTGATCGAGCGCAATCGCCAGATCCATGAGGTCGAGTGCATCAACCTCAACCCGGCCACCAACATCATGAACCCGCGAGCCGAGGCGGCGCTGTCGGCCGGGCTCGGCGCTCGCCCTTCGCTCGGATACGCCGGCGCCAAGTACGAAATGGGCCTCGAAGCGATCGAGGAGATCGAGGTCATCGCCGCCAATCTGGCGTGCCGCGTGTTCGGATCGCGTTTCGCCGAAGTTCGTGTGGGCTCCGGCGCGCTCGCCAACCTCTACGCCTTCATGGCCACCTGCCGGCCGGGGGACTCGATCATCGTTCCGCCGGCGTCGATCGGTGGTCACATCACCCACCGCCCGGCCGGCGCTGCTGGTCTGTACGGGCTCGACATCCACGAATGCCCCATCGACGCTCAACGCTTCACCATCGATCTCGACGCTCTCGCCGAGCTCGCCGGCCGAGTTCGACCCAAGCTGATCACCATTGGAGCCAGCCTCAACCTGCTGCCCCACCCCGTGAAAGAGGTGCGCAACATCGCCGACGGCGTCGGTGCTGCCGTGCTGTTCGATGCCGCCCATGCCTGCGGCATGTTCGCCGGCGGGATCTGGCCGAGCCCGCTCGATCTCGGCGCCGATCTGATGACGATGAGCACCTACAAGAGCCTCGGTGGCCCGGCGGGTGGTCTGCTCCTCACCAATCGCGCCGACCTGGCCGAACGAGTCGATGCGATCGCCTACCCCGGCTTGACCGCCAACTTCGATGCCGGCCGCGTCGCCGCGCTGGCGATCACGTTGGTCGACTGGTTGGAAGGTGGCCACGACTACGCCGTGGCGATGACGCAGACGGCGGCGGCTCTGGCCAGCGCGCTCGCCGAGTCGGGCCTGCCCGTCTATTCCACCGAACAGGGCTACACCACGTCTCACCAGTTCGCTGTCGACGCGGCCGAATGGAACGGTGGCCACCAGGCTTCACTGACGTTGCGCGATGCCAACATCTTGGCGTGCGCCATTGGGTTGCCGGGTGGAGACGAGTGGTCGGGACTGCGACTTGGCACCCCCGAGATCGTGCGCTGGGGAATGACCGCCGCCGACATGCCCGAGCTCGCCGCGTTGATCACCGAGGCGTTGCGTAGCGATGCGCGTGCGGTGGCCCGCAAGACCACCGACTTCCGCTCCCGCTTCACCGAGCTGCACCACATCCACGTGTAGCTCCCGCGTTCCCCCGAACTTTGGTCGGACGCGGCTACGACGGCCGCGTGCGACCACACTTCGCCGGGAAACGGGGGAGCGACGGGCTCAGCCGGTGATGCCGGCGCCGAGATCGCGCTTGCCGGCAGCGCGGTCGTCGGCCCACTGCTGCAACGTGGCCTCCAGTTCTGCGGAACCGGTGGCCTTGGCCCATTGCACGGGCAGGGCCGGGAACGAGTAGTCGCCGACCTCGGCCGGGTGGTAGTCCGCAGCGCGGCGTTGCATTGCCGCTTCGATGGCGGGAGCAAGGCGTTGCTGCTTGGCGCGGACCTGCGCCTCGTCGCGGTCGATGAACTCGGGCAGCACCTCGCGCCCGAAGATCTCGATCGCCTCCATGATGTGCTCGTGCCGGTTGCGGCCGGCCTGTAGCACGAAGATCACCTGATCGACGCCGGCCTCTTCGAATCGGCGCAGATACTCACGCACCTGTGCGGGCGTGCCGACGCTGCCGCGCAAACCGGTGGAGTCGCCGCCGGCTTGCTTGGCGCCGAGCGTTTCGGCGCGCTGGGCCTCGCGGACAGCAGCGGCGATGGCCTCGGGGTCGTAGCCCTGGGCGGCACGCCGCTCGATGTATTGCGACCACACATCGGTGCGGCCCGGTTGATGCTCGCCGAACACGTAGAAGTGCCCGAGTGAGTAGCCGAAGAAGTTGGCGCCTTCGGTGCCGCGGCGGATCGCTTCGTCCTCGTCGTGGTGCAGCATCATCGGGCTGACGCAGGCGACCTGCGGATTGACAGTGAAGCCGACGGGGTGGCACTTCTCGGTGAACGTGCGCTCGTACTCGGTGACCCAGTTGACCGCTTCTTCGGGGTCGATGAACGCGAAGGTCAGTGCACCCATTCCTTTCTCGGCAGCGAGCAGGATGGTGTCGCGGCGACTGCACGCCACCCACAGCGGGGGATGCGGCTTCTGCACCGGTTTGGGGATCACGTTGCGCGGCGGCATCTGCACATATCTGCCGTCGACCCCGGTGAACGGCGTCTCGGCCATGCAACGCACGGCGACCTCGAGCCCCTCCAACCACTGCTCGCGCTTCTCGAGCGGATTGACGCCGAAGCCCCCGAGCTCCGCCTCACTCGACGACTCGCCGCTGCCGAACTCGACCCGTCCTCCGGAGACGAGGTCGAGCATGCTGACGCGCTCGGCAGTGCGTGCCGGGTGATTGAACTTCGGTGCCGTCAGGATGATGCCGTGGCCGAGGCGCATGTTCTTGGTGCGTTGGCTGCATGCCGCAAGGAACACCTCGGGTGCGGACGAGTGGCTGTACTCCTCGAGGAAGTGGTGCTCGACCTCCCAGACGTACTGGATGCCGAGCGTGTCGGCCAGTTCGACCTGGTCGAGTGCATCTTGGATCAGTTGGTATTCCGTGCCTTCATCCCACGGCCGACCGATCTGGTGCTCGTAGAAGAGCCCGAACTTCATGTCAGCCGGCTGCGGCGGCCACGGCGTCGACCATCTGATCGATGTGCTCGTCGCGGATGACGAGGGGCGGACACATCACCAAGCCATCGTTGAGCGCACGGACGATCACGCCGCCTGTGTCGAGCATGTGATCGCGCATCGCCTTGGCATCCTGGTCGGGTCGGAGGCCGATGGCCCACATGCCGCCAACGCCGCGGGCGTGATCGATGACGCCGTCAGATGCGAGTGCCTGGAGACCGCCGCCCAGTCGATCCTCGATGTGCTTGGCGCGCTCGACCAGACCCTCGCGGCGCATGATCTCCAGGTTCTTCAAGCCCGCTGCGCACGCGGTTGGGTGCCCGGAATAGGTGAAGCCGTGCATGAGAACGAAGTCGGGGTCGGTCTCGAGCGCGGCCGTTGGGGCGACGCCCACGAACACACCGCCGAGCGGGATGTAGCCGGAGGTGACTCCCTTGGCGAAGGTCGCGAAGTCGGGCGACACGCCGTAGTGATGGGCGGCGAACCAACTGCCGGTGCGTCCGAAGCCGGTGATGACCTCGTCGAAGATCAGGTACGCGCCGTGCTGATCGCACAACTTGCGCAGCGATTGCAAGTAGCCGTCGGGCGGCGGGAAGACGCCGCCGGCACCCTGCACCGGCTCGGTGATGATGGCCGCGACCTCGTTGCTTCGCTGGCTCATCAAGGTGGCCACCGCCTCGATGTCTTCGGCCGGCACCGTCACGACTTCGTCGACGAACGGGCCGAAGTTCTCCTTGTACGGGGCGATGCCTTGAACACTGGTGCCGCCGTAGGCGACACCGTGGTAGCCGCGGGTGCGGCTGATGATGAGCTTGCGCTGCGGCTGACCTGCCTGTACGTGGGCCATGCGGGCCAGCTTCATCACCGTGTCGATGGACTCCGACCCCGACGAGGTGAAGAACACACGGGCGTTGGGCGTCGGTGCAATCTGTCGCAACTCCTCTGCCAGCATCTCGGCAGGCTCGTTGGTGAACGGGTCGAAGGCCGAATACGCGGCAAGCGTGCGTACCTGCTCGGCGATGGCATCGGCCATCTCCGCTCGGCCGTGGCCGATGGCGTTGTACCAGAGGCTGGCCATGCCGTCGACCAGCTCACGGCCGTTTTCGTCCCACACCAGCGCTCCTTCACCGCGGTCGATGCGGATGAAGCTCTCGCGGGTCGGCTTGGAGTAGGGGTGCATGAACGCTGCGGGCATGCACCAACGGTAATCAATCGGCGCACATCGCCAAGAGTTGCGAGTATCAGCGGGTCACCATGGCGGCTCTCTCTGTCGTGCCAGGCGGTCACGCGCCAGGCACGCGGCGATCCTGACTCGCCGTCAACCCCACACACCTTGGGGGCGGGGTTCCGGGAGGGTCCCCCGCCCCCGAGGATCGTCGTTGGTCAGCGACGCTCGACGCCGGGCAGCACGCACAGCATCTCGTAGAGCAAGTTGGCGGCGACGAGCGAGGTCATGCCCGACACGTCGTAGATCGGGGCGACCTCGACGACGTCGCCGCCGACGAGGTTCATGCCGTGGCAGCCGCGGATGATCTCCATTCCCTGCCAGATCGTCAAGCCGCCGATCTCGGGGGTGCCGGTGCCCGGGGCGAAGGACGGATCGAGACCGTCGATGTCGAAGCTGAGATAGACCGGACCGCTGCCGACCTGGGCGCGCACTTCGGCCATCAACGGCTCGAGACTTCGGTGCCAGCACTCCTCGACCTGCACGACTCGGAAGCCCTGCTGGCGCGACCAGTCGAAGTCGTCGGCTTGATACCCGGTACCACGCACACCGATCTGGGCGACTCGAGAGCAATCGAGCAGGCCTTCCTCGACTGCCCTTCTGAACGGGGTGCCGTGAGCGATGCGTTCGCCGAACATCGAGTCGTTGATATCGGTATGGGCATCGACGTGCACCAGCCCGACCGGGCCGTGGTGGCCGGCCATCGCCCGCAGGATCGGAAGGACGATCGTGTGGTCGCCGCCCATCGACACGGTTTTCAGCCCGGCACCGACCAACGGTCGATAGTACGCCTCGATCCGCGCCATCGAATCGGCCACGTTGTACGGATTGGTGGCTACGTCGCCGAGATCGTCGATGCGCAGGCTGTCGAACGGAGCCGCCCGCGTGGCCATGTTGTACGGGCGCAGCAGCACCGATTCGTTGCGAATGCCGCGCGGACCGAAGCGGGCGCCTGGCCGGTTGGAGGTGCCGATGTCGAACGGCACACCGATCACCCCCGCGTCGAGGTGGTCGGGCGAACTGGTGCCGGGGAGACGCATGAACGTGGCGATACCACCGAATCGGGGCATCTCGTTGCCCCCGAGTGGTTGGGGAAATTCAGGCGTCGGCATGTTCGAACGGTATCGCGTAGGCCGATCGGCTCATTGAACGGTGTTTTAGTATCACAATTCGGCGTGCTCTGATCTACTGAGCACCGGGCTGCGGGACGGGCGGCCGGAACCGAAGCGGAAACGCTTCAAAAATCCCCCACCCCTGGGGAACGGAGGCGGGTTTCCGTTCCCCAGGGTGGAGGGCATCGCAGCGAGGTTCTACGATGAGCCGATGACCAGCAACATCGCCGACCCAGAGCCGGCACGCAGCGTGGCGTTCACTCGGATGGCCGACGGGACTCGCGACGAGTACCAATACCTGTCCGGCCTGGAACACGAGTACATCTCCGAGCTTCCGCAACGGCTGGTCCAGGCCCTGCGCCGCCTCGATGAGGGCCTTGCCGGGTACCAGATCAGTCGGTACCAGCACTCGCTGCAAACGGCGACCCGGGCCATGCGCGATGGCGCCGACACCGAGATGATCGTTGCCGCGCTCATCCATGACATCGGCGACGACCTCTCGCCGGAGAACCACTCGCAGGTCGCCGCGGCGATCATCCGCCCATACGTTCGGGCCGAGGTCACGTGGGTCGTCACCATGCACGGCATCTTCCAGATGAAGTACTACGCGCATCACATCGATCTCGATCCCGACCTGCGCGATGCGTACCTCGATCATCCGTGGTTCGAGAGTTGCGACAACTTCTGCTCACGATGGGATCAGGAGTCCTTCGACCCCGACTACCCGACGGAGCCGATCGAGACGTTCGAGCCGATGCTGCGCGAGATCTTCAGCCGCCATCCGTTCGACCCGGCGGTCGTGGGCGATGCCGACGCGCCGCAAGCGGCGCGCATGTGACTGACGCCTAGGGGACCAGGCGACGCACGCTGGCCAGCAGACCTTTCGGCGGGATCGGAGCCAGCCTGACCACGTCACCCGGGGCGGGGGCGTGAATCCAATGAGTGGCGTCGACGGCAATTCCGACGTGGCTGATGGCCGTCGGGTCGCCATGCGTGGCCATGAAGACGAGGTCGCCGGCTTTGATCGAGTCGCCGCCCCAGATGTCGACCGCCGTGCCTGCGGTGGCCTGCGAGGCACTGTGGTGGATCAAGGGAATCCCGATCTGGGCGTAGGCCGCCATCGTCAGACCGGAGCAATCGAACGTGTCGGGCCCGGCGGTGAAGAAGCGGTAGGGCTTGCCGAGCTGGGCATAGGCATAGGCGACGACCACCGCGGCTGGGCCGGCAGTGGATTGGATGACTGGCGCGGCGGCAGCGGGTTCCACGGCACCGGCCGGCATGGCCAGCTTGGCTCCCGGCAGGATGAGGCTTGCCGGCGTGAGCTTGTTGACGGCCAGTAGATCGGGGAGCTTGACGTTGTACGTCGCGGCGATGGCGGCCAGGAAGTCGCCGGCCTTGACCGTGTAGGTCAGGTTGCTGATCGCCTGCGCAACCGTTGTGGGCGCGACTGAAGTCGTGGCCGCAGCCTGGGGAGCCACGGCGGTCGCCGGCATGGTCAAGCTCCGTCCGGGCACGATCAGGCTCTGGACGGTGAGCTTGTTGACGGTGAGCAGATCGGCCAGGGTGACCTTGTAGAGCGCGGCGATGCCGAGCAGGAAGTCGCCCGACTTCACCGTGTACGCCAGGCTTCCGGCGATCGGGGCGGTAAGAGGCAGTGCACGAGGCGCGGTCGCGCCGGCGGGCAGCACCAGCTTGTCGCCCGGCATGATCAGGCTCTTGGCGGTCAGCTTGTTGGCGCTGAGCAGCACCGGCAGCGTCACGCCGACCTTTGCGGCGATCCCGGCGAGGAAGTCGCCGTTCTTGACCACGTACTCGTTCGGTGCGGCAGTGCCGGAACCGGCGGCAAGGGTCGGGACGGCCAGGGTCAGGGTGCTGAGTGAGATGGCTGAAAGGGACGCAGCCAGCAGCACTCGTTGAATCCGAGACATGCCAATATGTCGGCAGAACGCGGCGGGATCTTTACGAAATCTTGACAATTTTTTCAACGTAGCTGCTCACGGGCTCCGAGCGCGGTCGCCTCCCTGCTGCGTCAGTCGTCGCGGGGCGCCCGCCCGGCCAGGAACTCGATCGATCGGGCGACGTTGGCGGCGACGAATCGCTCCAGTCGCGGCGAATCGAGGAGTCGGGCGGCGGCCTGCAGGGGCAGCATCGACCCACTGCGCTCGGCTTCCTTGGCCGCAGCACGGCTGGTCTTGATGCCGTGGGCGTAGACGATGAACGCCGACGCGTTGTCGAGCAATGCCTCGCGTTGCAGCGCCTGCCCGGCCTCGGTGACGGTGCCGCTGAACGAGCGGCCGTCGTCGCGTTCGGCCACGCGGGTGTGCCACTCGTGACGTCCGGTCCACTGGGCCAGAAAGGCGGTGAACAGCGCCAGGCGAACCGTGTCGGGACCCGGCGTCATGCGGTGATGCCAGCGCGCCGCACTCGCGTACGTCAGTCCATGGGTGATGTCGAGCCAGCCGAAGTCGTCGAGCAGCTCCCGCTCACCCGAGAGGTCGTAGCGCATCATCCGCTCCGCCACCGCCCGCACGACGACATCGAGCACGCCATCGACACCTGCGCCGGTTTCCATTGATCGAGCCACCGCCGGAACGATCGCTTTGCGGTCGTTGCCGAGCAAGGTGGCCAACAGCGAACCGTCGTCGCTCCACGTCCCGTCGACGGGACGTGCCGCCAGGGCGTCGAGATCGGTGCCGGCAAGTGCCCGCATGAACGGACGCGTGTACGGCAGCACGTCCTCGCGCGTGCCGTAGACGATCGTCGGCACCAAGTAGGGCAGCACGGTGTCGGCGCGATGCCAGCCGATCATCTCGAGCAGCTCGAACGCCTTCTGGCAGTAGATGGCACCGTGCCCGTACGACAGCAGGTGGTCGCTCGCCACGGCCGTGAACCATGGCTGCACGTCGGTCGCCGTGTAGCCGGCTTCGATCGCGGCGCGGACCAACGCCTGGGCGCGCTCGAGCTGCTCTGACTCGACCGCGGCGCGGAAGGCCTGCAGCGGGTCTTGCGGCAATCGAGCGACAGGGTCGGGCAGTGGGTTGACGGCCCGATCGCGTTCGGTCTCGGCAATGCCGGCGATCGCCTGCACGATCGGAAGGGCGCGCTGGTCGCCCTCGTAGAGATCGACCATCGCCAGACAATCGGTGGCGGAGGCGATCGAATGGCCCCATCCGAACTCCGCCCGCGGCGCGCCGTGATTGACCGCCTCCCAGACGAGCTCGCCGGGGTTGGTGTCGGCCTGTAGCAAGCGCACCACGTCGCGGCTGACCTGACCGATGTAGTCCCGTTCCACTCCACGGCGCAAGCTGGCCAGCAGCCGCGGGCGAACCGCTTCGATGTCGGGCCGGCGCAACGAGACCTTCACCGTGCCGTCGCTGTCGACGGTTGCCTGGTGGGTGTTGATGTTCTCCTCGCCGACGACACATTCGCCGTCGTCGACGCGGAACTTCCAATTGTGCCAGGCGCAGGTGATGAGGTTGCCGTCGAGCGATCCCTGCGTCATTCCGTACCCCTCGTGAGGGCAAGCGTGGTCCAACGCGAACACCCCGTGCAAGGTTCTCACCAGGCACAGTCGATGGTCGTCGACCCGGACCATCTTCATCGAGCCAACCGGCAAGTCGTCGAGGTGGGCCACAGCGACGGCGCTGTCAGCGGCTACGGGGGAGGCGTTCATGGGGCGTCACGGTAGAACTTGAACCATGGTTGAAGTCAAGCGGTTCTCCGTGGGCGAGTTGGCTGACCGCGCCGGCGTGGCCACGTCTGCGCTGCGGTTCTACGAGGCTCACGGCTTGATCCGATCCGAGCGGAATGACTCCGGTCATCGTCGCTATCGCCCCGATGTGCTCCGGCGTGTCGCCTTCATCCGCGTGGCCCAGCGCATCGGCCTGTCGCTCGACGAGATTGGCCGGGCACTCGACTCGCTGCCGTCGCAGCGAACACCGACTCGCGGTGACTGGAACGAGCTGTCGAGTCGGTGGTTGCCGCGGATCGACGAACAGATCGCCGAGTTGGAGCTTCTTCGCGACCGCCTCGACGGATGTATCGGCTGCGGCTGCCTGTCGCTCGATACGTGTGAGCTGTACAACCTCGGCGACCGGGCAGCCCGGCGAGGATCCGGTGCTCGCTACCTGCTCGGCGACCCGATGTGAGGCCCCCCTTGGGCTGACGGCGTGATATTCCTCAAGTTCCGCTCCCTACGAGCATGACCGAGCAGCATCCGCTCGGTCAGCTGGAAACGACGAGACACCTTGCGGACCCGATCCTCCATCAGGGCAATCGGGGTGGGCTCGTCCAGCCCATGCTGGCGCCGATTCGGGCCGCCGGCGCCCATTTCGGCACCCGCGATCGTCCTAAGCCCCGATCCGAACTGCCGCTCAGTGTTGCTCGACCGCACGCCTGCGATGGGGCACGATGTTTCGGTGTTAGCCGTCGATCGAGTGGTGCGCTGATGGCGAAGCGCAGTGTCCTCGGTTGGTTCGATCGCGGCAATCAGAGAGCGATGAACTATGTGCGATCTCGACCGGACTCGGGCCTCAAGGCGTTGCCGTATGCGAAGTCTGACTCGGCACGTCGCACAGCCGTAGTGGTCTTCGTGATCGTTGCTCTGATAGCAGCGATCTTCGGTTGGCTACCCGGTTTGGTCGCGTTGCTTGTCGCGTCACCATTGCTCTGGCGACTCGAGCATCATTTCTTCTTCGGTCACCGTGACACGGACGGCGATCCATCCAGCCAGGACAAAGCAAGCGAGTGACGGCGCGACCTCTCGGTCAGGCACCCACCCAGATCTGCTCTGCGTGCTGCTGTTGATGGACTCGGCAGCCTTCGTCGGGCGGCAGCCGTGAGAAGCCTTCGACGTTTTGTCAGCTCAGGCACCGCCCGACCACTCGCGTCGCAGTAGTCCGTAGATCATCGTGTCGTGACGCGAGCCATCGCGACCTTTCCATGCTTCCCGAAGCACCCCTTCGCGGTGATAGCCACACCGCTCCAAGATGGCGATCATCGCAGCGTTGTCGCTCCGCGTGGTGGCTTCGATGCGATGCAGCACCGGGTACTCGACAAAGAGATAGTCGGACAACCAGTTCACGGCTGCGGTGCCAAACCCCTGTCTGCGATGCCCACTCGCAATCGGTACGTCGAAGAGTGGACTTCCGTCCTCGACATCATCGAGGTCGAGCAGCCGGACAAGTCCGACGACAGTAGCGGCGTCGCGAATCCAGAACGATCGCGTTTCAGCGTTCGAGATACTGATGGCCTCCGCCTCCGCGACCGAAAGCCGGGCGGCACCGTGAAACGGCCAGTCACTGCCGCTGAGGAAGGCGACGATCGCGCTGGTCTCAGCCGTACTGACACGCTCGAACGTCAACCCCACCGACGCAGTTTCTGACACCGCCGGAGCCGGCAGTTCGGCCCACCCAGGAGATCTGGGCGCCAACAGGCGAGCATCGTCGCTGCTCGAATCCGACGAATGGCGCCCAGATCCTGGCCTGGATTGCCCTCGCCCGTGTGACCTCGGAATCTGGGTGCCACTCAGTTGGTATGAGCTGCGTTCACAGGACGAGCGTGGCGCCCAGATCTCGGGCGCCTCTTCGATCAGTGGACGCGTATCGAACTAATGGGAGCCCGTTCGGAGCTTGTCGTAGCCCTCCTGTAAGGGATCTCGGCCGGTTGCAGACTTGCGATCATCACACCGTCAACCGAAGGGGGGAGGGCTCACGCTGCCACCGTCGCGAGGCCGGCGCCCATCAGATCGACGAAGTTGTCGCGGTAGAACGCGCCCCGAGCAGCGTCTGATGTGTTCGACAGGCTGGCCTCGAACCGCTCGATCGGTCGGCGGCCGCCCTCGACGTGTGGGTAGTCGGATGAGAACAGGCAGACCTCCGGGCCCGCCTGATCGATGATCCAGCCGACGTCCTCGGTCGGATACGGCGTGAAACGCATCTGCCGCCGGACGTACTCCGACGGTCGCATCGACAATGACCGCAGGCGTTCCTCGTGCCGAGAGAACGCATCGAACGCGGCCTCCATCTGCCGCATCCACGACGGCACCCACACTGCGCCTTGCTCGATGACGCCGACCCGAAGGTCGGGGAAGCGATCGAAGACACCGTCGAACAGCATTGTTGCCAGTGTTTGTGCGGGTGGAACCGGGATGCCCATGTAGTCGACCGAGCGGAAGTTCTCGTCACCACCGTGGAAGTCGGGTGGGACTGGCAACCCGTTGTTGAAGTAGTTGGGATCGATCAGCTGACCGGTGCCGCCGACGTGGAACACGACCGGCAGGCCGGCTTCGCTGGCCGCTGCCCACACGGGATCCAGGGCGACGTGGCTCGGCGAGTGTGTCGGCGGGCAGCCCGAGGCGACGAGCAATGCGGCCGCGCCCATCGAGATCGCCTCGGCGGCAAGCGCTCCGGCGCGATCGAGATCGGCCAGGGGCACGTACAGGCTGGGCAGCAGCCGGGGATCTGCCGAGCAGAAGTCGATCATTGCCCTGTTGTGGGCCCGCGCCGCACCAACCGCCAGGTCGAGGTCACCGGAGTGTTCCCACGCGCACAACCGGGTGTTGTGGAAGGTGTTGAAGATCAGTTGGCTGGCGAAGCCGAGCAGATCGAGGGCCCGGCCGCGGTCCGTTGCGATGAATGCTCCCGTCGCGGCGAAGTTCTTGCGGGCCATGATCTCTGCTGCTTCCGCGGCGAGGTAGTCGGACGATCGATGCCGAGTGGCGAGTCGGTCGAAGGCGGCATCGAGGTCGCGTAGCTGCTCGGCCGGATCGCCGGTCTGGCGAAGCTCGTTGACGCTGGAGTAGTCGAGCGAGGGGATCCGGTCGCGGATGCCCGCGTCGGCATGATCCCGCAACCAGTTCGGCGTCTCCATGACGTGGGCGTCGGCATCGTGCACGACTAGCCCGGTTGAGTTGTAGGCCATCGCCTCAGTGTGGCACTTGCGCGGCCGGTCGCGCGATGCGCACGACTGTTGTGCGCCCGATCGCGACGGAGCCGAGCACGACGACGATGGTGATCAGTGCGGCCTCGGACAGATGCTCGCCGAGCAGCGGCCAACCCCACACCATCGAAAGGGCCGGTTGGGCCAGTTGCATCTGCCCCGCTTTGGCGATGCCTGCTCGAGCCAGCCCGGCATACCAGGCAAAGAAGCCGAGGAACATCGAGAACAGCGCGGTGTACCCGAAGGCCGCCCATTCCGGCAGGGTGGCGTGCAGGCCCGTGTGCGCGGCGGTGGCGATCGTGACGATCCAGGTCAGCGGCGCACCGAGGACGAGCGCCCAGCAGATGACCTGCCATCCTCCGAGCTCTCTGGCCAACAAGGCGCCTTCGGCGTATCCCACCGCGGCAGCAAGGACGGCGAGGATGAGCAGCACGTCGGCGGAGTGGAACGTGCCACCACCTTCGTGGACCACGTAGCCGGCGACGGCGGCAAAGCCGACCGCGCTGCAGGTCCAGTACGTCATCGATGGCCGTTCGCCGGCGCGCAGCACGGCGAGCCCCGCCGTGGCCAGCGGCAGCAATCCGTTGACCACCGAGCCGTGGAGGCTCGCTGTGTGTCGCAACGCATAGGCGATGAGGATGGGGAATCCGAAGATCACGCCACCGACGACCGGAACCAGCCGCCACACCTGGGCGCGAGTAGGTCGGGGTGGCTTGACGATCAACAGAGCAGCGCCGGCGAAGATGCTGGCGACAGCGGCGCGTCCGACGGCTGCCACCATCGGGTCGAGCCCGCGGACGGCGATCTTGGTCAACGGGATGCTGAAGCTGAACGCCAACACCCCGAGGCCCGCCAGCACCAATCCCACTCGAGGAGAGAGTACAGATCGCACTTGTTACAAGCCGCTGGTTATTCGCGGCGCGGCGGCCGCCCCATGCCTGCCCGTGAGCTGTCCGCCCGTCAGCTCGTGACGTACCGATGCCAGAAGCGAACAGGTGTTCGACTAGGTTGAGTTGGTGCCGAGCGGCGCGACGATCCTGCATGCCGACCTCGATGCGTTCTACGCATCGGTCGAGCAGATGCTGCAGCCGGAGCTGCGCGGGTTGCCGATCGCCGTCGGTGGAGGTGTGGTGCTGGCCGCGTCGTACGAGGCGAAGCGGTTCGGGGTACAAGGTGGCATGTCAGGGTGGCGGGCCAAGCGGCTGTGTCCTGATCTGATCTTCGTGCAGGGTCACTACTCCGAGTACCAGCGTTTGGGTGATCAGGTGATGGCCGTCCTCGGCGACTTCACGCCACTGGTGCAGCGCATCTCCATCGACGAGGCGTTCCTCGATGTCACCGGCTCGGTCCACCTCTTCGGTGACGCCGCAACGATCGGCGAGCAGATCCGCCGTCGCGTTCGCGTCGAGTTGGGTTTGCCGATCTCGGTCGGCGCAGCGCGCACCAAGCATCTCGCCAAGATCGCTTCGCAAGTTGCCAAACCCGACGGTCTGGTGGTGGTGCCCTCATCCGCTGAACGCGAGTTCCTCGACCCGCTACCAGTCGGGCTGGTGTGGGGCATCGGGCCGGTCACGCGGCAACGACTCGCCGAGCGCGGCATCTGCACGATCGGACAGCTGGCAGCTTCTCCCGATGGTGCTTTGCGCTCGCTCTTGGGCAACGCCCTCGGTACCAAGGTCGGTGCGCTCGCAGCCAACGACGACCGGCGCCGGGTACAGCCGACCGGCCGTGCCGGCTCGGTTGGTGCCCAGTCCGCGTTCGGCCGCCGAGATGCCGCGCCCGAGCTCATTCGTCCGGTGCTCGGTCACCTCGCCGACCGCGTCGCCGGTCGGTTGCGTGCCAAGCATCGTGCCGGTCGCACGGTCACGGTCAGGGTTCGCTTCGCAGGCATGCGCTCGGTGACCCGTTCGCACACCGGCGTGTACCCGGTGTGCAGCACGCTCACCCTCACCGAGATCGCCGAGCGCTTGGTCGACAAGGCACTGTCCGATCACGCCACCGAGTACCAGATCTCTCTCTTGGCGATCTCGGTCTCGAACCTGGTCGATCAGCCGGTACTGCAACTCGAGTTGCCGCTGCCGCCCGACGATCCAGAACGTCCGGGCTCGCGGATCGGTGCCGCGCGTTGGGCGATCGACCACTCCGTCGACGACGTGCGCCGCAAGTTCGGCCGCTCGGCGGTTGGTTACGCATCGGTCGTTCTCTCGGATCGCCGGTCGGTACCCGACGAGTTCCGCGAATTGGCTGAACACGAGTTGTGAGGTGGCCGCTCACCTCCGATCCGCGAGCAAGTCACCGATTCATCGGTACAGCCGGAGAAATTGTGACTTGCTGCCCGCCGGTGGCGGAATAGCGTCCGCGGCGTGACGATCGAACCGGACGTAAAGAACTGGACGTGGGTGCTCGAGCGCGACTGCGAGGACTGTGGATTCGACATTCGCTCGTTCCCGCCAACGGAGATCGGGCGGTTGATCCGAGAGGCGGCAGAACCGTGGCCGCAGTTCCTGGCGCACCCGCTCGTGCGGGTTCGCCCCGACGAGGCCACCTGGTCGGCGTTGGAGTATGGCTGCCATGTGCGTGATGTGTACCGGCTCGGGACGTATCGCGTGAATCGAATGTTGTCGGAGGATGACCCACGGTTCGACAATTGGGACCAGGACGAGACCGCGATCAACGAGCGCTACGACTTGCAGGAACCGATCGTCGTGGCCGACGAACTGGCGGAAGCAGCAGCGGTGTTCGCCGACCTGTACGACCACGTCGGTGCCCAACAGTGGAGCCGGTCGGGATTGCGCAGCGACGGCTTCTCGTTCACCGTCGAATCCTTTGGCCGGTACTTCCTGCATGATCCGGGGCATCACATCGTCGACGTGCGCCGCGGTTTCGAGATCCTCGAAGCACGGTAGATGATGATCTGATAGGAAAGGCCCGCATGACCGACACCTCACCCGCCACCAGCTTCACGACGTTCGAGGAGTCGACTGGCGACGACTGGGCGATCATCATCCAGCACGTCCAGATCACGCAGACCTACGTTGCCGACAACGTGATCGTCCAGATGCGGCAACTGCGCAGTGACTACGGCGGCTTCCCTGTCGACCGGCTCGAGCATTCGCTGCAGACGGCGACTCGGGCCGAGCGGGCTGGCCGAGACGACGAGTACGTGCTGTGCGCGCTGCTCCACGACATCGGCGACAACCTGGCTCCGTACAACCATCCGTCGATCGCCGCCGGCATCCTGAAGCCCTTCGTCAGCGAAGCCAATCACTGGATGGTGGAGCACCACGGCATCTTCCAGGGCTACTACTTCTGGCACCACATCGGTCTCGATCGAGATGCTCGTGAGGCCTACCGCGATTCACCCCACTTCGCCCTGACCGAGGAGTTCTGCGCGCTGTACGACCAGACCGCGTTCGACGCGTCGTACGTGAGCCACCCGTTGGAGCACTTCGAGCCGTTGATCCGCGCCCGGTTCTAGCCCTCTATCTTTTTTGGCCACATTTCTGGCTGCTTCTGGCAGTCGAGCACGATCTTGCCCTCGACCCCGCGAGCGAGGATGCGGGCGTGTGCGTCGGCTGCAGCCGAAAGTGGCAGCACCTCGCCGACGGGGACGTGCAGCGCGCCGGTGGCCATCATCGCCAGCATCGTGTCGAGCGACTCGCGTTGCTCCTCAGGGGTGTCGACCAGGCCGGAGTAGCCGAGCAGCGTCACGCCCTTGCGGTACAGGCGGCGCAAGTTGATCGAGACCCGCTCGTCGTTCGACGTGCCATACACCACCAGGCGTCCCTTGGGGGCGATCCCGGCGATCGCGGCATCGGTGTACGGTCCGCCGAGTGCATCGAGGATCACCGTCGGCTGGAAGCTCTCGATCTCGGACTCGAGGGCTCCGGCAGAACCGACGACCACGTTGTCGGCGCCGTTGGCGATGATTCCATCGGCCTTGGCCGGCGAGCCGGTGTGCCCCCACACCGTCGCCCCAGCAATCTTGGCCAACTGAACGGCCATGGCTCCGACGCCACCGCTGGCACCGAGCACGAGGACGCGATCCTCCGGCTGCACGTGGGCGCGACCATGAAGCGCTTGCCAGGCCGTGATGCCGGCGACCGGCGTTGCCGCGACCTGGGCAAGATCAAGCCGCGAGTCGAGCGGAATCAGCCAGTCCTCGGGAACCGCGATCCGACTGCAGTACACGCCGGGGCGGACGACACCGAGCCCGCCGCCGCGAACCAGGACCGGACGACCGTCGATGTAGCCGGTCGCCTCGGATCCGGGCGTCCACGGGAGGTGGCTGGCGGCGGCGCCGATCGAACCCTGGGTGATCCACACATCGAGCGGATTCACCGATGCGTAGGCGAGCTCGACGAGTTGCTCGCCGGGACCTGGCTGCGGGTCGGGGACCTCATCGAGCTGAAGCGTCCCGCCGATGGAGTGAAGTCGTGCTGCGCGCATCGGGCCACTGTATGCCGAGCACCCGTGAACACGCCGAGCCGGTAGGTTGCCGATTCATGATCATCCTCGACGGTGGGACGGGCACGTTGATCCAGGCGCTCGGTGCACCCATGCACGGTGACACGTGGTGTGCCGACGCAAATCTCACCCACCCCGAGATCGTTCGCGAGGCACATCGTCAGTACCTTGCTGCCGGCGCGGAGGTGCTGATCGCCAACACCTACGCGACCAGCCCGCTGCTGTTCAACGACATCGGCCGTGACGCCGACGTCGGCCGGATCGATGCCGCCGCGGTTGCGTTGGCGCGCGAGGCAAGTGGCGGATCCGTGCCCGTGGCCGGCTCGTTTTCGGTGATGCGGCCGGGCATTCCCGGCAGCGATCGCAGCCACATGCTGCGACAGTGGCCGGAAGCCGAGGCTCGCCGGCTGTTCGCCGACAAGGCCGCCGGCCTGGTCGAGGCGGGCGCCGATGTGATCGCCATGGAGATGATGCGTGACGGCGACTACTCGGTCTGGGCGACCGAAGCTGCCGTTGCAACCGGGCTGCCCGTGTGGATCGGGATCGCGGTGGAAGAGGATGACGACGGGCGCATCATTGGCTTCGGCCGCCCCAACTGGACACTCGACAGCTTCGTCGGGCGGTTGGTCGCCTGCGCGCCGGCAATGGTTTCGGTGATGCACAGCGCGCCACCGGTCACGACCCGGGCGCTCGCCGTCGTTCGACAGCATTGGCGCGGTTCGCTGGGGGCATATGCCGAGTCGGGTTACTTCGCCATGCCCGACTGGCAGTTCGTCGACATCATCCCCGAGGACGAGTACGCGGATCTGGCCAAGCACTGGGCCGAGGCCTTCGATCTGGCGATGATCGGCGGCTGCTGCGGCATCGGACCGTCGCACATCGCCGCGCTGCGCGCCGCGTTCCCCGCGAGTGGCTGATCGTCACGTCGAGGCGGAGAAGATGACATCACCCGTGGGCGCATCGACACCGCCAGCCGGCTCGACCGTCACGGCCCACTTCGCAGGCGAACCACTGACCGCAATGACTCTGCGAACCTGCCCACCGCCGGCCTTGTCGAGCAGCCGCACCGCGTGCGGACCGGCGGCGTCGATCTGCCACAGCTCGTAGGCCTTTCCGGCACTCGGGGCGTCGAGTCCATTGCCGATCACGATGGCCCGATTGGCACTCGGTGACCAGGCGACCTTGAACGACCCGGTTCCGGTTCCTTGCAGGTCGATCATCCGAGTGTCGGGCCGGGAGATGAGCTCGGCAGCGGCGGACGCATACCCGTCGCTGCTGTGCGAGTGGCGGCCGACAACGAACGCGCCGGCACCGACGAGGATCACTGCTGCTGCGATCGTGATTGCTCGCACCAGGCGCGCCTTGCGTTGCCGAAAGGCATCCAGGTTGGTGACCGAGGCCGGCAGTAGGGGAGACAGTTGTCGGGTGGTCCCGATCTCGGCCATCACGCTGGCCTTGAGCGCCGCCGGTGGCGGCGCGGCCGACGCTGCGGCAACCTGCGACAGCGTCTCGCGGAAGCCCGCCACTTCTGGCCGGCACACCGCGCACGTCGGGTAGTGGGCTTCGAACTCGGCTCGTTCACGTTCGTCGACCGCGTCGAGCGCATAGGCCGCGGCAAGTTGATGGATGTCGACGCCGCTCATGTGGCAAACCCTAGTTCGTCGCGCAATCGAATCATGCCATCACGGATCCTGGTCTTGACGGTTCCCTCGGGGACGTTCAACAGCACCGCGACCTCGCGGTACGTGTGTCCTCCGAAGTAGGCAAGTTCCACGGCATGTCGCTGCATCTCGGTCAGCCGTTCGAGTGCCTTGCGCACACGACTCGCCTCGATGGTGGCCACGACTTGGTCGGCGACATCGGGGGACTCCACGGAACGCTTCTGGGCGTCGTGCTCAGATCGGTCCCGCGCCGCTTGCTCGGAGCGCACCCGGTCGATCGCTCGCCGGTGCGCCAGGGTGGTGGCCCATGATCTGACCGAACCTCGTGACCCGTCGTATCGAGGTGCGAGCCGCCACAGCTCGACGAACGCTTCCTGGGTGACCTCATCGCTGTGCGCAGGATCGCGCAGAACCTTCAGCACGATCCCGTGGAGCAAGGGCGCCAGGGCGTCGTACAGCTGGGCGAAGGCGGCTTGATCGCCTCGGCCCGCGCGGCTGAGCAAATTGGCCAGGGGATCGCCGGCATCGCCCCTCTGGTCTTCTACCGCGTTGCGCCGACCGAGCGCGTTACGGAGCATGTCCGGGCCTCGCGTTCACGCCGTCGTCACCGCTGGTCATGCAACTCCTTCGTCGCACGAACCTATCCGGATTGGTCGGTCACCAATCCCGTTTGCACCAGCGCAGGGCCTGTGGAGTTGGTCGTGCCCACCTGGATGCCTCGAAACACTCCACACGACTGTGAATACACTCGACGTCCATGCCACCGCCGTTGCCAGAGCGTGCCCGCGTCGTGGTGATCGGCGGAGGCGTGATCGGTTGCTCTGTCGCCTATCACCTCGCCGACATGGGCTGCACCGATGTTGTCGTGCTGGAACGCGACCGCCTCACCTCCGGTACCACGTGGCATGCCGCCGGGCTGATGGTCACGTTCGGCTCGTTGTCGGAGACCTCGACCGAGATGCGCAAGTACACCTGCGATCTGTACGAGCGGCTGGAAGCAGAGACCGGGCAGTCGACCGGGTTCAACCGGGTCGGGTTCATCGAGCTCGCCACCGAGCCCGACCGGCTGGAGGAGTACCGCCGAGTCAGTGCGTTCAACCGCTACTGCGGCGTCGACGTGCACGAGATCTCCGCCGCCGAAGTCGCCGACATGTTCCCTCTCGCCCGCACCGACGACGTGCTCGCCGGGTTCTACGTCGCCGAAGACGGTCGGGCCAACCCCGTCGACGTGACCATGGCGCTCGCCAAAGGGGCACGGTTGAAAGGCGCGACGATCATCGAGGGCGTCACGGTCACCGGTGTGTGCCGGCGCGGTGGGGCGGTCACGGGAGTACGCACCGACCAGGGCGACATCGAAGCCGAGTACGTGGTCAACTGCGCCGGAATGTGGGCCCGCCAGCTCGGTGAGGCGGCCGGCGTCAACATCCCATTGCAAGCCGCCGAGCACTACTACTTGATCACCGAGCAGATCGAGGGGTTGTCGAAGGACTGGCCGATCATCGAAGACCCGGCCAACTTCGGCTACTACCGCGAAGAGGTCGGCGGATTGATGATCGGGCTCTTCGAATCCGTGTGCGCGCCGTGGAACGTGGCCGGCATCCCACATGATTTCTCGTTCGGCGTGATCCAACCTGACTGGGACCGCATGGGCCCCTACGTCGAACGGGCGATGAGCCGAGTGCCGATCTCGATGGAGACCGGCATCCGAATGCTCTTCTGCGGCCCGGAGAGCTTTACGCCCGACCTGCTGCCGGTTGTCGGCGAGGCACCGGAACTGAAGAACTACTTCGTCGCCGCCGGCATGAACTCGGTCGGGATCCTCACCGGTGGGGGAATGGGCAGGGTGGTCGCCCATTGGATCCTCACCGGCCAGCCCGACGTCGACGTGACGGGTTTCAACATCGATCGCTTGCACCGCTACCAGTCGAACCCCGAGTACCGGGCGACGCGCACGGTCGAGTCGCTCGGGATGGTCTACCAGTGCCACTACCCGGGCAGGTCGATGACCACTGCCCGGCAGGCCAAGGTGTCGCCGATCCACCATCGGTTGGCGGCCCAGCGGGCGTACTTCAAAGACGTCAGCGGTTGGGAGGGCGCCGATTGGTACGCACCCGAGGGCGTCGAGCCGAAGGTCGAGCACCTGTCGTGGGGTCGGCAGAGCTGGTTCGAGCATTGGCGCGCCGAGCACGAGGCCGCTCGCAACGACGTGATCCTGATGGACATGTCGTTCATGTCGAAGTTCCTCGTTCAAGGTCGCGATGCCGGTCGGCTGCTCAACCAACTGTCGGCCAACTCAGTCGACGGCGAGCCTGGGGTGATCACGTACACGCAATGGTTGAACCAGGCGGGCACGCTGGAGGCCGACCTCACGGTCACCAAGCTCGACGACGATCGGTACTGGGTGGTCGCCACCGACACGGCACACCGCCACGTCGAGACCCGCATGCTCCGCCACTTCGGTGATCACCATGCGATCGTCACCGATGTCACCTCTGGCTACGCCCAGCTGAACGTGCAGGGGCCGCAGTCACGCGAGCTGCTGCAATCGATCACCTCCGTCGATCTGTCCAACGAAGCGTTTCCGTTTCGCGCCGCCCGCTACATCGACATCGGGTTCGCCAGGGCGTTGTGCGTGCGGATCACCTATGTGGGCGAACTGGGGTACGAGCTGTACGTGCCTGCCGAGCAAGCGGTTCACGTCTTCGACCGCGTGGTTGCCGCCGGCCCGCGTGTCGGCCTGCGCCACGCCGGGCTGAAGGCATTGGGCAGTCTGCGAATGGAGAAGGGCTACCGCGACTACGGTCACGACATCGACAACACCGACTCGGTGTTCGAGGCCGGGTTGGGGTTCGCCGTGGATCTCGACAAGCCCGACGGATTCATCGGTCGCGACGCCGTGGTCGCCGGCCGAGCCGCGGGGCCGCTGACCCGTCGACTCGTCCAGGTCGTGGTCGACGATCCGCAGCCGCTGATGTTCCACGGCGAAGTTCTCCGCCGCGACGAGCGGCCCGTCGGCTATGTGCGCGCAGCCTCGTACGGCTTCACCCTCGGCGGAGCCGTCGGCCTGGTGATGGTCGAAGCCGGTGAGCCGGTGACGGCTGCGTACCTTTCATCCGGCACGTGGGACCTCGAGATTGCCGGCTGTAGGTATCCCGCCCGGGCGTCGATGCGACCGTTGTACGACCCCGACAACCTCCGGATCAAGTCGTAGTCCGGGGATGACGATGTTCGAAGGGCGATACATCGAGCGCGGCAGCCCAGAGTACGAAGCGGCACGCACCGAGGCCCTGTTCAACGCCCGCCATCCCGCGCGATTTCCGGCCGCGGTGCTCGAAGCGGTCAGTGACGCCGACGTCGTCGCCGGAGTGCGGTTGGCCAGAGAACGCGGTTGGATGGTCGCGGTGCGCTCGGGCGGTCACGCCTGGGCGGGTTGGAGCGTGCGCGACGACTCGCTGCTGATCGACATGACCGGCCTGCGCGAGATGACCGTCGACGTCAACAGCATGACGGCGACGACACGTCCCTCGATCCGTGGTGGGCAGGAGCTCGGCCCGTTCCTGCGTCGATACGGCGTGGTCTTCCCGGGCGGGCATTGCTCCAACGTCGGGCTCGGTGGGTACCTGTTGCAAGGCGGTCAGGGTTGGAACTCGCGGCAGTGGGGATGGGGTTGCGAGAACGTGGTCGGTGTCGATGTGGTCACCGCCGATGGTGAGCTTGTTCACGCCGACGCCCGGCACCATCCCGATCTGTTGTGGGCGGCGAGGGGCGCCGGACCGGCCTTCTTCGGTGTGGTCACCCGTTTCTACCTGCGCGTGCACCGCATGCCCGAGGCCTTCACGCACACGACCTATGCGTTTCCGATCGAATGCTTCGAGGAGTTGATCGCCTGGGCCCATGAGGTGTTGCCGACACTCGATGTTCGAGTCGAGCCGGTGATCGTCGGCACGCGCATCCCACCGCCCGGCGTCGATGTCGGTGGTGGGCCGTTGTTGATCATGCACGTAACCGGCATGTTCGACACGCCTGAGGAAGCACGCACGCTGATGGCTCCGCTGGAGACCTGTCCGGTGCTCGATCGGGCGTTGTTGAGAGTCTTCGCCGAGCCGACCGCCTTCGAAGACGAGAACACGATCATGGACGCTCAGAACCCGCCGGGGATGCGCTATTCGGCGGACTGCGCGTGGACCGACGCCACGGCCGCCGAGCTGATGCCGATGCTCGGTGAGATCTATCGGTCGCTGCCAACGCCCGAGTCGTTCGTCATCTGGTACGGCTGGGCACCGCAGCGACCGCTGACCGACATGGCTTTTTCGATGGAGGGCAACGTCTACATCGCCACCTACACGATCTGGGAACACGAAGAGGACGACGCCGAGATGCAGGACTGGGTGACGTCGAGGTTCCGTGCGCTCGAACCCGTGAGCAAGGGCTCGTATCTCGGCGACGCCGACCTCACACGTCGTTCGTCGAAGTTCATGGCCGACGAGAACTTCGCCAGGCTCCAACAGCTGCGCGACCTCTACGACCCCGACCGTTTGTTCTTCGACTTCTACCAGCGGCCGGGGTGTGCCGTGAACGAGTTCGAAGTCACTCGATGACCGACTGACCTCCGTCGACCGGGATCGCCGCGGCGTTGATGTACCACGCGTCGTCGGAGGCGAGGAACGCGGCGAGCTTGGCGACGTCGTCGGCAGTGCCGACGCGACCGAGCGGGTTGGCGGTAGCGAGCATGCTGCCGGGTGCGTCGGGCGAGGAGAACAGGAACTCCGTCGATGGGGTGCGGATCAGGCCCGGCATGATCGCGTTGGCGCGTATGCGATGTGGACCGCCGGCAGCAGCGAGGTGGTAGGTGAACGACAGGACGCCACCCTTGGCAGCACCATGTGCGGCTTGCTGGAAGAAGGCCGCGCCGCGGATCGAGGCGATCGAAGCCACGTTGATGATGCTTCCGCCACCGCGGGCGACGAGATGCGGCCAGGCAACTTTGCAGGCGTAGAAGACCAGATCGAGCTCGTTGCGGATCCCGGTGTGCCAGCCCTCGACCGTCAGCTCGTCCCACGGGCCGACGACCGGAAGCGATGCATTGTTGTAGAGCACGTCGATGCCGCCATGGGTTGCTGCCGCCTCGTCGACCCAGAGCTGGGTTGCTTCGTACGACGACAGATCGACCGGGGCCTTGGAGGTCATCATGCCGCCGGCGTCGCGGACCAGCCGCACGGTCTCGGCCGAGGTCTCGGGATTGAGATCGCACCCCACAACCGTTGCTCCCTCGGCAGCGAACAGCAGCGCCGCAGCGCGGCCCATGCCGACTCCGGTGCCGGTGATCAAGGCGACCTTGCCCGCGAGACGATTCATTGCTAGACGACGGAGGCTTCGCGCAGGAGTGGCGCCACCTCGGAGCTGAACAGCTCGTGGCTGGCTTCGAGCCGGTCGTAGTCGCGTTCGCTGAACGCGACCAGCAGATGACCCGCCCCGATCACCTGACATTGCTCGATCAGTTGCTCGGCGACCTGTTGGGCAGTGCCGCTGACGAACTCTTCGTCGCTGAGCGCCGCGATCGACTCGTCGGGTCGGTCGAGCAGCGCGGCCCACGGTGGCAGTGACCCGGCGCTGGATTGCAGCACGTCGAGAAGCGCACGCTTGGCGCGGTGAACGGCCTCTCGTTGCTGCGATGGTTTGTCGACGAACGTGACCATGCGGCGCACGGCGATCTGTTCCGGACCGTGCGGCTGGCCGGCCTCTTCTGCACCGTGGCGATAGGCGTCGAACACCTCGCCAACCTCTTTGGCCGACAGGAACCCTCCGCAGGCCTTCCAACCGCGCCGCCCGGCCTTCTCGGCCGACCCGGCCGAGCGAACGGCGGTCCACAGTGGAGGCGACGGTTGCTGTAGGCACCGCGGCAGGATCTCGAGGTCGTCGAAGTTCCAGTGCGTTCCGTGGTGGGTGATCACGGCGTTCTTCAACGCCGCGTCGAGCACATCGATGATCTCGGCATGGCGCTCGGCGGCGACCTGGGGCGAGATCCCGACCACGGCGAGCTCGGGGGGAATCCCACTGACGACACCGATCTCCAAGCGTCCATCGGTGAGGTGGTCGAGCATGGCGATCTCCTCGACGATTCGCCACGGAGTCGTGTATGGCGTGACTGATCCGAGCACGCCGAGCCGTAGTCGGCTCGTGCGTGCCGCAACGTGCGAGATCAACAAGTTCGGTGATGGGCTGTACGCCGCGCCGAAGTGGTGCTCGCTGAAGAAGATCCCCTCGAAGGCGCGGCTGTCGGCGCGGGTCCACAGATCGACATACCAGCGAAAGTGATCGTGGACGGCCTGCGGATCGGTGCGCGAACCGACGTCGAGCGGTTGGTGAAAGAACTCGAACAACCACGGATTGATCATGTTGGCTCCCGTCGATCCTGCTGATCAGCGCCGAGATGAGAGCCGGACGACCGATCGCTACGAACGCTCAGAATAGCAAGCGACGCTCCGGCGGCGAGCACCGCGGCAACGACGATTGCCAGGGTGGCATCGGCCCGCTGAGTCGGGTCGGTGAGTGCGAGCTCGGTGATGAAAAGGGCAACCGTGAAGCCCATGCCGGCCGAGGCCGCCACTCCCAACGTCTGCAGGTCGCCTGCGCCGCCCGGTCGGTCGGCGAGCCCCGCGCCGATCACCGACTTCGTGGCGATCATGACCCCGACGGGCTTGCCGATCACGCGGGCAACGATGATTGCCCAGGTCAGCGGTGACCGGATGGCGGAGTGCAACAGGTTGCTGCTCAACGTGACACCCGTGTTGGCCAGTGCGAACAACGGGACGATCACATAACTCGCCCATGGGTGGAGCACGTGCTCGAGCCATTCCACTACCGACACCGATCCACGAGCCATGTCGGTCGTCGACCTCACTGCCTCGACGGAGCCCACGTCGGCGAGCTCCTCGACATCGACGAACTCTGCGGCGATGCGCGGCGTCGATGGTGCAAGCAAGCCCATCGCCACCCCGGCGATCGTGGCGTTGACACCCGCTTCATGCAGCGTGAGCCACAGCATGCATCCGAGGCCGACGTACACCGAGGTCTGCTGCACGCCCACCCTGTTGGCGATCACTGCACAGCCGAACACTCCCAACGCGGCGGCCAGCCACAGCCATCCGATTCCCGTCGAGTAGATGGCGGCGATGATCAGCAGCGAGATGATGTCGTCGACGATGGCGATGGCGAGCAGGAAGACTCGCAGTTGCGGCGACACACGGCCGCCGGCGATGGCCAGCACACCGACTGCGAGCGGGATGTCGGTGGCGACCACGATCGCCCAGCCCCGCGGAGCGGTACCGCCGGCGATCGCGAGGTAGATCAACGCGGGTGCCGCCATGCCGCCGACCGCGGCCGCGACCGGTAGGAAGGCCGCGCGCTTGCCGGCCAGCATGCCACTGACCAACTCACGCTTGATCTCCAGGCCGACGACGAAGAAGAAGATCGTGATCAGCCCCTCATCGACCCATTGCCGAAGGATGAGGCTCAGTGTGTGATCGCCGATCGTGACCGAGAACGTGGTCGACCACAACCTCTCGTACGAGGCCGACCATGGCGAGTTCGCCCAGATGATCGCCGCGGTCGCGCCGAGCGCCAACAGGATCCCTCCGGCCGTCTCGGTGCGCAGGAAGTCGCGCAACGGTGAGAGAAGCCGGGGGATAGGTTGTTCAGCGCGCCGAGATTGGCGAGTCACGGGATCTCCTCAGTTCGCCGACCAGACTTCCCGGCACGCCAATGCTCACAGTAGTTGGCTCTGGCCCGGAGGGTGTGCAGCAACGGTTCGCGCGTATCGTTGGGGCGTGGCGATCAGCGAATCGACGACAGCGGTTGTTGACCGCCCCTCCGCGCCACCGTCGATGGCGGTGCGCGCCGCGCTGCTGACCATCGTCTTGTTCTTCGGTGGCAGTCTTCCCGCGTACAAGTTGGCCAGCGCGAGCTTTGGCCCGGCCACTACTAATCTCATCCGCTTCCTGATCGCAACCGTCATGCTGCTGGTCATCGCTCGGCGCCGGCTGTCGACGGCACGGCTCCACTACCGGCGTTTGATCGTGATCGGGATGTTCGGCATCGGCTTGATGGCCGTGTTCATGGGCATCGGTGTCGATCGTGGCTCGGCGACGATCGGGTCGATCGTCGTCGGCCTCGAGCCGATCGGCGTTGCCCTTGCCGGCGTGCTGCTGGTGGGCGACGCACCGTCACGCCGGTCGATCGTCGCCTTGGTCGTCGGATTCACCGGCGCGCTCGTCGCCTCTGGCGTGTTCACCGAGCACTCCGGGCCGTCGCCGGTGCTCCCGATCATCTTGCTGCTGGGCACCGTCGTCGCCTTCTCGATCTACACGGCCTTCGTCCGCAAGGTGGGGCGCGGCGTTGATCCGTTGGCTGTTGCCGCCGTGACTCAAGTCGGCGCGTTGATGTTCGTGATCCCGGCGTGTCTGTTCGATGTGTTCAACGGCGGCATGGTGCGCGGCGACTCGATCACCCCGAAAGCTCTCGGCGCGGCCATCTTCCTCGGCATCGGTTCGGGGATCGCCTACCTGTTGCTGTGTCTGGTGCTCTCGAACCATTCCTCCAACCGGGTCGCCGTCACGCTGTTCCTCACGCCGGCACTCGGTGTGCTGTTTTCGTGGATCGTCGTCGGCGAACACCTGCATTGGCGCGACGGCGTCGGCGGGGCGCTCGTGCTACTGGCGGTGTGGATCAGCGAGCGAGCTGCGCCGGCGTGATCCTGCACCAAGTCGCCCAACATGCCGACGACCTCGATCGAGCAGTGGCCTTCTACACCAAGTTGATCGGCGAGCCGCCGATCGGGATCTTCGATCCACCCGGGTTGGCATTCTTCCGGCTCGGCGAGACTCGACTGCTGATCGAGCGCGGCGCGCCCAAGGCGTTGATCTACCTACGTGTCGACGATGTCCGTTCGGCGGTCGATCAGTTGCGAGCGGACGGCGTCGAGATCGCCAGTGAGCCGCACGTGATCTTCACCGACGAACTCGGCCAGTTCGGTCCGCCTGGCGCGCAGGAGTGGATGGCGTTCCTCACCGACAGCGAGGGCAACATGGTCGGCCTGGCCAGCCAGAACGACCCCGTGGACTAGCCCCATGGGCGCGAAGCGGTCGGTGTGGAGTGTTTGACACCCACCCGGGATACGTCCCAACACTCCACAGGGTCGGTGTGGAGTGTTTGACGCCCAGCTGGGTGCGTCGAAGAACTCCACAGTGGTCCGGGTGAGGGGCTCGATGCGCTCCCAGTGCCGAAACCGATGAGATGGGCCTAGGGGGTGAGGGTGGATTCGATCCGGGTGAGGGCGGTGTCGATGTCGGCGTCGGTGGTTTGGAAGCTGGTGACCAGCCGGACGACGTCGGCGGCGATGCGGTAGAACAACAGGCCGGCCTCGGCCATTCGGTCGGCGACCGCCGGGTCGACGCGAATGAACAGCATGTTGACGTCGGGCTCGTTGAGCTGCTCGACGTCGAGCTTGCACAGGCCGGCGGCGAGCCGGGCCATCGTGGCGTTGGATTGGTGAGCGAGCCGCAACCACAGATCGTCGGTGAGATAGGCGATCAGTTGCACCGACTGGAAGCGCATCTTCGAGGCCACGTGCCCGGAGCGCTTGGTGCGGTACACCAGCTCCGCAGCGATGGCCGGGTCGAAGCAGACGATGGCGTCGGTGCTGAGGACCCCGTTCTTCATGGCACCGAGCGAGAACGCGTCGATCCCGGCGCGCCACGTGAGGTCAGCCGGCGAGCAACCGAGCACCGACAACGCATTGGCGATGCGCGCACCGTCGAGGTGGGCGGTGAGCCCTCGACGACTGGCGATCGTGGTCAACTCGACGATCTGCTTTGGCGTGTAGATCGTGCCGAAATCGGTCGGCACCGTCAAGGACAGCACGGATGGTTGGGAATGATGTGGATCACCCCATCGTGTTGCCTCGAAGGACTGTTCGAGCGCAGCAGGTTCGATGCGGTAGTGGTCGCCGGCCACGCCGCGAATCATCGCTCCGCCGCCGAACATCGACGTTGCGCCGCACTCGTTCTGCAGGATGTGTGCCGTGTCGTGGCACATCACTGCACCCCACGGCGGGCACATCGCCGCGAGGGCGAGTGAGTTGGCGGCCGTGCCGCTGATGACCGGGAAGACGTCGGCGTCTGGATGCTCGAAGACGGCCCGCACCGTGTCGCGGAGTCGTGCCGTCCATTCGTCCGCGCCGTAGGCCAATGCAGAGCCGGTGTTGGCGTCGGCGATTGCGGCCATGATCTCTGGCGCCACTCCGGCGGCGTTATCGCTGCGAAACTCGATCTGTGCGTTCATCAACTAGGCGTGCAGCGCGTCTCGCAAGCGAGCGCCCACGTCGGCGACCATGGCTCTGCCACCATCGAGAACGCCGGTCATGTTGATGACCGCGTGGATCAGACCGTCGTAGCGCTTGCTCTCGGCAGCCACGCCGTTGGCGCGCAGCGCCGCGCCGTATGCCTCACCCTGGTCGCGCAGCGGGTCGAATTCACACGTTGCGATGAAGCACGGCGGCAGGTCGGAGAGGTTCGGATTCAAGAGCGGCGAGGCCAGCGGGTTCGTGTGGTCGTCGGCCGACACGTAGTGGTTCGAGAACCATTCCATGTCATCGTACTCGAGGAAGTAGCCGCTGGCGTTCTCGACCATTGATCCATCTCGGGCGGTCATGTCGACCGCCGGATAGATCAGCGCCGCGAACGAGATTGCCGGCCCGCCGGCATCTCGCGCCATCTGCGTGACCACTGCGCTGAGGTTGCCACCGGCGCTGTCGCCGCACACAGCGAGTCGGCCGGCGTCGCCGCCCAACGACGCGGCGTTGTCGGCCACCCATCGAGTTGCGGCGAAGCAGTCGTGGGCGGCGATGGGGAAGCGATGTTCCGGAGCCATTCGGTAGTCCACGGACACCACGATGGCGGTGGCGTCGCGGCACAGGGCACGGCAGACGTTGTCGTGAGTGTCGAGGCTGCAGATCACCCACCCGCCTCCGTGGAAGAACATGACGACTGGATGTGGACCAGCGCCTTCGGGTGTGTAGACGCGGGCGCCGATCTCTGCTCCGTCGACCGGAATGGTGATGTCGCCAATCGAGCCGACTTCGATCGGCTCACCCGCCAGTTGCAGCATCGGTTCCGATGCAGACAGGGCTCGCGCGTCGGCAACGGACAACGTGTGGATCGGTGGCGCCCCGAGCGCCGCCAGCCCCTTCAGCAGGCCTTCTACTTGCGCATCTAATGGCACGGTTCCCCCTCGATCTTGTCGGCACCAGGTTGGTTCATTGCCGAAGACGTTCCAATTCCAGCTCAACCACCGCTCGGCTGTCGACTCCGGTGAGGATGCGCACCGGTCGACGTGCACTCCATTCCACTTCGTGGTCGCTGGCGCGGGCGGCGGTCTGCGTCTTGCCGCGACAGAAGCTGCGGCCGCAGTCGACACGAACCGGCTGCTCGATCCATGTGAACAGCTGCGGTGCCAACAGATAGCTGATGGTCGTCGAGTCGTGGACGAAAAAACCGTCGAGGCCGTTACGTCCACGATAGAAGTCCGCGAGACGCTGTGACAACAGCGAGCGCCCGCAAGGTCCTCATCGATACCGACC
>JANYKU010000059.1 GCA_025358075.1 Ilumatobacteraceae bacterium
GCCCGCACCGGTGCCGGCCGCCGCCGAGCCCGCACCGGCGCCGGCCGCCGCCGAGCCCGAACCTCAGCCCGAGCCCGAGCCGGCACCTGTTGCCGCCGCCGAGCCTGTTACCGCCGCCGAGCCTGTTGCCGCCGCCGAGCCGGAACCTGTCGCCGCGCCCGCGCCGGTGGCTGCTGCGGCGCCCGTGGCCGCGCCTGCGCCGGCCGAGCCAGCAGCAGAGGAACAGCCTTCGGACAATCGTCTCCTGTCTCCCGTGGTGCGCCGCCTCGTGGCCGAGCACAACATCAATGTCGATCAAGTCAACGGCACCGGTCCCGGCGGGCGCATCACCCGCGACGACGTGCTCGATTTCATCGATCGCGGCGCTGCCCAGGCACCAGCTGTGGCACCTGCTCCCGCCCCAGCCCTCGCCGCGCCTGCACCGGCAGCAGCGGCCGCTCCCGCCCCGCCACCGGCAATGGCCGCCCCGGCACCGGCAATGGCCGCGCCCGTCGCCACGGCCGGCGAGCGGGATTCGACGGTGCGGTTGTCGAAGATCCGCAAGCTCACGGGCAGCCACATGGTGATGAGCAAGGGCGTCAGCCCGCACGCGTTCAGCGTCGTCGAGGTCGATTTTGCCAACGTCGACATCGCCCGCAGCGCGGTCAAGGCGGAGTGGAAGTCCACCGAGGGGTTCGGGCTGACCTATCTGCCATTCATCACCCGGGCGGTTGTCGAGGCGATCGACGAGTTCCCGCACCTCAACGCCAGCGTCTCCGACGAAGACCTGATCGTGCACAACTTCGTCGACATCGGCATCGCCGTCGACCTCGACTACCAAGGTCTGCTGGTGCCGGTCGTCCGGGCCGCCGAGACCAAGCGGTTGCGAGCGATCGCCCGCGAGATCAACGATCTGGCCGGCCGGGCACGGAGCCGCAAGCTGAGCCCCGACGAGATCAGTGGCGGCACCTTCACGATCTCGAACAACGGTTCAGCGGGCAGCGTGCTGACGATGCCGATCATCAATCAGCCGCAGGTGGCAATCCTCTCGACCGATGCCATCACCCGCAAGCCCGTGGTCGTCGCCACCGCCGATGGCGGCGAGGGCATCACGATCCATCCGGTCGGCAACATCGCCATGGCCTGGGATCACCGAGCATTCGACGGCGCCTACGCGGCCGGGTTCCTCGTCAAGATCAAGCAGACGCTCGAGACCCGCGACTGGACCGCCGAGCTGTGACATGACGCTACGGGTTCGCTGGCTCGGCAAGGTTCCGTACCGCGAGGCGCTCGCGGTACAGGAGGCTTTGTTCACCAACGGTGTCGAGGATCACCTGCTGCTGCTCGAGCACCCGCACGTGTTCACTCACGGCCCCCGCGCCGACCTGTCGGTCAACGTGCTCGTCGAGCCGTCGTCCGTCGGGGCCGAGCTCGTGTCGGTGAAGCGTGGGGGCGACGTGACCTATCACGGCCCGGGGCAACTGGTCGGATACCCGATCGTCAACGTCTCCAACGCCATGGGCGCCGCCGACCACGTCTGCGCGATCCAACGGGTGATCGTGGCCAGCCTGACCGAGCTCGGTCTCGGCGACGTGGGTTGTCTCGATGACTACCCCGGTGTCTGGGTCGGCGTCAGCGGGCCCAACCCGCGCAAGATCTGCGCGATCGGGGTACGCCTCGCCCACGGTCGCACGATGCATGGCTTCGCCCTCAACGTCGCGCCGGATTTGCGGTACATGCGCGACTACATCGTGCCGTGCGGCATTCCCGACAAGCCGGTCACGTCGCTCGCGGAGGAAGGCATCGACGCCTCGCTCGAAGATGTCGCCAAGGTCGTTGCCGGTCACGCGGCGGCGATGTGGGGCGGCGGTGGCATCGAACGCCAAGACGTCGCCTGGAAGCATCGTCCCGACGATCTGTCGGCGTTCTCCCGTGGCGAGGGGCCCGGCGCCGTCGTTCGACGACTGGCTCAGGTCGGCGTCGCCGACGGCTTGGCAATCTCGAGCCGCAAGCCGGAGTGGCTGCGCCCGAAGGTCGTTCACGGTCCCGAGGTGATCGCCTTGAAGAAGAAGGTGCGCGGTCTCGGGTTGGTCACCGTGTGCGAGGAAGCTGGGTGCCCGAACCTCAGTGATTGTTGGGCCGACGGCACGGCGACGTTCATGGTGCTCGGCGAGCGTTGCACGCGCGCCTGTGGCTTTTGCCTCGTCGATACGCGCAAGCCGTTGGCGCCGGCGGTCGACGAACCAGCCCGGGTGGCCGAGGCCGTGGCCGGGATGGATCTCGCTCATGCCGTGCTGACCATGGTGGCTCGCGATGACTTGCCCGACGGCGGCATGGCTCACGTCGCCCGATGCGTCGTCGCGATCCGCGAGCGCCGTCCGGGCACACGCATCGAGACGTTGATCTCCGACGGTAAAGGTGATGCCGATTCGCTGGCAGTCCTGTTCGCGGTTCGTCCCGACGTGCTCAACCACAACATCGAAACGGTCGCCCGGCTGCAGCGAGCCGTTCGACCTTCTGCCGGGTACGCGCGCAGCCTGTCGGTGCTGGCGCGGGCCAAGGCCGCCGGTTTGACGACGAAGTCGGGGCTGATCGTCGGCATGGGCGAGACCGCCGACGAGGTCGAAGGCTGCCTCGCCGACCTGGCCGGCGTTGGGGTCGACATCGTCACCATTGGTCAGTATCTTCGGCCGACCACGCACCATCTACCCGTCGCCCGATGGGTCGAGCCTGGCGAGTTCGACGAATGGAAGCGGGTCGGTGAGCAGCTGGGCATCGGCCACGTCGAGGCCAGCCCGTTGACCCGCAGCAGCTACCACGCCCGCCAAGCCGCGGATGCTGTCGATGTTGTTGCGGTTGGCGACGCGTTGTCGTTCGTCTGAGCAAGAATGGATCTGATGAAAGCCACTTCGCCGACCGCGACCTATCTCGATCGACTCGACCGGGCACGCCGACGAATGTACGAGGCCGGCGTCGACGTACTCCTGGTCTCCGTCGGTCGCGACCTGCCGTACCTCACCGGCTACGAGGCGATGCCGTTGGAGCGACTGACGATGTTGGTGGTTCCTCGTGATGGCGACGCCACGTTGGTCGTCCCGCGACTCGAGGCTCCACGCGTCGTCGAGCAACCCGGGGTCTTCAACCTGCTGCCGTGGAACGAGATCGAGGACCCGATCGCCATCGTCGCTGCGTTGGCCGGGCGGCCGGCGACGGTCGCGGTGGGCGACACGATGTGGGCGAGGTTCCTGGTCGACCTGCTCGGGCACTGGCCCTCGTCATCGACCCGGTACGTGCGCTCGATCGAGGTCATGAACGTACTGCGCATGCGCAAGGATGCTGACGAGATCGCCGCCCTGGCCGCGGCGGGCGCGGCGGTCGACAGGATTGCCGCCGAGCTGCAGGCCGGGCGCATCGGTCTGGTCGGGCGCACCGAAGCCGACATCAGTGCCGAGCTCGGTGCCCGGATCATCGCCGAGGGTCACCAACGGGTCAACTTCGCCATCGTTGCCGCCGGCGAGAACGCGGCATCGCCGCACCACCACGCCAGCCAGCGAGTCGTCAACGAGGGCGAGATCGTGCTGTGCGACTTCGGCGGCACGATGAACGGCTACTGCAGCGACATCACCCGTTGCGTGTTCCTCGGCGATCCGCCGGCCGAGGTCGCCGAGGCGTATGCGGTGCTGCGAGAAGCGCAGAGCGCCGCGGTGCTGGCCGGCACGGTCGGCACGCCGTGCGAAGAAGTCGATCGGGTCGCCCGCCGAATCATCGCCGCGGCGGGTTACGGCGAGCTCTTCATGCATCGCACCGGTCATGGCATCGGCATGGAAGAGCACGAGGATCCCTACATGGTCGAAGGCAACGGGTTGCCGCTCGAGCCCGGCCATGCGTTTAGCGTCGAGCCGGGGATCTACCTGCCGGGTCGGTGGGGGATGCGCCTCGAAGACATCGTCGTGGCCACCGACGGCGGCCCACTGGCCGTCAACGATGCCAACCACGCCCTGGTCAGCGTCGACGCCTGAAGTTACTTGGTGGTCTTGAACAGTGAATCGTCGGCCGCCGTCGCGAACTGGGTGAGGTTGATCGACACGGCAGCGTCGTCGAGCCGGGCCAGCGGCCCGCCCTTCAAGACACAGAAGATCGAGGTTCCGCCCGTCAAGGGCACGTCGACGCAGGTCGTCGATTGTCCAGCGATGATCTCGATGTGGGAGACGGGCGTGGCAATCCTGGAGACCGCATCGCGTCGTAGCCGCTTGGCGGCGTCGGCCGCGTAGAAGTCGGGCGCGATCTGAGTGTCGCTGATGCGCGCCGGGTCGAGCGACGTCGAGCACGGATCCGGTTTGTCGAGCAAGCAGGTGTGCCTGACGTTGTCGAGGGTCAGGAAACGCACGGCACCGACCGTGACCGATCGACGGGTCGTATCGACAGCGACGCTGGCCGGCCGGGTGACGTTGCCGAACTTGGTCAGCACGATGTAGTCGGCGGTGTACGGGCCGGGATTGGCGAGATCGAGCTCGGCAAGCACCTGATCGATGGCCGGGTCGCCCGTCGTCGAGCCGGCGGGGAACGGCTCGTTCACCACCGACGGTCGTTTGCCGGTGAAGCAGCCGGTCAGCGACACCCCCGCGACCACCACAATCAGTAGTCCGAGGGCGGATGCTCGACGTCTCATCACCGCGAATGTACGCCAACCGGGCGCAGAAACTGACGAGCCCCCATGGCCGGGACGGTGGCCATGGGGGCTCGTACTGGAGCTCTCCGGCAGAGCGGCATCACGCGGCGGGCGGAAGCTTCATCGAGTCGCGGGACGGGTGCGAATCGACGAAGTGGGAACCGGTACCGCCGGAGAGACTTCGTGTAGTGAACGAAGTCTTGCGAGCCCGTCCACTTAGATTTTGAGTTACGGGTGGACACGGGGATCGTTGCAAAAAGGTTTTGCGATTGCAAACATTTTCTTAATATCCGCGCCCTCCGCGCGAACACCCCGCGTGGCGCCGCGGTAATTGGACGTGGCGGTGAGATCGACGCTGTCCGGGTGGGGGTCGTTAGCCTGCCGGGCGTGATCCGCCTCGATGCCGCCACCGTGCTGCTGCAGTGGGCGGTCGGCGGGCTGGCGTTCCTGTGGTTCACCACCCGCCGGCGCGAGGTCGGGCTCGGCTACGGCTGGCTGCTGCGCGGCATCTACCTGCTGATGGCGGCCGCGGCGATGTGGATCGGCGTGCGATTCGGCGCCGTTTGGGCCCGCGAGATCAGTGCAGCGGCCGTTGCCGTGGCAGCGTTGTTCGCCTTGATCGTCTCGATCGTCCACCGACACGCAGGTGTTTCCGGTCAGTCCGAGGACCACGATCGCCGAACCCAGCGAATTGCCGAGATGACGGGGATCGAGCGTGAGGCCAAGCAACCGCTCGCCGGCCGGGAGTTCCCGCCGGTTGTCGACCTGTTTGCTCCGTTCGCCGGGATCGTCGGCCTCGTCGCCGCGGCGATCGACGCCGGCGGCAACACCGCAGTCTCGTTGTTGCGGGTCTTCGCCGGCGCGGCTTTCCTGGGCGCGGTGACCGACGCGATGCTGCTCGGCCATTGGTACCTGGTGCAGCCCGGTTTGCCGAGGCGGCACCTCAACGATCTGGTGCGGGCGCTCGGGTGGGTGTGGCCCGTCGAAGTGGGCGCCCTCCTGCTGCCGACCGGCATGGTCTCGGTGTGGACCGGCGCGGTCGACGACGGGTGGAACGGCACGCTCGGGTGGTTCTGGGCGGCATGTGCAGTCGCCACGATCGTGCTCGTCTTCGTCACCCGGGCAGCGTTGCGCGAGCGGTACTACTCGGCGGTCATGGCTGCGACCGGGCTGTTGTACTTGGCCATCCTCACCGCCTTCGGCACCGACCTCGTTGCCCGAGCCGTATTGGCTGGTTAGGCGAGGCCTGGTCAAACGGCGAATTTCGCGGCAGACTTGTACCCATGCCGAGACCAGTGTGGAGCGGAACGATCAGTTTCGGGCTCGTTGCCATCCCCATCAAGATGTTCCATGCGGTCAGCAAGAAGAGCGTCTCGTTCAACCAACTCGACGAGCGCACGCTGAGCCGCATCCGTTTGAAGAAGGTGTCAGCCGAGACCGGCGAAGAGGTTCCCGACGAGAACATCGTCAAGGGCTTCGAGATCAGCAAGGGCCGGTACGTCATCGTCGACCCCGACGAGCTCGAGCCGTTCATCCCCTCGGCGACCAAGAGCATCGAGCTCGAGGAGTTCGTCGATCTCGCCGAGATCGACCCGGTGTACTTCGACTCGCCCTACATCCTCGCTCCCGACAAGACACCCAAACCGTATGCGCTCTTGGCCCGGGCCATGGAGGCCGCCGGCAAGGTTGCCATCGGTCGCTTCGTGATGCGCAACAAGCAGTACGTCGCCGCGGTGCGGGCGTCGGAGGGCACCCTGCTGATGAGCACCATGGTGTTCGCCGACGAGGTCGTTTCAGTCGACTCGATCGAGGAGTTGGGGGTCCTCGATTCGATCGAGGTCAGCGCGAAGGAAGTGAAGATGGCCGAGGCACTGGTCGAGTCGCTGTCGGCCGACTTCGATCCGTCGAAGTACCGCGATGCGTACCGCGAGCAAGTCCTCGACCTGATCGAGCGCAAGGCCGCCGGCGAGCAGTTCGAGGCCCCGACGCCGACCGCGGCGGCCCCGCAAGTGGTCGACTTGATGGCGGCGTTGGAGGCCAGCGTCAAGGCCGCCAAGGCAGCGCGCAGCCGTCACCCAGCAGGCGGGCCCGACCTCGAGGTCGTCTCCTCGGGCGACGCCCCGGCCAAGCCGCGGCGAGTGCGCAAGTCGGCCTGATTCGCCTAACGTCGGCGCAATGAGCGGTGGAACCGTCGTACGGGTCGGCGAGCGCGAGCTGTCGTTGTCGAACCTCGACAAGGTGCTGTATCCGGAGACTGGTACGACCAAGGGTGAGGCGATCGACTACTACGCCCGCATCGCCCCGGTGATGGTGCCGCACCTGGCCGGGCGGTGCATTACGTTGAAGCGCTTCCCCGATGGTGTGCAGAAGACCGGGTTCTTCGAGAAGCGTTGCCCGAAGCACCGGCCGGAATGGATCCCAACCGCGGTGGGCCCGGGCGATCGCAATGGCGACATCGGCTACTGCCGGTTCGACGAGCCCGCCGCGCTCGTCTGGGCGGCGAACATGGCCGCCTTGGAACTTCATGTGCCAATGGCGATCGCAGCCGACCTCGACACGCCGCTGGCGATGGTCTTCGACTTCGACCCTGGCGCACCGGCGGCGATCAAGGAGTGCTGCGAGGTGGCGCTGTGGGTTCGCGAGCTGCTGGCTGCGGTCAACCTGCAGGGTTGGTGCAAGACATCGGGATCGAAGGGCCTGCAGATGTACGTCCCGCTCAACACGCCGTGCACGCACGAGGGTGCGGCCGACTTCGCACTGGCGGTTGGCCAGGTGTTGGAACGCCAACACCGTGATCGCGTCACCACGATCATGGCCAAGGTCGAGAGGCCCGGGAAGATCTTCGTCGACTGGAGTCAGAACGCCCGGTTCAAGACCACGATCGGGGTCTACTCGATGCGTGCCCGGCCCGAGCCGACGGTGTCGACGCCGATCACGTGGGCCGAGGTCGAAGCCGGTGCTGCGGGTGGGGCGCCGTTGAAGTTCACCTATGCCGATGTGCTCGAACGCGTCGAGCAGTTCGGCGATCTGTTCGAGCCGGTGCTGACGACGAAGCAATCGCTACCGACGCACTGAGCGACGTCACGACTTCGGCGTGCCGACGAGGACCACGGTCTTGGGGATGCCCTGGGCGTCGCGGCTGGCGGGGTCGATCAACGTGACCAAGACGTTGTTCTGGGTCACCTGCACGCGCGTTGCGTTATAGCCATTGCCTTCGGCCACCAACTTCAGCTCGTCGCGCGACCAGTTGATCCCGTCGGTGGTGTGCAAGATGACCGTCTTTCCGAGGGGCGCCTGTTGGTTCATCAGGTCGGCGATGTCTTGGTTCGTAAAGGCGACCCGCACGCTTCCGTCCGGTGCCAGTAGCCGCAGGGTGCCGTTGCTGTCGTAGGCGAGTACCGAATGGGAATCGGGCGGGTTCTTCGAATCGGCCCGGCCGAGCTCTTCACCGGTCGCCACGTCGATTGCGACCATCGCCTGAGTTCGGCTGTCGGTCATCGTCAGGCGCACGCCATTCCGCTCGATCGACAACCCGCCGGCTTCCGCCGCGGCGTCGACGTTGATGGTGGCCATGGCGGTGAGCCCCTGCGGACCGGAATCGGCGAGCCACAGGTTGAGTTGGGCGCTCTTGCCATCCTCGGGAGTGAGCAGGCTCGACAGCGTCATCTTCGACCAGGCGACCCCGTCGTTGGAGACCGCCACGAATGGATACGTCATGCCCGGTCCCAACGGCTGATTCGGCATCGCGATGCCGAAGGCGATGATCGTGCCGTTGGGAAGGACGTTGATGAAGTCGTACTGCCCCGTGGGCATGTCCGACTCGGTCCAGGTGAGGCCATCGGTGCTGGAGTAGACCTTCGAGAGCGGGACGCCACCGTTGGGCGAATAGAGCTGAGCGGCGGCGACAAATCCTGAATCGGATGCAGCGACCCTGATCTGAGCCAGTTGATATCCGTCTGGAAGCGCCGGGAACGAGCCCTCGACGAAGTGCTCGCCATCCGTGCTGATGAATGCCCGGGGGGTGAACATCGCCGCCACCGCAGAAGGGTCGACCCCGAGAGCCGACCATGGGATGAGGTCCGACTGCTGTGGTGCCGTATTGGTCGGGCAGACGGGAACGGTGTTGGGGGGATAGGAGATCGTCGTGCCAGTCACCCCGGATGGCACGGTGTTGGCAGGAGACGTGGCCGCCGGGTTCGCGTATCCACCCGAGAACGAAATGGTCGTGGGAGTGATGTTGGTGGTGTTGGTGCATGTTGGGTAGGTCACACGTCTCGCACCGTCTCGCTGGGCGATCAGGCCGCCGTTGGCGCCGTAGACGGAGGGCTTGAAGACGATGTTGGGCACACCAACTGCCACGACACCGGCATCGCTGGCGACCATGCCACCTTGAAAGCCAACGCCTTGCACGCCCGCGCTGGATGCCAGGCCACGGAGGTCGATCGGCAGCGTGATGTGCCGCCACGATGCGCCTTGGTCGTCGCTGACATCGACGACCACATCGCCTCCGCCTCCCTCGGCGATCGGTGCCGTTGCTGCAGCAGTCCCGAACGCGAACATCCTGCCGTTCCGGCTTCCCGTGCCACGCATCGATACTTCCGGTTGGGTGAACGATCCGCCGCCCGCAACCTGCCAATGGATGCCGTCGTCGGACCGATACAGCGTCGGGACGTATTGGTTGTTCGCCTGGTTCGACATCTTGCCGGGTGATGTGGACCACGCCAGATACGGCGGGTGATCGCCCAGCGTCGTGGCCGACGGGTTCCACATGTTGCTGCCCAGTGCTTCAGCGCTGCCCGGCTCGACCGAGTTCCAGACCAGGTTGGAGGCAACGCGAGTTACGGGAGTCAGCTGTTCGTTCGGTGATGCACCCGGCACCGTGGCGGTCGGCGTGGTTGCTTGGCTGCCATCGGAGTCGGTCGACGGTACGACCCGATGTGCGACCGGCCTCGACAGCAGTTGGATCGCACCGATCGCTGTCGTCGACAGTGCCACGACGGCGGCAACGCCGACCGCCACCTTGCGGCGCTCGCCTCGCTGCCGGCCGCGGCGCACCACGTTGGCGACCGCGGTGTCGCCGACGTCGAGCAGACGTGCGTGCCGTTGCAACTGATCGACGATGGCTTGTTCGGCCGGGGTGAGATCGTTCATCGAGGTTCGTCCTTGTTTGACGGATCGAGGGGGGACAGGAGGGATTGCAGGCGAGTGGTTGCTCGGGCAAGCCGGCTCTTCACGGTGCCGGGGCGCAGGCCCAGCGCAGCTGCGGTCTGAGCTTCGGAGTAGCCGATCAACAAGCGACAGACCACGACCGCGCGCTGCTCGATCGACAGCCGGGCCAGCGCCCGATCGATGGCCGGGTCGAGGGCGCTGCCGACATCGGCCACGACGGAAGAGGACGTCACCCACGTCGGTGCCGGCCGATGGGCGCGGCGCAGGATCGATCGGCTCCAATTGAGCCCGACCCGGTAGACCCAACCGCCCGGGTTGTCGAGCGCCTGCACCCGACTCCACCGCTGGTAGGCCCGCGCCATTGCCTCGTCGACAGCCTCTGATGCCAGCTGCGTGTCTCGCAGCGTCAGCGCCAGAGCTCGGCCGATCGGAGCTCGTTGCTCTCGGTAGAACTCCTCGAACGGCATGATGGCTTGCACGGTGCGGGCCTGGGCGACCTCGACGAGCTCGACAGCCAACTGCTCGGCCGGGCCGATCGTGAAGTCCACGTCCCGTACACGCCCAACGTCATCGTTTGGTTCCGTGTTCATGGCGAAGTGCCCAACGCAGCCAACAGCGCCGCGGCGCCCGGCTCACCGAGGTCGTCGGCGGTCGTCCAGGCCTGCCGAGCAAGCGTCATGTCGCCGGCCAGCGCGGCAGCGCGCCCCAACTGCAATTGCCAGCTGGCTCGGTGTGGGTCGCGGTCGACCAAGTGCCGCCACTGGTCGAGCGCCGCGGTCACATCAGCCGAGTCTCCGGTCGCCGCGGCGCGCTGCGACATCGCCGTCGCCAGCTCCTCGTTGGAGAACGGATCGTTGTTCGACCACTCCGTTGCTCGACGTGCTTGGGCGACCGCCGCGTCGATGTCGTTCAACGTGCCCTGGTCGAGATGGACCTCGGCGGCCACCAGCCGATAGCGCAGGTCGTCGGGCCGCAGGTTGACCGCCCGGGCTGCCGCGTTGATGGCCACGTTGTGATCGCCGGCCCGTAGTGCCGTGCGGGCGAGTCGATCGGCGGCAACATCGAGCACGCCGGCGACGAGCATCGCGATCGACGCTGTCGCGGCGGCCAGCGGCACGACAGATCGACGACGCTCGATCGCGCCAGCTGCCGATGTCGCGCCGACCACGACACCGCACAACACCCACCACACGGGGTCGAGCTCTGCCAGCGGGAACAACAGGAGTTGTTGAACGCCGTAGGCAATCACGGCAACGCCGATCCCTACGACCGCCGGTCGCTGGGCGCGCAGCAAGGCCCATGCTCGCCGGCCGACGAAGGTGATGAGTCCGAGGTAGAGCAACGCAGCCCCGAGCCCTCCCGCCAAGGCGACATCGAGCAAGGAGTCGTGGGCCCGATCGGGCAGCACGGTGTCGCGTCGGTAGGCGCGCTCGTAGTTGTCGTCAATGCCTTGGGCGATGGCGATGCGGTAGCCCTCGGGCCCGACGCCGAGCAGCGGATGGCGCCCGATCACGCGCACCGCGACACCCCATTCGTCGAGACGGGAGCTGCCGCCCTCGCTACGCGACGTCACGTCACCCAGTCGTGGCGCGATAGCGGCCACGGCAACAACGATCCCGACGCCACACCACATCACACTTCGACGGTTCGGCTTTCTTGCGACGCTGACGGCCACAACGGCCACCCCTGCTGCAAGCCATGCACCGCGTGTTCCGGAACCGACGAGGGCGATGGCGAGGAGACCGCCGGTCGCGGCGGCTGCCCGGCGCCACCAGCGATCCTCCGAACGATCGAAGGCCACCCCGAGCGCCACCGGTGCCAGCAGGCAACACGCCGCGCCGAGGAACGCTGCAGATCCGAACGGCCCGAGCAGCCGCCGTGTGGTCGTTGCGACGGAGACCGGCGGGCCGAAGAGCAACTCCCACAACGAGTAGCCGCCGATCCACGCGCCGGCCACGACGCCCGCACGAGTCAACATGGTCAACTGATCGACGACCTGCTGCCCGGCGCAGAACAGAGCGAAGAGCAGCACCCAGGTGAGGACTCCGAAGTGACGATCCGGGTGGCCGAGCAGGGCCACCTTGGCGTCGCCGTTGACCAAGGCCGAGGCCGTGAGCAGCCCCAGCAACCCCACCCACGCTCGCCAACTCTGTCGCTGGCAACGTGTCGAACCCCGGCGCAGCGACAAGGCTGCGCCGACGAAGCCGAGTGTCGAGACGACCAACCACTTCGAGGGCCCGAAGGGTGCCAGGCCGCTGGGATCGATGGCGATCGCCGAGCCGATGATGAGCGCGCCGAGAGCGAGTGCCGGAGGTCGCACGCTCATACACGCCCAACGTAGGCGTTCGGTTCCACCGGTCTCGCTCGGTAAGGTCAGCGCAGTGCCGCCGCGATTGACCACCTTGTTGCTCTGTGACTTTGCGCAAGTGCGTGAGGGCCTGTTGTTCGTGAGCTCCGGTGGGATCAGCCGCGTCGTGCAAGGCATCTACCCGGCCAACCCGCGCCTTCATCTGGCGATGGTCGTGCACCTGCCCGTCGATTCGCTCAGCGAGTCGCACCAGGTGCACGTTCGGCTCAAGTACCCCGATACCGCCGAGGTGATCGCCAATGCCGAGGTGGCGATTCAGCTGAACGCCGTGTCGGGCGCCTTTGCCGGTGAGGGGATCAACGTGCCGCAAGTGATCGATTTGGTGCCGATCCAATTTGTCCGCCCCGGCCAGGTCGATGTGCAAGTGTCGATCGACGACGATCCGGCCGGCGACCTCTCGTTCTGGCTACTGCCGGCTGTCGTCAAGACGTAGCGGCGGCGATCCGTCCGGCGCAGATCGCTCCGAGCCCGGCAAGGGCGAAGGCCAACCCGAAGTTGATGCCGAGGGCACCGGCCAGCGACAGGCTGGTGCGGTCGGACAGTGCCACCATCGCGCCGCCGATGCCGCCCATCGTCGAGAACCCAACGGCATCGGCCAGGTTGACCTGACTGCTGACCAAACCCTCGGCTCCCTCTTGGGCATGTGACATTGCCGTCACGGTGGTCGGGTTGAACAGCAGCCCCATGCCGAAGCCGCCGATCGCCCAGCCGAGGAACGTCGCCCACAGTGGCCACCCGGCGAACAGCACCGGCACGATCGCGCAGACGCCGAGACCGATGGTGATGAACCCCCAACGCACCGCCCGCCGAGGGTCGATCTCCGGGTGTTGGGCCATGAACCACTGGCCCGAGGTCCAGGTGAGGGCGGAGCCGATGATCACGAATCCTTGAACCGTGGGTGGTGCGCCGTGGATGCGGTCGGCTGCGAGTGGGATGAAGCTGTCGACGCCGAGAAACGCGGCGGTGGCGAGCATGCGGCACGACACGACCGCGGGCAGACCGCGAGCCGCACGATGCACGCCGTCGGGGAACAGGCGTCGCAGGCTGGGAATGCCGACTGCCAAGCCGATGATCGCCCCAGCGATCGCGGCTGCGACGTTCTTGAACTGCAGCGCGGTGACAAACGTGCCCATGCCGGCTGCAGCGAAGATCGCCGCGGCGATGCGCGAGTGGCGCAGCGTTCCGGAGCCCATCGAAGCGTACGCCCGCATCGGCCGCACCGTCATCACGGCGACGACGGGTATCAGCGGCAGCAGCAGCCAGAAGACCCATCTCCAGCCGAACTGGTCGGTCACCGTGCCGGCGACGAGCGGGGCGATGAGGCTCGGCAGCACCCACCCGGCCGACAGGTAGGCGTACATCTTCGGCTGCCGATCGGTCGGGAAGGCCCGCTTCACCAACACGTAGGCGATGGGGGCGAGCCCACCCGTGCCGGCACCCTGCAAGGCGCGGCCGAGCACGACCAGTCCCATCGTCGGCGCGGTGGCCGCCACGATCAGTCCGCTGGCGAAGACGACGAGGCTGCCCAGATACGGCTTCGCTGGTCCGTACCGATCGGTCAACTCACCCGTCACCACGAGGGCGACCAGGTTGGCCAGGGTGTAACACGCCAAGGCAACCCCGTACAGCGAGTCGCCGTGCAGTTGATCGGTGATCGTTGGCAGTGCGGTCAGTACCGCTGTGATCTCGAACGCCACCATCGTGACGCCGAGCACCAGGCCGATGGCCAGGAGGCGCTGCTGACGATCGAGTCGAGTAACCGTTGGCTTGGCTTCCGTCACTGGGGCGAACCGGGCGCGACCAACGGCCACGGACGGGCGCGCTCGACCGACAGAGCCAGATCGAGCAGCAGTTCCTCGCTGAAGTGGCGACCGACGATCTGCAACCCGATCGGCAAGCCGTCGAGCGTGCCGGCCGGGACCGCGATTGCCGGGTTGCCATGGAGGTTGGCGGGGAACGTGAGCCGGCCATTGTTCTTGGCGCCGGCCTCGACACCGCCGAACACCGCCGGTAGCGGCCCGTCGGCGTCGAAGGCGACATCGGGATTGGACGCCGTGATGATGAAGTCGACACCGTTGACGGGATCGAAGATCCGCGCCATCGCCTCGTTGAGCTCCACGCGCCGGCGCTCGATCTTGGCCCGCGCCTCGGCGTTGTAGAGGCCTCGTGTGTAGGCCAGTCCGCTGCGCATCTCCGGTGTGAGATCGTCGGCGCAGCCCGGGTACAGATCGCCGAGCAGCGCCTCGACCGCGATCATCCCGCTGATCGACCATGCCGCGCCCATGCTGGGCAGCTTGGTGTCGACGTTGTCGACGCGGGTCGTGCCGGTATCGGCGATCAGGGCGATCGCCGCTTCTTCGAGCAGCTCCCACATGACTGGTGAGACCGCCGCTTCGCCCCACGTCGGCACGATCGCGACACGGGCTCCGCGCAACGTACCGAGGTGGTTCCCGAGGCCTGCCTCCCAGCCCTGCACGCAAGGAAGGCTCAACGGGTCGCGGGCATCATGGCCGTTGCACACGTCGAACCATCGCGCCGTGTCGCGTACGGATCTGGAGAGACAACCGATCGTGACGGTGAGGTTGCCGTATCGGGCGCGCGGTCCGAGGGGGATGCGTCCGAAGGTCGCCTTCAGCCCGACCAGCCCGGTGAAGCCGGCCGGAATGCGAATGGAACCTCCGCCGTCGCCGCCCGTGGCAATTGGCACGAGTCCACCCGACACGGCAGCGGCAGTACCTCCCGAGCTTCCGCCGGGGGTACGGCCGTGGCTCCATGGGTTGTGGGTGGTGCCGTGCAGCAGCGTCCGCGTCATGTTGACACCACCGAACTCGCTCGCCGTGGTCTGCCCGGCCAGTACCGCTCCACCGCGGTCACGTATCCGCTGCACCATCACGCCGGTGTAGTCGGCGACGTGGTCGCGCAGCGGCACCGAGGCGTGGGTGTCGGGCCAACCGGTTACCTGGTCGAGCTCCTTGACGCCGATCGGCACGCCGCCGAACGGCTTGCTGACGTCGGCCCCGGCCGCCTCACGTTCGGCCTGCTCGCGCGGCAGGTAGCAGAACGCGTTGAGCGTGCTGGATTCGATTGCCGCGTAGGTCGCCTGCAGCTCCTCGAGCGGTGAGCGCCGCCCGGCGCGGAACTCATCGATCAATGAACATGCGTCGCCCTGCCACGGTGTCTCCGCCATGACGGGCACTGTACCTGCGGGCGATTATGCCAATGTGTACCGGCTGCGGGTGCAGACGTGTCACCTGCGAACCAAGGAGACTTGACATGGCGCTTCCGATCAGACCCGGCATGACCGTGCCGCTGCCGGGACCTTTGCACAGCCATCGCGACAAGCTCGCCGAGTTGGCAGATCTCGGGTACACCGACATCTGGTCGGCCGAGACCGACGGGGCCGACGCATTCACGCCGTTGGTGCTCGCTTCGGCGTGGGAGCCGCGCCTGCGACTGGGCACGGCGATCGTGCCGGCCTACACCCGCGCCCCGGCCTGCTTCGCCCAGTGCGTCGCCTCGATGGCCGACGCTGCGCCGGGCCGTTTCGCGATCGGAATCGGGTCGAGCAGCAACGTGATCATCGAGCGCTGGAATGGCGTGCCGTTCGTCGAGCCGTACAAGAAGGTGCGTGATGTCGTGCGGTTCCTGCGCGATGCCTTCACCGGCGAGAAGGTCACGAAGGTGTACGACACGTTCGAGGTGCAGGGCTTCCGATTGGGAGTGCGGCCTGAGATCCAACCACCGATCCTGGTGGCCGCGCTGCGTGAGGGGATGCTGCGATTGGCCGCCCGCGAGGGCGATGGGGTGATCATCAACTGGCTCTCGCCAACCGATGTCGCCAAGGTGGCGGGCGTCATCCGTGCCGAAGCAGCGGGTGACGAGAAGGAGATCGTGTGCCGGATCTTCACCTGCCCGAGCGAGAACACGGCGGTCGTGCGTGAGGCCGGCAGATTCGCGATCGCGGCGTACATGAACGTGCCGGTGTACGCCGCCTTCCAGCAGTGGTTGGGGCGGGGGGACGTGATGCAGCCGATGTGGGACGCGTGGCAAGCCGGTGACCGCAAGGCCGCGCTGGCAGCGATACCCGACTCGCTGGTCGATGACTTGATCGTGCACGGCTCGGCTGCCGACTGCCGGGCAAGGATCCAACAGTATTTCGACAACGGCGTGACCACGACGTCGTTGGCAATACTGCCGCTGGACCCCGATCTGAAGCATTGGGACGCGGTGAAAGCGCTCGCCCCACGAGCTGCGTGAAATCGGTCACTCACGCCGCCCGGTGGTGGTTGCTGTCGAACGTGGCACCGTCGGCGGGAGCGGTGCTGGATCGAAGATCGGTGGCCTTGGAGGCCAGTTGGCGGCGAATGGCCGCAATATGGGCGAGCCCGCGCTCGCGAGTGCGCTGGTCGAGCCGGAACTGGAGTGGCAGCTCGGAGACGGGCAGCAACGTGAGCTGCTCGGAGGTGGTTGGAGCCTGACGGGTTGTCATAGCGCCATCATCGCAAGGGGGTGTGACACAGTGGTCGGGTGATCGTGGCACAGGTGTTTGCGGTAGTGGCCGGGGTGGCGTTGGTGGTTTGGACACTTGGCTCTGCGGTCAAGACCGTGGTGGTGCCCCGGGCGGTGATCACGATCCTGACGAGGGGCCATTTCGTAGCCATACGCAAGGTGTTCAACCTGTTTGCCGGGCCGCGCAAGTCGTTCGAGACTCGCGACCGCATCATGGCGTTGTACGCGCCGCTCGCTCTCGTCTCGATGCCTGGGACGTGGGTGATCATGGTGCTCGGCGGGTTCACCTCGATCTTCTGGGGAACCGGCGTGCGACCCTTCACGGAGGCCTTTGCCACAAGCGGCTCGTCGCTGCTCACCCTCGGCTTCGATCGACCACCAGGCACAGCCAGGATTGCCCTCGGCTTCGTCGAAGCGGGGATCGGCCTTGGTCTCGTGTCGTTGATGATCTCCTACTTGCCGACGATCTACGGCGCGTTCAGCCGTCGTGAGGCGCTGGTCGGCATGCTCGAGGTACGCGCCGGAATACCACCGAGCCCCGTCGAGCTGCTCACCCGCTACGCCCGCATCGGCTGGCTCGAGCGAATCGACGACGACCTGTTCCTGCGATGGGAGTCGTGGTTCGTCGACATCGAGGAGAGCCACACCAGCCAGCCTTCGCTGGTCTTCTTCAGGTCGCCGCATCCCAAACGAAGCTGGATCACCGCCGCCGGTTGTGTGCTCGACACCGCCGCGATCACCGCCTCGACGATCGATCGCCCCCACAACTCCAGCGCCGACATCATGCTTCGCAGTGGCTTTCTCGCCCTGAGGCGAATCTCCGAGTTCTTTGGCATTCCGTTCGATCCCAACCCGAATCCGACGGATCCCATCATGGTGTCGCGGCGCGAATTCGATCTGATGTGCGTCGAGCTGACTGCAGCCGGCATCCCGCTGAGGAGCGATCGCGATCAGGCGTGGCGCGACTTCAGCGGCTGGCGGGTCAACTACGATACGGTCTTGATCGAACTGTGCGCGCTCACCATCGCGCCGCCGGCGAAGTGGTCGAGCGATCGCATGGACCAGTTGCAGCTGCCGCGGCTGCGCTTCAGACGCCGTCGGAAGGTGTGACCCGACTACCCGGCAATTGCCACGCTGGCCATCACGCTGACAACGACGATGGCGATCGGTGTGGCGTACGAAGCCCACGCAGGAAGTGCGGCGTGGCGCGGCGCGAGGATGACGAACCCGCAGATCGCCCCGGCAATGGCTCCGCCGACGTGGCCGCCGACAGAGATCCCCGGAATCGTGAACGTGATCACCAGGTTGAGCACCAAGAGGGTGCCGATCCCGGTTCGGAAGATGTTGACGCCTCGCCGATGCATTCCGATGGCTGCCGCGGCCATCAATCCGAACACAGCGCCAGAGGCGCCACCGGTGACGGCCAATGGCGAAAGTATCAGTGCTCCGAGGGAGCCGCCGAGCAAGCTGGCGAAGTACAGCAGTCCGAAGCGAACGCGTCCGATGGCGGGCTCGAGGAGCTGTCCCAATTGGAACAACAGCAGCATGTTCATTCCGATGTGGAACAGGCCGAAGTGCAAGAAGCCGGACGAGATCAGGCGGTAGTACTCGCCGGCGTGGAGCGACGGCTTGTAGAGAGCGAGGTCGACCTCGTTCCGATTGGATGCCATCGTCCACACGTAGATCGCGGCGTTGATGGCGATCAAGGAATACGTGACCAACGTCGGCTGACGAGCGTTCCAGAACTTGGCCCGTGTCTTCACGTCTGGTCGGGCGGCCTTGACGCAATCGAGGCAATTCGAGCCGACCGCCACTTGTACGAGGCACTCGCCGCAGGCCGGTTTGCCACAACGGGTGCAGCGCCGCCCGGTCTCGCGGTCGGGGTGGCGATAGCAGTGTTCGAGCACGGGTGGCGGGGGCAGCGACATCAATGGCCAGGCTAGCGACGAGGTCGAGTCAGGCGACGGCGGCGATCACGACCGCGCTGGCGACCGTGACAATGATCAGTGCGTTGTACGCGGTGTGCGCCCGCGTCGATTCTAGGGTTGCCTCGTGGCCGCTTCGGGTGACCCGGTAGGCCCGCAGGTACACGGCCATGAAGTAGGCACCGCCCACCGACAGAGCGAGGGCAACGCCGATCGGGATACCGATCAACGCATGGATCGCCCCGAACTGCACCACCTTGAGCACCCGTCGACGTTTGCTCCAGCGTTGGGCACCCGAGCGGAACATGCGCTCCTCGGCGTTGGCGAACAGCGGCAGGGCCAGCACGACAAGGCACATGAAAACGAGTGGGATCAGCCATGCCCACGGGGTGCCGCTGGTCGTGCTCGATGACCCGAAGATCGGGTTTCCATCGCCACCCAAGGCCGACCACCAGCCCCAACGCAATGGCGGCACCATCAGCAGGGGGATGGCGACGAGCAACACACCGCCGAGCACGAATGGCACCGGCCAGATGTGACGCCATCGGATGCGCGTCCACACCTCTCTGCTGAGGGATCTACCCCCGTCCGTACGCGAGAGCGTGACCGCTTGAACGAGCCGAAGACCGACGACGGCCATCACGAACACGCTGAGCACGTTCGACAGCCTGCCGCTCATCGCCCCAGTGTACGGTCGACCCCGCAGAGGCTGCCGGATGGCGGCAACGATTGGGGTGTGCGCCATGGCATGGGACTTCGAGACCGAGCCAGACTTCGAGGCCAAGCTGGAATGGATGCGGCAATTCGTCCGCGAGGAGATCATCCCGCTCGAGACACTGGCCGATCGGTGGCGTTCAGCGGAGGGCCGCGCTGTGTTCCGACAGATCACCGACCCGCTGAAGGACGAGGTTCGGCGGCAAGGTCTGTGGGCCGCACATCTCCCACCCGACATGGGTGGTCAAGGTTTCGGGCAGGTGAAGCTCGGGTTGATGCACGAGATCCTCGGGCAGTGCGCGTACGCCCCCAGCGTCTTCGGCAACCAGGCTCCGGACAGTGGTAACGCCGAGCTGATCGCCGTCGGCGGCACCGACGCGCAGCGCGAACAATGGATGCAACCGTTGCTCGACGGCAAGGTGCGCAGCAGCTTCTCGATGACCGAGCCCGGCGCCGGCGCCGACCCCACATTGTTGAAGACCGTCGCAGTTCGCGATGGTGGTGAATGGGTCATCAACGGCCACAAGTGGTTCTCGTCGAATGCCTCGATCAGCGACTTCCTGGTCGTCATGGTGAAGACCGGCGACCACGACAAGCCGTACAAGAACTTCTCGATGATCATCGTGCCGACCGCCACTCCCGGCGTTGCGATCCTTCGCGATGTGCCGACGATGGGCGAGCCCGATCACCGCACGGGCGAACCCGGTGGGCACGCCGAGATCCTCTACCGCGACGTGCGCGTGCCGTTCGACAACATCGTCGGCGGCGAGGCCGGGATCGGCCAAGGCTTCGCCCTGGCCCAGAAGCGACTGGGCCCGGGCCGAATCCATCACGCGATGCGCTGGCTCGGCCAGAGCCGACGGGCGTTCGACATGCTCTGCGAGCGGGCGCTGACCCGGTACACGCACGGCTCGATCCTGGCCGAGAAGCAGATGGTGCAGGACTGGATCGCCGAGAGCTACGCGGAGATGCAAGCCGCCCGTCTGCTGACGCTTCAGGCGGCATGGAAGATGGATCAGCTGCACGCCGCCGGCAAGCACTACAGCGATGCACGTGTGGAGATCGGCGTGATCAAGTTCTGGGGCGCCAGGGTGATGTACAACGTGATCGATCGGGCCATCCAGATCCACGGCTCGTTGGGGTACACGACCGACCTTCCCCTCGAATCGATGTACCGCGCGGCACGGGCCGCACGCATCTACGACGGGCCCGACGAGGTGCACAAGGTCACCGTCGCCCGCCAGATCCTGAAGGGGTACCGGCCCTCCGATCCACCGGTCGAGCACATCCCCACCCGTCGCGCCGCCGCGCTGGAGAAGTACGCCGGCTACCTCGACGAGCTCGCCATCACCTCGTAGCGCGAGGCGACGAGCAAGTCACGAATTCATCGGCTGTGCCGGAGGATCGGTGACTTGTCTTGGCTTCAGGTGCCGGTGAACGTGCCGGTGACTTGGGCGGAGGCAATGGTCGCGGCGTCGATCGCAGTGCGCGCGTCTGCGGCGGCGCCGCCACTGGCGAGGAGCAGGGCCCGGTTGAGGTAGTGCACGGTGATGCGGTAGGTGTGCGTGGCGCCCGCCGGTGGGCACGGCCCGGTGTAACCGGCTGCACCGGCGCCGTTGAGGGCGGCGGCCGCGCCGGCCGGCACCTGGTTCTCGGCGAGGCTGATGACGTCGGGGGCGATGCCGGTGAGGGCCCAATGGTCGAACGTCGCATCTTGGTCGATCATCGTGATGGCGATCTCCTGGGTACCTTCCGGGGCGGCAGTCCAGCTCAGCGCGGGAGCAACGTTGGCACCCTTGCACGTGTACCTGGCGTCGATCGGCGCGCCCTCGCGCCATGGAGCGGTGATGCTGAGCGGCAGCACCGACGTCGTGGTGCTGGTGCTCGCGGTGGTCGAGCTGCTGGTCGAGCTGCTGGTCGAGCTCGCGGTCGAGGACTCGTCGGTGCCGACGGTGCCGACGGTGCCGAAGAACGCGCCATCGTCGGTCGACTCGACCTGTGTGGTCGGTGCGGCCGAGGTGCTGACACTGCCGTTCTGGCTCGGCAAGGCGGGGCGCATCTCCCGGCCGTCGTGGCGGCAACCGGCCCCGACGACGGTCAGCGCCACGAGCGCGAGGGGCAGAGCAACGAGGCGGCGCACGAGAGTGGAGCCTACGCGGCGACCACACTCGATAGCGTTCACGACCGTGAAGGAACGGCTCTGTCTGCTCACGGTTCATGCCCATCCCGACGACGAAGCGTCGAAGGGCGCGCCGACGATGGCGATGTACAAGGCGGAAGGCGTGCACACCGTGTTGGTCTGTTGCACCGGTGGCGAAGAAGGCGATCTGCAGAACCCAGCGCTGCGCGAACCTGGCCAGGCCTTCCACGGTTTGACCGTCGAGGAAGAGAAGCAACGCCTCGCCGAACTGAGGCCGGGCGAGCTGGCCAAGTCGGCCGAGATCATCGGCTTCGACGAAGTCGTGATGATGGGCTATCGCGATTCAGGCATGGTCGACACGGATCCGAACGGGCACCCCGAATCGTTTCACCAGGCGCCCATCGACGAGGCCGTCGGAAGGCTCGTCGCGGTCATCCGGTCGCAGCGCGCCAACGTGATCATCACCTACGGCGACGATCAGCGCGGCTACCCGCATCCCGACCATCTGAAGGTGCATGACATCTCGGTGTTGGCGTGGGAGCGGGCCGGCGACCCCGCCTGGTACCCCGAGCATGGCGAGCCGTACCAGCCGCAGAAGCTGTACTACACGGTGTGGGCCAAGGCCCGGCTGACGGCGATCCACGAAGCGATGATCGAGCTGCGCGGCGAGTCACCGTACGATCAGGAGTGGCTCGATCGGCCGGGGCAAGATCTCCGCATCACCACGCGCCTCGATGTCGGCAACTTCTTGTGGGCGCGCAGCGGGGCCTTGCGTGCACACGCCACACAAGTCGACCCCACCGAACCGTGGTGGTTCGGACTGACCGACGAGGAGCTCTCCGAGGTCTATCCATGGGAAGACTGGATCCTGGCCCGGTCACTGGTCGGCATGCCCGCAGAAGGTGAGCTGGAGACCGACCTGTTCGCCGGCATCCGCACGTCGGTGTCGCCATGATCGTGCAATACCGAGTCGGGTTCGGCAAGAAGGACGAAGTGGTCGAGGGGCCCGACGACGCCGATGTCGTCGTGACCGTTGCAGCGGCCGACGCCGGCATCGACCCGACCGTGGCGTTCATGCAAGGAAAGCTGAAATCGACCGGATCGACGGCCGCTCTGTTCGATCTGTTGCGCAACGGCGATGCCGCGACTGCGATCAAACGGCTCGCATCACGTCCCTGAGTTGGCGGTATCCGATCAAGGTCGCGCCGCTGTTGCTGAGCAGCTTTTCGAGCGCGGAGTCGTTGGTGACGAGCTCGTAGTCGTCGATCCAGCCCGGCGCGGCGTCGGTGAGTGCCCGGACCTCGGGGGTGTCGATGGCCGGCTGCACATGGATCTCGGTGACGCCGGGCTGCAAGTTGCGAATCTCGTCGTACACGCGGTCTCGACTACCGGCGCGCCAGTCGTGATCGAAGTGGTCGGGGAAGACGACGCCCTGGTCGGCGGCCAGACTGCGAAATGGGAATCCGGCTTGGTCGGCGGTGATGGTCGACGGCAGGCGGATCGGTACGCGGAACTCGACGGCGAGCTCGAGATAGACATCGAAGAACTCTGGCCGCAAGGTGATGGCCGTGAGATGCGGCGTGAGGTGGGTGACGTCGATTCCCCAAGCGACGGCCCGTTCGATCTGGGCGCGGCACTCGCGCAACACTTCCTCGGGGTCGGCATGCTCCCACAGGTCGGCGATGTGCCGCGGGAAGCCGGCCTCGCCGCTGAGCAACGAGGGGGCATGGGTGATCGGCCCGAATCGGTAGGCCACGTACTCGCAGTTGAGCGTGAGGTGCACGCCGATGTCGTCGGTCGGCAGGTAACGCAGCGCCGCGTCTCGAGCCCACGGCGCGGGGACCATGATCGATGCACACGTCGCCAGACCCTCGCGAAGGGCACCGTAGACACCGATGTTGGCGCCATGGCAGGCGCCGAGATCATCGCAGGAGATGATCACCAACTTGGTGTCGCTTTCGTACCCGAGGCGTTCGGCCAGTGATGCCATCAGCTGCGCACGCTACCCGCTACATCGCGCCCACAGACCGATGTTGTCAGCCGCCGCGGCGCGCGCGGCCTCGACGAACTGGCCGGTGTGAGCGACATTCGGCGGGATCGTCAGCGGCCGCGCGTAGCCCTGTCGGATGATCTCGAGATTGACGAACGCGCCGTCACTGGCGAGGTAGATGTAGGCGAGCAGGCGCCCGTAGTCGTCGCGCGCCACGACGTCGCGCTCCAAATGCAACCGCGAGCCGGCGGGCAGCAGCGAGGTGGTGAACTTGGTCGCCTCCGGGCCGTAGCACTGCACCGGCGTGTTGGGCTTCTTCGTCTCCGGGGTGTCGATGCCGATCAACCGCACACGTTCGCGGTGGCTGCCGACCGTCACATCGATCGTGTCGCCATCGACGATTCGCACGACGGTCGCATTGGCAGCGAGTGCTCCAGCCGACGTGATCCCAGTCGAAGCGGCCCCAGTCGAGGCGGCCGTGGACGCAGGGCCCGGGCGACAGGCGGTGGTCAGCACCGCGATGCAGAGGATGATTCTGCGCATCTGCAGGGTTCTATCGCCGAGATCCGATTGTTCGATGAACGTCGGCCGATGCCCCTACGGTGATGGCCATGTCGGACTTCACCCCTGCGCACTCAGCACCTGCGGGCGCATCGGTGCACCGCTACTTCCACGTGGTCGGCACGTCGGTGTGGGTCAGCGAGGCCCGCCACAGCGATCTGTGGCCGGCGCACTTCTTGGGAATGCTCGGCGATCAGGCTTGCTGGGGCGTCGATGTTCCGCTTGGTGATGATCCCGCGGATGGCGCAGCAGTCGATCTGTACTCGTTCTTCGCAAACTCCGGCGAGACCGAATGGATGGTGGCCGGCCGCGCCGTGCAGCTCGTCGAATGGGCTCGTACGCACCGGTTCTGCGGCCGATGTGGCACTCCGACCGAGCAGCAGCCAGGGGAACGGGCGATGAAGTGCCCGTCATGTGGGCTACTGGCGTTTCCCCGTTTGGCGCCGGCGATGATCACGCTGGTCACGCGCGGCGACGAGGCACTGCTTGCTCGCGGCGTGCAGTTCCGCAATCCCGTGTACAGCTGTTTGGCGGGCTTCGTCGAGCCGGGCGAGTCGCTGGAAGGCGCCGTTGTCCGCGAGGTTCGAGAGGAAGTCGGAGTCGAGGACGGCGACGTGCGCTACTGGGGCAGCCAACCGTGGCCTTTTCCGCACAGCTTGATGGTCGGGTTCACCGCCCAGTGGAAGTCGGGTGAGATCGACATCGATCCGGCCGAGATCGTCGATGCCCAGTGGTTCCGGCGCGACGACATGCCGCCGGTTCCTCCGCCGATCTCGATCGCCCGCAAGCTGATCGACGCCTGGCTCGCCGGCTGAGTCAGGCCCCCCCGTCGTTCCCGTCAAGCGAGGTGTTGGGCGAAGAAGTCGAGGACGATCTCGGCACGCTGGCGACGATGGACGGGTGACCCGCTGCGCGACAGCTCGTGGCCTTCGCCGGCGAACCGGTAGAACGTGACGTCCTTGCCGAGCAACCGCATGGCCACGAAGAGCTCTTCGGCCTGACTGATCGGGCAGCGGTAGTCCTGTTCGCTGTGGAGGATCAACACGGGAACCGTGATGTCGCGTACGAAGCGAATCGGTGAGATGCGTGCGTACTCCTCCGGCGCATCGATCGGGCTCGGACCGATCTCGACCCGGAAGATCGTGGAGATGTCGCTGGTGAACTCTTCGGTCAGCATGTTGTTGACCGCTCGTTCGCTGCAGATCGCCTTGAAGCGATCGCCGTGGCACCCCGCCAGCCAGGTGGCCATGAAGCCGCCATAGCTTCCGCCGATCATGCCGACTCGGTCGCGGTCGCAGAACGGATACCGCTCGAGGGTCGTGTCGAGCACGGTCAGCACGTCGTCGACATCGACGCTTCCCCAGCCCGACCCCGGCGCGTCCTTGTGGAGCGGACCGAGGATCGACTGGCCCCACGATTGCTCGCGACCCGAACCGCCGCGAGGGTTGCTCATGATCACGGCGAATCCAGCGGCGGCTTGCACCTGGGCCTCGTCGAACAGGCTCTCGCCGTATTGGGTGTGTGGCCCGCCGTGCACGTTGAGCAGAACGGGGTAGTTCGACGAGGCGTCGAACCCCGCGGGACGCATGATCCAGGCGTCGATCTCCGCGCTGCCGTCGGCGCACGGCACGGTGAACCGCTCCCAGGTGCTTGGCTTGGCGACAGATCGGTACTTCTGGGCAAATCGGGTCAATCGTCGCGGTGAACCATCGTGCACGACGAAGATGTCGCCGGTGGCATCGACACTGGTCGCTGCGTAGGCAATCGTTCCGCCGGCCACGTCGAACGAGTTGACGGTGATCGCACCCGATGTCAGCGCCTTCGGAGCCGAACCGTCGAGCCCGACGCTGAACAGATGAGTCTCACCTCGATCTTCGGCAGCGGCCACGAGGGTCGAGTCGTCGAGCCATCGCACTGCGCTGCCGCCCGCTGTCGTTTCGAACGTGCGGTCCAACTGGCGCGAGAGCCAGCGATGTTCTCCACCGCCCGCCGGCACGACACCGACGTGGACGTTCTGGGGAGAGGTCTGGGAGTCGTCGTGGCCGAGGAACGCGACTTCCGACCCGTTGGCGGACACGACCGGCGAACCGTAGTTACCGCTGAACCCGGTGAGGCTCTTGATCTCCCCGTCGAGCGAGACCGAGTACAGCGCGGTGGCGAAGTCGAGGTCCCATGTGTCGTGGCGTCGTGCGCTGAGGACGAGGCCGGACGAGTCGGGCATCCACGCGATCGAGTCGTGTTGGAACTCACCGGGAGTCAGGTTGCGCGGCTCGCTCGTGCCGTCGGCGTCGACGACGTAGGCGTGCATCGGCCGATCGAAGATCCAGCCGACGTTGTCGAGCTTGCTGAAGAACCGCTCGATCTTGCGCGGCGCCTGCCAGCTCTCGTCTTCGGCGTCGTAACGCTCGTGTCGTGTTCGACTGTTGAAGGCGATCCACCGTCCATCAGGACTCCACTTGACGCCGTCGACGCCACCTTTCATGGTCGCGATGGTGCGAGTCTCGCCGGGCTGGGCGACTGGCAGCACGTGCAACGTGCTCGCGTCGCTCGCGTCGCTCTTGGCGCCACGCTTCGAGGTGAACGCCAGCGATCGTCCGTCGGGGCTCCAAGCCGGCCCGCTGTCGTACTCGCCCCCGGTGAGTGCCCTGGGTGCGGTCGAACCGTCGGTTGCGGCCAACCAGACCTGCGAGAATGTCTTGTTCTTGGTCATATCGACGCGCCCGACCACGAATGCAACCATCGACCCGTCCGGCGAAACCACCGGGCCTTTGGCGTGGACGAGGTTGCCGATGATCCGCTCGGCGATCTGGGCGTGCTCGCTCAACTTTTCTTGAACCGTGGTCATGGTCACGACCGTAGCCCGATGTGAAAGCATCCACGGATGGAAAAGAACGAGTTCATCGCCGCACTCGACCGTGACTCGGCGGCGTTCGTCGATGCCTGTGAAATCGCCGGAATGACCACCGCCGTCGCCCCGTGCCCTGGTTGGACCGTTGCCGACCTGTTGTGGCACCTCACCGAGGTTCACCACTTCTGGGGCACGATCGTGGCCGAGCGGCGGGATGACTGGAAGGGCTACACGGAGCCCTCTCGCCCCGTCGCCGAAGCCCTCGCCGAGATGTATCGGCACGGCCGCGAGCACCTGCTGACGACGCTGGCCGGGGCCGATCCGTCGACCTCAGTGTGGACGTGGGCCGACGATCACACCGCCGGATTCGTGATCCGCAGAATGGCTCAGGAAACTGCGGTTCACCTGTGGGACGCAACCGAAGCCGCCGGAATGGTGAACCCCCTGGAGCCGACGCTGGCCAGTGACGGGATCGACGAGTTCTTGACCCACATGCTCGGCGATGTCGTCGAGGGGGCCGAGCCGGTTGCGGGATCCGTGCATCTCCACTGCGGCGACGTACCGGGGGAGTGGACCGTGCGCGAGACCGATACCGGCTTCGCGGTCGTCCGGGAGCATTCAAAAGGTGATTGCGCGATTCGAGGGTCGGCCAGCGACATCCTTCTGGCCCTCTGGCGGCGAGTGCCGCTGTCGCGCTGCGATGTGGTCGGCGACGCCGACGTTGCGGCGCGGTTCATCGCTCACACCAGCCTGAACTGATTCCCGGGTCAGGCCAGGCGGTGGTCGAGCACCTGCTGCACGAGATCTTCGAAGAGGGCGAGATGATCGGTGCGATGGCGCAGCAGCTCCGGATGCCACTGCACGCCGAGCACGGCGGGTGCAGCGTCGATCTCGATCGCCTCGACCTGGCCATCGTGGTTGTGGGCAACCGCCCGAACACCACGGCCGAGCCGATCGATGACTTGGTGATGTAGCGAGTTCACGCCGGTTGTCTCGCTGCCGAGGATCTTGGCGAGACGTGACCGGGGGTCGATGTCGACGCTGTGTGCGGCCTGGTTGTACAGGTCGACGCGCATGTGATCGTCGACGTGCTGCATCAAGGTGCCGCCCATGGCGACGTTGAGCACCTGGATGCCGCGGCACGTTGCCAGCGTCGGCATGTTGCACACGACGGCGGCACGGGTGATGGCCAGATCTGCCGCATCGCGGATCAAGTCGGTCGGGCCGAGGCCGGCCTCGGCCGCAGCGCCGTAGTTGGTCGGGTCGACGTCGCATCCGCCCGTGACGATCAAGGCGTCGACGATCTCGAGCATGGCCGCCGCGTCGGCGGGCTCGACAACGGGAAGCAGCACCGGCAGAGCGCCGGCCCTGCGCACGGCCTTCACGTAGGGAGCGCTGGCGACGTAGTGCAGGATCCCGTCGCCTTCCTCGTTCGGCACCAGGTCGAGGTGCGCGGTGATGCCGATCCGCACTGTCATCGACGAGGAGAGCGGCAAGGACATCGTTCAGACGATCTCGAACAGACGGTTCAGTTCCCACGGCGTGACGGTGGAAGCCATCGGGTCGCCGCCGGTGGTGTGGAACATCAACCACTCCCATCGCCTGGTGTTGACCCAGTAATCGCAGAAGTCGGAGCCGAGCACGGTGCGGAGCAAGGTGTCGGAGGTCATCGCGTCGGCTGCCTTGGTGATCGTGTTCGGAAGGTGGGGATAGCCGGCCGGGAGCCCCCAACTCGTCACCCCCAACGGTGCCGGGGGCTCGATGGATTGCTCGATGCCGGCGATCCCACCTGCCAAGACCGCGGCGAGCACGAGGTATGGATTGGCGTCGCCGCCGGCGACTCGGTTCTCGATGCGCGCCGCCTTCGGCGAGCGGGAGAGCACGCGCACAGCGGCGGACTTGTCGTCCTCACCCCAACTGGCAACGGTGGGCGCGGCGGCAAAGCCGATCATCCGCCGGAACGAGTTGATGTTGGGGCAGAAGATCGACACTGCTGCAGGCATCGTTGCCATCAAGCCACCGATCCAATGGCGTGTCAATTCGGACAACTCGTGGCCATCGGGCGCGTAGAAGACGGGAACGTCGTCGCGCGCCAGGGAATGATGCACGTGCAAGCCGTTGCCGTATTCGTGGCTCGGCTTGGCCATGAAGGTCACCGAGCAGTGCTGCTCGAGCGCGACCTCGCGCAACACCTGCTTGATGCGGATGACCCGATCGCAGGCCGTGATCGGATCTGCCGGGTCGAGGTTGAGCTCGAACTGCCCAGGCCCTGCCTCGTCGTGCCAGCCCTCGATCGGGATGCCGAGACCGTCGAGCCGCTGCAGCACCACGTCGAGGAAGCGCAGCTGCTGTCGCGAGTTGTAGTGGAGGTACCCGAGCGGGGCGTGATGCGCCATCGGGGTGAGGCCCTGCATCTTCTTGGCCCGGGCCTCGGCGAACGATTCGCGATACAGCGTCACTTCGATCTCGAAGGCGGCCTTGGAAGTGAGCCCGTGGGCCGCCAGTCGTGCGGTGACGTTGCGCAGCTTCGAGCGCGCGCACACCGGCAGTGTGTTGCCATCGAGGTCGACGATGTCACAGAGGACGTTGGCCGTGCCCGGCCGGTCTGGCGCGGCGACGAGCGTCGACAGGTCGGGCCGTTGATGGAAGTCGCCGAGTGCGTCGCGACGCCAATCGTCCCACCATGCGAGGAACGGCGTGCCGCCGATGTCGTAACCCAGCACGAGCTCAGTGATCGCGTTGCCGAGCGGCAACGACGCCACGAACTTGCGAGTGGAGAGGTGCTTGCCGATCACGAGGCCGTCGATCGAGATGCCCTCGGTCTTGACCCAGTTGATGGCGTGCTCTTCCAACCAGGCCTGCGCGCCTGCCGCGTCCATGGTCATCCCCCGAGCATCCACGCCAGCGAACGACCGGTCAACTCGGCCAGGTGGGCCAGCTTGCCGACCGCGAAGATCTTGCCGTCGAGCAGATCCTGGCCGATCACCGAATTGCCGCAGAACACGTTGAGGAGGGCGTGCTCGCTGCCGTGCAACTCGTATTCCGCCGGAGTCTCGCCGAGGGTGAGCTCACTGCCGTCGTCGGTGCACACGACCCTCATCGACTTCGGGATTCCGGGATGCGCTGTGGCGAAGGTGAAGAAACGCTGTGCTTCCTCCTGCCACGTGCCATGCGGAGGCTCGAGCAACTTGCTGACGGTCAATGCCAATTTCAGATGACGGGCGACACCCGTGACCTTCGGCTTCGGCGGCTTCTCGTCCGCCATCTTGTTGACATCGGCGGAGATGACGACGTCGGCATCATCCGACACGCCACGTACGACAGTGACGCCGCCGTTACCGAACCGCATCGTTGCGGCCTGCGGGTCGACCGTCGAGCGCAGCGCGACGTTGCCTTTCGCATGGCTGATCGCCGCGGCGAGCCTTGGAGTGCGCGCCGCCCGCCGCAGGGTCGCAGCAAGGATGAGCACGATCGGAACCGGGTCGGGTTCGACGTCGATACGCGCTGGCTCGTTCATCGGCGCCGACGTTACGTGCGCTTGCGAGTGGCTTTCGAAGCGGGCGCGTCGCCCCACAACGCCAACTGCTCCCAGGTGATGGCCACATCGCTGACCCGTTGCCACGTCAACCGGCCGCGGTTACCCGGCCGGCGCACTTCGACCCGCTCCGGTCGCAGGCTGCGCGCCGCGCCGTTGACGTCGTGGATGGTGATGCTGCCGTCGGCGGCAACACCCGACATCTTTCCCGGTAGCCACCGCCCACCGTCGAGCTTGCGGAAGCGCACTGGTTCGCCATTGGTCAAGCGAAGTTGGGCGAGAACACCACTGTCGATCATGGGCGCGATCAGGTGCCGACGATCCGGGCCTGCAGCTTGCGCATACCCGCCAACCACCGGTCGTAGTCGCCGGTCTTGCGCTGCAAGTACGTGAGGACCTCGGGGTGCGGAAGGATGAGGAACGTCTCGTCGCGGATCACCGCGACGGCAACGTCGGCAACCGCAGCCGGTTCGAGAACCGCACCCGATGCCCGCACGACGTCGCTGGGCCCGGACGAGCCGAGCTGACCCGTGGCCAGACTCTGATTGAGCATGTTGGTATTGACGCCCTGCGGGCACAGGCAGCTGACCCGCACACCGTCGGCGCCGTAGGTGATGCTCATCCATTCGGCGAACGCGACGGCGGCATGCTTGGTGAGTGAATACGGAGCCGAACCGATCTGGCTCAGCAGCCCCGCGGCGGAAGCGGTGGAGCAGAAGTACCCCTCGCCGCGGGCCAGCCAGCCGGGCAGCAGGTGTTTGGCGGCCCAGCGATGTGCGTGCACGTTGACGTTGAAGGCCAGTTCCCAATCCGCTTCGCTGGTGCCGAGGTCGGTGCCGACCGCGACGCCGGCGTTGGCGAAGAACAGGTCGATCGGCCCATAGGCGTCTTCGGCCATGGCAACGAGCTGCTGGTTGCCGACCTCGGTGCCGATGTCGACTGCTACCGCGACTGCGCTGCGCGGCCGCGCTTCGTTGAGCGCATCGACGACCGCAGTCAAGGCTCGAGCGTCGCGATCGGAAGCAACCACCCTGGCGCCTTGTTGGTGGAAGCGGGTCGCGAGTGCTCGCCCGATCCCGTTCGCGGCCCCCGTGACGATGACGTGCCGCCCTGCGAGTTCCATGGGCCCGATGGTAGGCGTCACACGGCGCGATGACGGTGGTTCCCGCTACGATGCACGCTACGCCCCCCCCGAGCGAGTTACGGTCTGGGAAGTGCTACAGCGGTAAGGAGACAAACACCGATGACCGACACCACCGACGCAGTCACGGAAGCCTTGAGCGTGATCGACAAGGCTCTCGCGCAGATGCTGCGTCGCGAGTTGGTGTCGTCCGGTGAAGTGACCGACGTACTCCTCGACGTCCGCACGCTCTTGACGCTGTCGGCTCCTGTCGAGCACTGACGCCTCAGCCGGCTCCAGGCGTTCAGGCGGCGATCAGATCGGCAGCAAGCTGAGAAAATGGGGGAAAGTGTCCGCCTACGTCTTGTAGGTGGCACACCCGGGCGATGCGGTTGAACGGATGTCGGCTGTTGCGAACCAGCTCCATCGGGGCATTCGGGGCGGGCTCATCCTGCCCACGCTGGCGCCGATTCGGGCCGCCGGCGCCCGTTTCGTCGCCCGCGGTCGTGCAAACTGCCGATCCGAACTGTCGTTCTGCTCGTCTCCCGAGTGAGCTAGTCAGGTGCAGCGATCGACTCCGTAACACAAGATGTTGTGCCGACTTTCCCTTGCTGCCGAACTCAGGCGGCGATCAGATCGGCGAAGGCCTTCTCCAGGCATTCGCGTAGCAACTCCGGCTCGGTGACCGCGGCCGTGTCGATGTTGACGCCCATGTCGAGGCTGTGGTTGTAGCTCAGCAGCGTGAGGTTGTAGGCCACGCCGGCCAACGGACCGACCGCGTAGTTCTGCAGGATCTCCGACCCGGCGATGTACAGCGGCACGGGCGAACCGCGAACGTTGGAGGTGGCGAAGTCGACCGTCTGCGACTGTTGACGAGCGAGCCGCGTGATCAGCGACGTCGGCAACGTCGATGCCACAGCTGCCAGTGTCTCCAACGATGCCGTGACTGTGGATTCGCGAGCTGCACCGGCCGCTGCTTGAATCCACGCGAAGCGTTCACCGATCGGCATGTCGGCGGTCGGCACCAGGATTCGTGCCAGTGAAAATGCGTTGGACCCGGATCCCTCGCCACGGGTGCTGATCGCCATGCTGGCCCTGAGCTCATCGACGGGCGATCCCATCCGTTCGTGATAGCGCCCTGCGGCTTCGGCGGCAGCGGTGAGGAAGGCCGTGTTGAGCGTTCCACCGAGCCGTTTGGCGGCGGCACGGGTCTCGCCGAACGGGGCGCGGAGCGTCTCCATCCTGCGTCGCAACGATCGCTCGGTCCACAACGGCGAGCGGGCCTGTTCGGTGTCGTTGAGCTGGCTCATGACGCCGCGAACGGTGTCGGCCGCCGCCGATCCCGCACCTGGAATGCCGGTCGGGTCGCTCAGCAGATCCTTGATCTGACGAAGAAGCCCGATCGGCATGCGCAAGCTGCCGGCCAGGAGATCGCGAAACAGATCGCTGCTCGACTCGGTGGACGCCGGCTCGCGATCGGCGAGCTGCGCCGGATCGAGTGGCGGTGGTTCCGGAGCGTCGCGTTGGAAATCGAGGAACTGCAGCGACATCTTCACGCTGGTCTCACCGTCGGCGATGGTGTGGTGCAGTTTTTGGATCAGTGCCGATTTGCCGCCGCGAAGGCCATCGACCTGCACGAACTGCCACAGCGGACGGGTGCGGTCGAATGGATCGGAGGCGATCAGGCTGGCCAGGTCGAGCAGCTGGCGCATCGTGCCGGGCTTGGGGAGGGCGACGTGACGCACGTGGTATCGCAGGTCGAAGTTGCTGTCGTCGACCCATGTCGGTGCGGAGATGTTGACGGGCGCAGGCTGCACTCGCTGCCCGAGCCGCTCGACCACGCGCGCGGCACGATCCATGCGGGCCACCAGGTGATCGTGGTTCGGTGGCCGATCGAGGATCGTGACCGCGGCGAAGGTGCTCGACAGCTGTGGGTCCTTCTCGAGCCGCCACATCAAGCCCTCCGCATCGCTCATCTTGCGATCGAACTGGAAGTCGGCCATGGGTTCACACTAAGGGCCCGCCGCAGGATTGATCAATCGTTTTGGGTGGCGGCGAGGGTGTAGTTCCAGTCGCCGTGCCAGTCGTGTCGGGTGAGGGGTAGGGCTGCCATTTCGGTGTCGGTGATCTTGACGCCTTTGGCGTACCACTCC
>JANYKU010000066.1 GCA_025358075.1 Ilumatobacteraceae bacterium
TCCCGCTCGGCGACGCGGCCAAGCTCGTGCTGCTCAGCGAGGACGAGATCGAAGCCGCGGCGTATCGCCTGCTGCACGGCTGACGGATCCGACAGAGCCGGGCTCGACGAGGCGGCGCGGATACCATAGCGGCAGATGGACTGAAAGGTGGCGGTATGAACAAGCGGGTGGTTGTGTCGGCGTCCCTCACCGTTGCTCTGGTTCTGGCCTCGTGCGGCGGAAGCAGCAAGGGCCCGAGCAGCGCGGCGTTCAGCGACCAAATGGCCACCGTTTGTCGCACGATCAATCGCGGCATCGGCAACCTCGACGCCACCACGTCGCTCGACGACATTCGCAAGAACGCCACCAACGCCTCGCCGCTGTACGAAGACGGTGTGAACGAGTTGAAGAAGCTCACCGTCCCGACGAGCGACAAGCAATTTGCGTCCGACGTCAAGGACTTGATCACCAGTTTCGGAGACCAGCTCGACACGCTCGACGCCATCGCCAAAGCGGCGAAGGAGAACGACCAGGGCACGGTCACCTCGCGGATGACCAAGCTCACCAAGCAGGCCTCGCAGAGCAACGACCTCGCCCACAGCCTCAACATCAGCCGCTGTCAGATCGACCCGGTGTTCACGACGGTCGACACGGTCGCCCCGACCACCACCACCACCACCACCGAGGTCCCGGTGCCGCTGACCCTCCCGATCGCCACCGAGCCGCCAACAACCGTCCCGCCGGCGACGATCCCGGTCGGTACGACGCCCGCAACCGGCGACAAGCAGATCACCTCGTCGACCAGTCTCGTGCCGCTCGGCAACTACACGTTCGCCGACGCGCCGGCCACGGCGAGTTCGGGCTTCGTAACGCTGCTCGACCTCGCGCCGTCGATGGCCGCCCAGTCCGGCCGCATCAGCGCGGTCGACGTGATCGGCTCGAACGGAAAGACCATGGGCCGCATCTTTGCCTTCGAGTCCAACACCAACCCGCTCACGCCGGGCTCGTTCGACGAGGCGACGCCGTTCATCACCAACTCGGCGACGACCACACCAATGACCGTCGGCACGCTCAACGGCCTCACCTGGAACGACGCCGATGGCACCGTCAACTTCCTCGTCGGGGTCACCAACGTCGTGTTGTGGTCCTTCGCACCGACACAAGACCTCCTCAACTCGACGCTGAAAGCGTGGGGCGAGAGCATCTCGCAGTAGCGCTCGACGTGCCGCTTCAACTCACGTTCGTCACCTCTGCGAAGCGCCACGTCGACCTTCCCGACTCGCCAGGCGAGGTCGCGTTCGTCGGGCGCTCGAACGTCGGAAAGTCATCGCTCATCAACGCGCTCGCCAACCGCAGGCAACTGGCCAAGGTCTCGAACACGCCCGGCCGCACGCAATTGATCAACATGTTCACGCTGCCGAGCGGTGCAACCGTGGTCGACCTCCCCGGCTACGGGTACGCAGCGGTGCCGGGGCGCGAACGGGCGACGTGGCAGGCGATGATCGAGGGCTACCTTTTGGAGCGTGAACCGTTGGTGCTGGTCTTCGTGCTCGTCGACGGTGAGATCGGCCCGACCAAGCTCGACCTGCAGATGTTGGCGTGGATGCAGGCCAATGCTGTGCCGTACCAGATCGTGGCGACCAAGCTCGACAAGGTCAAGCCTTCGAAGTTGGCCGGCCGCCGACAGCAACTGGCCGGCGCCTGCCACCTCGAAGAAGACGACGTATTGTGGGTCAGCGCCAGCAAGGGCAGCGGGATCGACCGCCTCCAAGGCCACGTCAACGCCATGTTGTCGGTCTGACGAAAATGAATCCTTACGTATTGCGTCAGGTCCACCACGTGGAGTAGTCTTTACCTCTGTGGTGGGACGGGACGCCTGCAAGAACCGGGATCGCGGCCGGGATTGCGGCCCTCGTTGCGGCCCCAACCACAACCCCACTCATGAACCGAGTCACGGACCGAATCTGAGATCGAGATGATGAACCGCCTCAACTATCCGGCCGACGCCTCGCGCTCGGAGAAGCTGCGTTGGCTGGTGTCGCGCTGCGAGCCGCTGCTCCTCGTCGTCCTTTGCGCTCACTACCTGCTGCGCACCTCGGTGTGGCCGGTGTCGGTTCCCGTGCTGCTCGGTGCGGTCGCAGGGTGCGCCCTCGGCCTGTTCAGCCTGATCTACGGCACCGGCGAGCGACTCGGGCTCGTTCGAGCCACCGTCGCCACCGGCCTGCTGATTGCGATGTCGTCGGTGCTCTCGGGGCACCTCGTCGACTTCGTGCCCTGGTTCTCGATCCTCGGCGTGTGCTACCCGCTGGTGTTCGGGTTGCGCCGCGCCTATCCGTTCGTCATCGCCAATGCCGTCGGCGTCGGCATCGCCGCGACTTCGAGCTTCGGGGTGACGTCCGGTCTGCTGCGTGTTCCGATCGTGCTGATCGGAGGCGTGCTGGCCGGGCTCGTGGCCGACGCGCTCGAGGAAGCCACCGCGTCCGCGACGAACGCGACTCGCGACGCGGCCCGCGCCACGACCAGTGAGAACTATCTGCGTACCGTCCTCGACACCGCGCCGATCGGCATCATGGTCATCGGCCACGAGACCGAGGACTCGTTCATGAATGCCCGCATCGCCGAGTACCTCGACACCACGCCGGTGCTCAGCGACGTCGGTGCCCTGCGCAACTACCTCGATCCTGCCGATCAGCACATCTTCGAGGCCATCCAATCCCAGGTGGCCAAGGGTGAGACCGCGACCTACAACTGCCGACTCCAACTTCCCCACCTCGGCCCACGCAACGTGCAGATCGTGGCCGCTCCGGCGATCGACCACAACGGGCACCACACCGGCACGGTCATCGTCGTTCGCGACATGAACGACGAGGTCGGGCGGCGGCGAGAGATGGAGCGCTTCCGTGCCGTCGCCGACGCGACGACCGATCTCGTCGCCATCGCTTCGTTCGGTGACGGCAGCAACTACCTCAACCCGGCCGGAGAACGGTTCTTCGGCGCTAACCCGTTGAACCGCAACGACACGTTGAAGTTCATCCCCGAGGAATACCGCGAGACGATGTTCGCCGAGATCGGCGAGGCCATCCGCGACGGTGGCACGTGGAGTGGGGAAATCGAGATGGTCGATCAGGAGGGCGAGCGCCACCCGATGTCGGGGGTCGCTGTGGGCATCCGCGACGAGAAGGGCAAGCTCGAGGGCTTCGCCGTCACGTATCGCGACCTGTCGGATCGCAAGCGGCTCGAAGCGCGGCTGGCTCACGACGCCGGCCACGACGCGCTCACCGGCCTGCCGAACCGCCAGCAACTGTTCCACCTGCTGACCAACACGATCGGCGACCGCGAACGCATGGCGGTGATGTTCTGCGACCTCGACGATTTCAAGGTCGTCAACGACAGTCTCGGCCACTCCGTCGGCGACCGTTTGCTGCAGGTCGTGGCCGATCGCCTGCAGACCGCTACACGCGGCGGAGACATCGTCGGCCGCCTCGGCGGTGACGAGTTCCTCGTCGTGTGTCGCAACATCGGAACCGACCATGAAGTCGCCGCCATCGCCGATCGTCTGCTCGCCGCGGTGAAGGCACCGATCAGCCTCGACGGTCGAGAGCACGTCGTGTCGATGAGCGTCGGCGTGGCCTTCGGCATCGGGTCCGACCCGGCCAACGAGATCGTTCAGCGAGCCGACCTGGCGATGTACGCAGCCAAGCAGGCCGGCCGACGACGCATCGCCTTGTTCGACCAGACCATGCGCCGCCAGGTCGACGACCGGCTCGACATGGAGCGCGAGCTGCGAGCCGCGTTCCGCGACAACCAGCTGTCATTGCACTACCAACCGATCGTCAACACCGGCAGTCGCGAGGTGCTCGGGTTCGAGGCGCTCGTGCGGTGGCAGCACCCGACACGCGGGCTGATCCTGCCGGGCAAGTTCATGCCGATCATCGAGACCGGCGGGTTCTCGACGCAACTGGGCGAGTTCGTGCTCAACGAGGCGGCTCGAGCCGCGTCGCTGCTGCGCCTCCGCTCGCCGAACCTCAGCATGTCGATCAACCTGTCGTCGGCCGAGTTGAACGACGGCAACCTGGTCGAGAACGTCGCCAAGGCGATCACCCGGGCCGGCATCGGCGCCTCGGCGCTGACCGTCGAGATCACCGAAGACATCGTCATGGCCGACATCGTGGCCGCCCGGCCGCAACTCGACGAGTTGCACGGGCTCGGTGTTCGCATCGCCATCGACGACTTCGGCACGGGCTATTCGAACCTGGCGCTGCTGCGGCAGTTCTCCGCCGACTTCGTCAAGATCGACCGCAGCCTGATCAACGGGCTCGACGGCGAGCGCGGCGGCAGCGAGTTCGTTCGGCTGATCCTGTCGCTGGCCCACGAGTTGGGGTTTGCGCCGATCGCCGAGGGCGTCGAGACCGAGGCGCAGCTCGATGAGCTCAACCGGCTCGAATGCAAGATGGCCCAGGGCTACCTCTTCGCCAAGCCGATGACCCTGGCCGACGCCCTGGCCTTCGCAGGCAGTGGAGCGTACGGACAGCGCGTGTGACCGACCAGTACACTGACATTCGACTACGTCGCTGAGCGATCATCGTCCTGAGGTAGGCGGCATGGCACAGATGCAGAAGGTGAGTTGGCGAACCGTTGGGTATGCCGCGCTCGGAACCACTGCGATCATCGCCGCCACCGTCGCAATCGCCCACAGCGACGGCGTGCGACCAACGCTGTTGAAGTCGGCCGCGGCCACTCGGTGGCTCGTCTATCAACCCACGCACAAGCTCGTACTCGCCGACGGGCTCTCCGGTCACGTGGTGGCGACGATCGATGCGAAGTCCGATGCCGCCACCAACGAGCTCGCCGTGCAAGGTGCGGGCGGCGCGTTCCTGGTTGCACCGTCGCAGGGCTCGGTGCGCGCCATCTCCACGGCCAGTCTGCAGTTGGGCACAGCACAAGCCGTGGCGTCGTTGTCGGAATTGACGACCTCGAACCATCTCGGCGTGGGTGCGAACGGGCTGACCGTGGTCAACACCGATACCGATCAAGCCAGCATCGTTCCGGCCGGCGACCTCAGTCGCCAGATCACGATCCCCAAGGCCAAGACTGCCCTGGTCGCCCGCGACGGCAGCATGTGGCTGTTCAGCGCCTCCGATGCGAAGCACGTCAACGTCGACGGCTCCAGTCGACCGTTCCCGCTGCGCGGCCCGCTCACTACCGCCACGACCGTCGGCTCACACGCCGTGTTCCTCGACGTGAAGAACCAGACCGTGCACTGGTTGGAAGGGGGCGACGTGCCCGTCGGCTCGCTCCCCAACGTGGCCGATGCCGTGCTGCAGACCACGGGAGACGACGCATCCTGTATGTGGATGGGTTCGGGCAACACCTTGGCGTGCGTTGGCAAGACGGGAATCGAGCGAACGGTGATCGTTCCCGGACTGAGAATCGGCGCCAGCGACAAGCTCGCAGTGGCCGGCGACGTGGCCGTCGTGGTGAGTTCCGACAACCAAGTGCAACGCATCGACATCGACAACAGCGCGATTCTCAGCTCGGGTGGCCCACAGGGCGTCCGCCAAGGCGTCCCGCTGGCGATCACCGCCGTCAACGGGATGATCTGGATCGACGATCAGAAGGGCGAATTCGCCTGGGTCATCCACGACTTCGGGGTAGCACCGATCCACAAGAACGACGTCCTCGCCCCGTCCTTCGATGCCCAGGGCCAGGTTCAGAACAATGGTGCCGGCAACGGTCCGTCCGCAGCGGGTGCCGGCAACGTCCCCGGTACTGACACCGAGATCGACCATCTCGACCACAAGGGAATCGAGGAGAAGCCCATCGCAGTTGACGACTCGGTCACTGCCCGCGCCGGTACCACGATCACCATTCCCGTCACCGGCAACGACTACGACTACGACGGCGATGCAATCGCCCTCGTCAGCGTCGGCGACAAGCACAAGGCCAGCCACGGAACCGCCGACGTGCTCAACAGCACCTCTGTTTCTTACAAGCCCGAACCGGGCTTCAGTGGGTCCGACAACTTTGACTACACGATCGTCGACGAGCACGGCAACAAGGTGTCGGCCAACGTCAGCGTGCAACTGTTCGCCCGCGACAGCCCCAACCGTCCCCCGATCGCCACGCCCGACCACGTCAAGACCCGCCTCGGCCGCGCCGTCATCATCGACGTGCTGGCCAACGACATCGACCCAGAGCGGGACGTGCTCTCCGTGCCGACGTTCAGCGAGAACGGCGCCGCCAAGATCACCGCCACCAAGGGTCCGACCGGGCTACCGGCGCTGAAGTACGAACCGCCCGACGCACCGGGTGTCTACACGTTCAAGTATCAAGCGGCCGATCCGCAGGGCGGCACCAGCGAGAAGACGCTGGTCACCGTCGATGTCTTGGGCGCCGATTCACCGAACGAACCGCCGGTCGCCAACCCCGACGCGGTTCGCCTGCCGATCGGAAAGCCGACCATGGTCGACGTGCGAGCGAACGATGTCGATCCAGACGGTGACGACTTGAGGGTCACCGAGGTCAAGGCCCCCAGTGGCGTGCTGGCCACCATTCGAAGCCAGCAGCTGCAGATCACGCTGCAGCCCGGCGCCACGGATCTGTCGGTGGTCACCTACACCCTCAGTGACGGCATGACCGGGCACGACCGGACCGGTCATGTGCTCGTGGTGCGCGTCGACGACACGGCGCCGAACCGCCCACCCGTCGCCAACCCCGATACCGAACGCGTGGTCGTCGGGAACTCGGTCAAGATCGCCGTCACCGCCAACGATGTCGACCCCGATCTCGATCCCATCCAGTTGCTCCAGGTCGACCAGCCGGACGGCGGTGTCGGTACGACGAACGTCGAGGGCAACTCGGTGCGCTTTACACCGAACCTGCCAAACATCACCAAGCCGACGCCAGTCAGCTTCAACTACAAGATCGGCGACGGCCACGGCAACGTCGCCATCGGTACCGTCACGGTCACGGTGCTCGCCGAACCGTTGCCGAGCGCCCCGTTCGCCCGCGACGACTTCGCCGACACGTTTACCGACAAGCCGGTCAACATCGACGTGCTCGCCAACGACAGCGACCCGTCCGGTGGGAAGCCACAACTCTCCGGGAAGCCGGTCTGCCCCAACGGTGGCGACGCATCGGTCACCGCCGACGAGCGAGTCGCCTTCGTACCACCTGCCGGGCAGAACGGCACGTTCCGATGCAAGTACAAGGTCAGCAACAGCCAGGGCCGCACGGCCGAAGCGTGGATCATCGTGACCATCACAAAGGCCCCGCCCGGCAACCACACGCCAGAGCTCAGATCCGACCCGCCACAGCTGGTCGTGAATGTCGGTGCCTCCATCACGATCAACGCCGGCGACTTTGCCACCGACGCCGACAACGACCCGCTGATGTTCTCCTCGGTGTCGAAGCCACTCGTCGGCAGCACCAACTTCTCGCAGAAGGCCGGCACCTTCACCTACACCGCGCCCACCTCGGGTTCGGCCACCGACACGCCGACTTCGGCCAGCCTCGATGTAACGATCAGCGACGGCCACGACGGCAACGTGCCAGTGTCGATCTCGATCAAGGTCCTCCCGATCGCCCCCGTTGCCGTTCAACCGGGAACCCACGACATCGTGCGCACGATGGTGCTCGGCGACCCGCCGGTAGCGATCGATGTCGTCGCCGCCCTTCGCGAGGACAACAACGGAACCGACGTCAACCTGATGCAGGCTTTGCCCGACCCAGGCTCGTCGGCCACTGTCGACGTCAAGGGCGGCACCGTGACGATCAACCCAACGGCTTCGGGCGTCGTGTCGGTGACGTACACGGTGCAGAACCCGGTGGGGGCACTCACGGCATCCGCCAAGATCAAGTTGACCGTCACCGATCCGCCGGCGATCAACCAGCCCCCGGTCGCGGTGTTCGATCAACTCGCGGTGGCCAGTGGTGGCAGTGGCACCGTCAACCTTCTCGCCAACGACCTCGGGATCTTCGACACCGGCGACAAGCCCAGCGCGATTCTCACCGACCGGCCACCGAAGTCGTTCGGCACGGTGCAATTGAACAACGGCATCCTCCAGCTCGATGCCACCCCCGGCGGTTCAGGAACCGCGACGATCCACTACTCGCTCAGCGATGGCAGCGGTGCGTCGAGTGTCGGTTCGGTCGCTCTCAGCATTGCCGCGTGCTCCGAGAGCCCGCCGAAGGCCGTGTCGACCACCGTCTTCACCGGCTACATGCAACCAATCAACATCGACCTCGGGCCGTACGCCTTGTCCGGCCACATCGTTGACGGCAGCGTCAGTGGGGCCGGTCTGACCGGGCCCACCGGCACGTACACCCCGCCGGCCGGGGTGAACGGTTCCGTCACGGTCACCTTCGCTGTGGAGAACGGCTGCCATCAGACCGACATCGGCACGCTGACGATCGACGTCAACCGCGCTCCTGTGGCCGGTCCCATCAACCGCAACGTCTCCCCTGGCGGCGCGGCCGTGACCCTGCTGGCCGGCGATCTGGCGTCCGACCCCGATGGCGAGCCGTTGACGATCGCCTCGATCAGCGGCAACCCGGCGTGGGTCAGCCTGGGATCTTCCGCAAACGGCCCGATGATCAGCGCCTCGCCACCTGCCGGCACGGCGAGCGGCACCTACACCTTCAACGCCACGGTGCAAGACCCTGGCGGGTTGACAGCGGTCGCCACGATCAACCTGATCATCAGCAACCAGCCACCGACCGCTGTCGCCGACGCGTACTACACCGAAGCCTCACTGCTGACCTTCGACCCGACGACGAATGATTTCGACACCGAGGCTGGGCCCCTGACCGTGCAAACCGTCGCCGTGATCGATGGCCCGGCGACGATCGTGAGTCGCACCGGTAACTGGATCACGGTCAGTCTTGGTCACGGCGTGTCGGACTTCAACTACACCATCGTCGACAGCGGCGGACTGACCTCGTCGTCGACGATCGCCATCACGTCGAACCGCTCGCCAACCGTTCCTGACGTCAGCGACACCACCAACCAGCCGACGATCGATCTTCACCTGCAGCCCACCGATCCCGACGGCGACGCGCTCACGGTCACGTGCGACGCCCAACCCACCCTCTTCACGGTGGAGATCTCCAGCGACCCCGATCCGGGTCCTCCGGCCGAACCCGGCCGGGTCAAGCTGCACATCACGGTGCTCAACAACTTCCAAGGCACGGCGATCTTCAACTGCACGGCGACCGACCCCTACGGGGCGAAGGGGTCCGCGCAGGTCAACCTGACGATCACTGCCTCAAGCTGAGGACCCGACGTCGAGGTACTTACTGCTCAGCGCAGCGGCGACTGCGTGCGGCGGCGCAACGAACGGGTGCTGAGCCACCACTTCCACCGCCACCACCTCGTCGACGAGTTGCGGATGCTCGATTCGACCAGCCTGAGTTGGTCGACGGCGTCGGCGGCACGCCGCGGATCGCAAGATGCCGTGGTGAACGTGACCGCATCGGCATGACGTTGCAGACGACCGAGCGGCGGGCCCGCGGCGGGCTGCGTCTGCACGCCGGCAGCAACCAGTTCGGCATTGGTGTGACTCGGCTGAAGCTTCGCCCCGGCGTCGATCAGGGCGTCGGTCGCCAGGGTCCAAGCGGTAGTAACTCGCCGCGCCGGATCAGGAGCCTTGAGGCCCTTGCGGCGGCGAACCTTCTTCCACGTGACGATCGTCGAGAACACCGCGAACGGCCACAGCAACAGACCAGTGAACAGACCACCGCGTAGGACCCAGACACGGGCCTTCGACCAGCTACTCGCCTTCTGCGGAAGCCGGGGAGCCACCACTGGCTGGTTGTTGTCGGTTTGGGCGACCTGCGGCGGATTCTGCGGTTGCGCCGCAGCCGGGGTCTCGGGTCGACCCGCTGCGGGCTGATTCGGGGTCTTCTGGGACTCCTGGGGAACGAGCTCGACGGTGACCCATCCTGCTGCGGTACGCACTTCCGGCCAGGCGTCAGCATTCTTCGTCGAGATCGTGGACGTCGAACCGGTGGCGGCGATCGTGTAGCCGGTCGCGACGCGAGCGTCGACCCCCAGGCTGCGGGCCAGCAACACGAAGCCAGTGACGAACTGCTCGAGGTTGCCGACCTTGGTCGTGCGCAGGAAGCCGTCGACTAGGTTCTGCTGCACACCGCCGGGGGTGTCGGAGTTGAGCCGGTAGTCGTCGTGCAGTGCCGAGGCCAACTTGGCGATCTCTTGGGCGATGGTGCCCGAACCGGCGAGACTCTTTGCGTACAGCCTGTACGAGTTTTCGATCTCGGTTGGCTGGATGGTCGTCATGGTGCCGGCAGTTGCAGCACCGAATTGGCCCTCGGGCTCGACCGTGAAGGTGGTGCTGACCGGCCGCTCGATGCCGAGGATCCTCACCACTCGGCGCTCGGAATCCGTCTCCACGGGTGCGGTGCTTCGCAACAATCGCCCCGGTGTCACCCAGAGGGCGGTCTCCTGCTGTTCCGCCGTGACGGTGACGGTCACGTCTTGGGCCGTCGTACCGCCGTCGAGTCGGTTGCCGATCGGGGTCAACTCTCCGGACGTCGCCCACGATTCGCCGTTGTAGACATCGAGCGCGGCGACCCGCCAGTGATGCATCTGCCCGAGCGCCGACGATTCCACGGTATACAGATCGGTCGGTGGGTCGGCGGTCTTCTGCGCGGCGACCTGGGCGAGTGGGTCGAGCAATGAAAGGTCGCGGTTGGCGGCTTCGCCATGGCGTGGGTTGGCTCGCTGGGCCACCGCGATCGAGACGCCGACCGACGCAAGCAACGCGGCGAGCCCGGCCGAGACTGCCACGAGCACACCGGACCGAATGCTGGCGACTCGATCATCGAGCCCGATCCACAGCAGTGTGAACGAGGCGGTTGCCGCGAACAGCACCGCTTGCCACTGCGGCCCGTCGGGGGCCCCGACCGCGATCAACGCGATCAGCGCGACCACCATCGGGGCGATGGCCAGGGCGCGCCAGCGAAAGCGCATGGCCAGGTCGATCGACACGGCCGAGGCAACGAAGATCAAGGCCGCGAGCGCGACGAAGATCGTGGGAAACCGAGGGCTCGGCCAGGCGGTGGTGATGACCTGTCGCGGACCATCGAGCAAGCCACGACCGAAGTCGGCTGACGTGCCATCGGCGGCGTAGGCCACCGCCATTCCCGAACCGACGAACATCAACAGTTGGCCGATCACCCGAGCCACGAACGGAAGACGGGAGAGCGCCCACCCGACGAAGACCGCCAGCACTCCGGGCACCAGCAACACCGGCTCGAACCGCGTTCCGACGACTCGGGCCCCGCTGAGCGCCAGACCGGTGGCGAAGGCCAACACGGCAACGGCGCGTACCAGCCGACGACCGTTGGTGAGCGGACCGGGTGCTAGTTCCACTGCGCCCACCGTTCGGCGAACTGTGCGGCATCGGACGCGGCGATCGCCGGGCAACTCAGACCGGCCGTCTCTGCCCCGGCCCCAACTCGCGCCACGCTGATCTGGTCGCCGTGGGCGAAGACCGTCGACGGCCCTCGCGGCCCGGTGACGACAAGTACGGCAACCCCACCGAGCCCGCCAGTGAACAGGCTGGCAACCGACAGCACGTCGGTGCCGCTGCCCTGCTCGAGCGGAGTCAGCAGGTCGAGCATCTCGGATTGGTCGACCAACGGGTATGGACGTCCGGACCTGAAACGCGACGTGGTACGCACCACGACGTCGAGCCCGGACCTGAGGGCGAAGGCTGCGACGCTTGCGCCGGCGTCGACGACCTCTTCG
>JANYKU010000132.1 GCA_025358075.1 Ilumatobacteraceae bacterium
CCGGTTTGGAGGCGTCGTCTGCCGGCGCCGTCGTGCTGCTCCGAGCTCCCACGTGGGATGAACTTGCAGAGGCCATCTCACGCACACCTCGGCCGAAGAGTTCGCGTCTACGGATCGAGGTCGACCCGGCCCGCTGATCGACTCAGCAGCACCCTGTAGCCGCTCGACGAGCTGGAGCGCGTTGTCGGATAGCCGCTTTCATCGAGCCACCGCTGCAGCGAGTCGGCACCGAGGTGCTTGTGCACGACCATGACGGCGTAACCGTCAGGCGTGAGTCGCGCCAGCCACAACGCGAGCATGTCGTGCAGGGCCGGCTTACCGATACGAATCGGCGGGTTGCTCCAGATGCAGTCGAATCGCAGGTCGTCGGGGACCTCGTCTGGCAGAACCACATGGACGTTGGTCACCTTGTTGGCCGCGGCGTTCGCCGCGCACAGGTCGCGGGCGCGGCCGTTCACGTCGACGGCCCACACCGTGGCGTCAGGAGCACGACGAGCAAGAGGAATCGTCAACGTTCCGACACCGCAACCGAGGTCGAGGAGGATTCCGCGCGGGGGAGGAGCGGGCGCCTTGAGCAGCAGCAGCTTGCTGCCCGCATCGATCTGCCCGTAGCCGAACACGCCTCGGTCCGTGGCGAGGGTCAGGGTCATGTCAGGGAGTCGTAGCTCGACATCGCGAGGCATCGATGGGGCACCCGGTTGCTCGTCGAAGTAGTGACCCATCTCGATCGGTAGCCTTGCAGCTATGGCGTACCACATCCGCACATACGGCGACCCCGTGTTGAAGTCGAAGGCGGCCGAGGTAGCCGACATCAACGGCAAGATCGCCCGATTGGTCGACGACATGTTCGAAACTCTGTTCGAGAGCGATTCGGGCATTGCCCTCGCTGCTCCGCAGATCGGGGTGCAGAAGCAGATCTTCGTGTGGGACGTCGACGACGAGCAGATGGCGATGATCAACCCGCAGATCGTCGAGTCGAGTGGCGAGTGGGTGTACGACGAAGGTTGCCTCAGCATCCCCGGCTTGTACGTCGAGATGTTGCGCCCCAACAACGTCTTGGTCCGCGGTTTCACCGTCGATGGCGACGAGATCGAGATCGAGGCCAGCGAGCTGATGGGTCGCATGTTCCAACACGAGATCGACCATCTGCACGGTGTGTTGATGTTCGATCGGATGACGCCCGAGCAGCGCAAGGAAGCAATGAAGGAGTACCGCAGGGTGCAAGAGCAGCCGGCGGCAGAGGCACCGAAGCGTCGTCTGCGATTGCAGTGATCCGCGACGCGCCACCGCGCCGGTTGGTGTACCTCGGCACACCCGAGATTGCGGTGCCCCCGTTGCGAGCTCTGGTCGACGAAGGCTTCGAGATCGCGCTCGTTGTCACAAGAACCGACAAACGTCGGGGACGCGGCTCGCAGTTGATGCCGAGCCCAGTGAAGGCCGCCGCAGTGGAGCTCGGCCTTCGCGTGTCTCACGACGTTGATGATGTGCTCGACGCTCACGCCGATCTCGGTGTGGTGGTGGCCTTCGGGCAGCTGATCAAGCCTCACGTACTCGACGCGGTGCGGATGGTCAATCTTCATTTTTCAGTGCTGCCGCGCTGGCGTGGGGCGGCGCCGGTCGAACGGGCGCTGCTGGCGGGCGACGACCAAACCGGGGTGTGTCTCATGCAGCTCGAGGCCGGGCTGGATACCGGCCCGGTGTTTCGTCGTGCGGTCGTCGACATCGGGCAATCGATGACGGCGGCCGAGCTGCGAAGCGAGTTGGTCCGCGTCGGCACCCGCCTGTTGGTTGATGAGCTGCGCGCCGGGTTGGGCACGCCCGAGCCCCAAAGTGGTGAGCCCACCTACGCGGCCAAGATCAGTCCGGAGGAGCTCCACATCGATTGGACCAGGTCCGCGATCGAGATCGATCGCCTGGTGCGCGTTGGCGGCGCGTGGACGACGCTCAACGGCCGACGGCTCAAGATCATCGCTGCCGACTTGATCGACCGCGACCACCAACCGTCGGGCGACCTCGTCGGTGCTCGTGTTGGCGGGCTTCGATTGATCATGGTGCAGCCGGAGGGCAAGCCGACGATGGCGTTCGCGGAGTTTGCCCGCGGGGCACGGCTCGCCGGCATCGAGCACCTCGGGCGATCCGAGTGATCAGCAGCGCGCGCCAGGTGGCGTATCACTGCCTGCAACGGATCGATCATGAGGGCGCGTACGCCAACCTGTTGCTGCAGAGCGAGCTGGGGCGCTCGCGGTTGAGCGAGCGCGATCGAGGCTTCGTCACCGAGTTGGTCTACGGCACGACGCGTATGCGTCGGGCGTGCGATGCGCTGATCGACCGCTTCTTGATCAAGGAGCCGCAGCCCGCACTGCGCACGCTGCTCCGGCTCGGCGCCTACCAGGTGCACTTCGCCGGTGTTGCCCCGCACGCTGCAGTGGGCGAGACGGTCGAGTTGGCGCCAAAGCCGGCCCGGGGGTTCGTCAACGCAGTGTTGCGACGCGTGGCCGATACTCCGATGGAGTGGACCGACGACGCGGTTCGCCTCAGCTACCCCGATTGGATCGTGGCGCGACTACGTGTCGAGCTCGGCGACGAGGCCGAGATGGCGTTGGCACGAATGAACGAACCGGCGCCCGTGTCGGTCCGTGAGGATGGCTACCGGCAGGACCTCGCGTCGCAGTGGGTTGCCGCTGCGGTCGAAGCAACGCGGGGCGAGCGGATCCTCGATCTCTGCGCGGCGCCCGGCGGTAAGGCAACGGCCATGGCGGCGAGCGGGGCCGACGTGATCGCCGCCGACCTGCAGTTGCATCGTGCCCGGTTGATCGCCGGGGTGCCGGTTGTGGTCAGTGATGCCGTCGCTCCGCCGTTTCCCCCGTCGAGCTTCGACAAGGTCCTGGTCGACGCGCCATGTACCGGTCTCGGGGCGCTGCGGCGGCGTGCCGATGCACGATGGCGAATCACCGAGGCCGATGTGTCGGTCCTCGCACAACTGCAGCATCGATTGCTGATGTCGGCGGCGGAGCTGGTGCGCCCAGGTGGTTGGTTGACCTACAGCGTGTGCACGCTGACGGCCGAGGAGTCGATCGATCACCCGGTTCCCGCTGGGTTCGACCCTGTCGAGGTGCCGCCCGGCCCACAGTGGCGAGCGTATTCATACGGTTGGCGGGTGTTGCCGCACGATCATGACACTGACGGAATGGTGCTGATTCGATACCGTCGCAGACCATGAATGACCAACCTCTGCGTGCCAAGGTTCTCACCGTCAGCGACGGGGTCGTTCATGGGACTCGCGAAGATCTCAGCGGGGCTGCGCTCGTCGAGCAACTCACGAGCGCCGGATGGATCGTCGTCGAGCATCGCGTTACGGCTGACGGGATGGACAACGTCGCCTACGCCTTGCGCGAGATGTGCGGCGGCTTTGCAGGTCTCGTCGTCTCGACCGGTGGCACCGGCTTCGCACCGCGCGACCAGACCCCGGAGGGCACTCGATTGGTGGTCGAACGCGAAGCCCCCGGGCTGGCCGAGGCAATGCGCTTGGTCAACCCGCTCGGTCGGTTATCGCGCGGCATCGCCGGCGTCGTTGGTCGGGCGATCATCTGCAACACCCCGGGGTCTCCGAAGGGTTGCGTCGAACAGCTCGGGGCCATCCTCGACATCGTTCCCCATGCGGTACGGCTCCTCGATGAATCACCTACTCCCCACTGATCAACGCCGGGTAGCGTGCTGCCCGTGCTGAGGCTGGTCTTGCCAAAGGGATCGTTGGAGAAAGCGACACTCGAGCTGTTCTCGGCTGCCGACCTTCCTGTCGTGCGGTCGTCATCGGTCGACTACCGGGCGACGATCGATGATCCGCGGATCGCCGATGTACGCATCCTCCGCCCGCAGGAGATCCCGATGTACGTGGCCGAGGGGTTGTTCGACATCGGCCTCACCGGTCGAGACTGGGTTGAGGAGACCTCGAGCGATGTAGTCAGTCTTGGCGAGCTTGGTTACAGCAAGGCCACTTCGAACCCGGTTCTCGTGGTCGCTGCAGTTGCCGCCGACTCGACCGTGCAACGAGTCGAGGACTTGCCGCAGGGCGTGCGCGTGACAAGCGAGTATCCGAAGCTGACCGAGCGATACTTCCTGTCGAAGGGCATTGCCGCCGACGTCCGTTTGTCGTATGGCGCAACCGAGGCGAAGATCCCCGACATCGCCGACTGCGTGGTCGAGATCACCGAGACCGGCCGAGCGTTGCGCGCCGCTGGATTGCGGATCATCGACACCGTTCTCGTCAGCTACACCGAGATGATCGCCAACAAGACGGCCTACGAAGACCCGATCAAGCGCCACGCAATGCATCAGCTGATGACGCTGCTGCTCGGCACGCTCGACGCCCGCGGCAAGGTGCTCGTGAAGCTGAACGTCGATGCCGACCACTACCAGGCGGTGCTCGACGTGTTGCCGTCGGCCAAGTCGCCGACGGTCAGCGAACTGGCGAGCGGTGGCTTTGCAGTCGAATCGGTCGTCGACAAACGCACGATCAACACCCTCATCCCGAGTCTCAAGGACGCCGGCGCCTCCGACATCCTCGAGTTGCCGATCAGCAAGATCGTTGCCTGACATGCGCGGAACCGTGACGACGTTCGACAACGGCGTCGGCCTCGGCGAAATCACCACCGACGACGGCCGCATCGTGCCGTTCCATTGCGTTGTGATCGCCGACGGCAGCCGTGACATCCCGGTCGGCGTACACGTGGAGTTCGCGTTGATGCCCAAGCTCGGTCGTTACGAAGCCAGCCACATCGTCACGACATGAACGAGCGCGACCAGCGCATCGTCGACGTCATCCGGGCGTTGCGCGAGGGCGAGGTGGTGACGTACGGCGACATCGCCGAAGACGCCGGATACCCGAAGTTGTCGCGTCTCGTGGGTCGCATCCTGGCCACGACCGACGAGGATCTGCCCTGGTGGCGAGTGGTCAACTCGGTCGGCCGACTGGTGCCGGGCCACGAACGCGAGCAGTCGGCGCAACTGCGCTCAGAGGGCGTGAAGGTGAGTGACGGCCGCGTGCACAAGGCGCGGTTCGGCCGGTTCAGTTCTCAGCGGCCTGGGCGGCCTTGATCTGCACGAAGGCCAGGCGGATGTTGGCGAGGGCCGCGGTGAGGGTGGACGACTCTGCCCCGAGTCGATTTCCGAGTCCTTCGACCAGGCAGCCGACAGCATCGATGGCCAGGCTGGCCTCGCCGAGACGTGGGGGAATGGCTCCGAGATGGATCGCCGCAAGCTCGTACAACCCCATGACGTGGTTGATCACCACGGTCTCTGCGGGCACTTCGGCCAGTCGGCCACGGGCTTCGTTCAGCGCCTTCTGCGCGTCTTCCACCACAGATTCGGTGTCTTCGCTGCTCACATGAGGTATCGTATCGACCGACAACTCATCGCGAAGTGGGGTGGCTGCTCGCAGCACACTCCCACCCGGCCACACTTGCACCAGCTACCGTGCGTCCGGGTCACGATTCACACGAGTGGCCGTCCTGGTGGCGGTCTCTTCGGCGTGTTGGTGGCTTCGCAGCCAAACACATCGGAAGGGATCCACCCATTGCACAGGATTGATCAGCCATAGCACCGCCGCAGCAACCGGAGCACCGGTACAACGATCGCATCCGCGCCCGAGAGGTTCGTCTCATCGGCGCAGACGGCAGCCAACTTGGAATCAAGAATCTGCCAGATGCTCTCGCCCTCGCCCGTCAGCAAGACCTCGATCTCGTCGAGGTGGCGCCAATGGCGAACCCACCGGTGTGCCGGATCATGGACTACGGAAAGTTTCGGTACGAGGAAAGCCAAAAGGCCAAGGAATCGCGCAAGAAGACCATTCAGGTCTCGATCAAGGAAGTGAAGTTCCGCCCCAAGATCGGCAAAGGCGATTTCGATACCAAGGTGCGCCACATGCAGGACTTCCTTGCAGACGGCCACAAGGTCAAGGTCACGCTGCAGTTCAGAGGCCGAGAGATGGCTCACCCCGAACTCGGCTCTCGAATTCTTGATGCGGTGATCGAGCAAGTTGGCACGCACGGCAAAGTCGAGACCATGGCTCGGTTGGAAGGGCGCAACATGACGATGGTGCTGGCGCCCGAGAAGAAGGCAGTCGTCAAGAAACCGCACGAACCAAAGGCCCATGGCGACCCGGTCACTCACGACACAGCTGCTGACGATGCTCCGGCACCGGCGCAGCCAACACAACAAGTGCAAGAAGAAGTAGCAGCAGCAGCAGTACAGGCACCGGCTGAACCGGTAGCGGAAGCGGTCGCAGAATCGGCCGACCCGGCCTGATCCCACGATCACCCCAACAAGGAATCAACCATGCCAAAGATGAAGACCAGCAAGACCGCTGCGAAGCGGTTCGAAAAGACAGGCACCGGCAAGCTTCGGCGCTTGCAGCAGAACCGCCAACACATGTTCGAGAAGAAGCCATCGACACGTACCCGTCGCCTCGACGGGATGGTTGGCGTGCATCCTGGCGATGCGCGCAAGATCAAGCGCCTGCTCGGCGAACGCTGACTTAGAGAACGACAAGGAGATCGTGAAATGGCTCGTGTAAAGCGCGCCGTTGGTTCGAAGAAGCACCGCAAGCAGGTGCTGGAGCGAGCCAAGGGCTACTACGGCAACAAGAGTCGCTCGGTACGGGCGGCCAACGAACAGGTCATGAAGAGCGGGCAGTATGCGTTCCGCGACCGTCGTGCCAAGAAGGGCGAGTTCCGTCGCCTGTGGATCCAGCGGATCAATGCGGCGTGCCGATTGAACGACATCAGCTACAGCCGCTTCATTGCCGGCCTCAATGCTGCTGGCATCGAGGTCGATCGCAAGATGCTGGCCGATCTCGCCGTCACCGACGCTGCTGCATTCACCGCCTTGACCACCGCAGCGAAGGCTGCTCTCTGAGCACCCCCCACACTGCTGGGCTCACGTTCTCGAACGACAGGGTTCAACGACTGCGACGCCTCCTGGGGCGTCGCAGTTCTCGTTACGAGGAAGGTGTGTTCGTGGTCGAGGGTCTGGGGCTGTTGCGCCAGGCGGTCGCGGCTGGTTGGCAGGTCGAGGGTTGCTACACCGCGCCGGGTACGACCATTGACCTCGACATCGAGCAACACCACCTGGCCCCCAACGTGCTCGAGCGTGTCGCCTCGACCGAGACGCCCCAACCGGTCGTGGCGGTCGTGGCGATGCGCGCAGCGACGTTGCCGGTCGACGCGTCGTTCCTGCTCGTTGCCGATCGCCTCGCCGATCCGGGCAACGCCGGCACGATCATCCGATCAGCCGAGGCGGCGGGCGCGGATGCGGTGGTACTCACGCCCGGCTCGGTCGATCCCTTCAACCCGAAGGTCGTCAGGGCCAGCGCAGGATCGCTGTTCCGCATCCCCGTGATCGAACTCGCCCTCGATGCGCTGTCCGCGTTTCGTCGGCTGGGCACGTCGTCACACCGCGGCGATCTGTACACCGACCCCGTGTATCACGGCCGGGTCGCGGTCGTCGTCGGCAACGAGGCCCACGGGCTCGATGATGATGCGGCGATCGACCAATGGATCACGATTCCTCACGCCGGCCCAGCGGAGAGCCTGAACGTGGCGATGGCCGCTACGGTCGTCGCATTCGAAGTGGCTCGGCAGCGGAGCACTGTCTAGGATGAGCCGATGGTCGATCGGCGATTTCGGTGCCCCCGGGCGTTGCTCGGGGTTGCGCGCTGACTCGCTGACGTCTCGCCACCTCACCGCTCGGGGGTTTTCGTACCCATGTCGTGTGAAGCGCTGAGGAGAGTGTGGAGATGATCGAGCACATCGAGGGGGCGGCCGACGCCGCACTCGTACGCGTCGCCGCGGCGGCGACTGCGGACGAAGTCCGCGCGCTGGAGGCAGAACTGCTGGGCAAGCGCGGTCCGTTCGCCGGGTTCAAGTCCGGCCTCGCCGGATTGGCAACGGTCGACGAGAAGCGGTCCGCCGGACAGGCCGTCAACGACGCAACGGCAGCGGTCGCCGAGGGGCTCGATCTCCGCCGGCGCGAGCTCGCCAAGGCAGAGCGAGCGACGCAGTTGGCTGCAGAGCGGATCGACCTTACCGAGGTGATGACGCGGCCACGTCGCGGCCACGCACATGTCGTGACCCAGGCCTGGGAACGCCTCGAAGACGTCTTCATCGGGCTCGGCTTCCAGATCGCCGAGGGTCAACACGTCGAGACCGACTGGTACAACTTCGAGGCCCTCAACATGCCGCGCGACCACCCGGCGCGCAGCATGCACGACACGTTCTACGTCCAACACGGGGAGGAGGGCGAGCCAGGTTCCACGGTGTTGCGAACCCATACCTCGCCGGTGCAGATCAGGGTGATGCAGACCGTGCCGCCACCGATCTACATGGTCATGCCCGGGCGCGTGTTCCGCAACGAGACCACCGATGCCACGCACCTGGCCGTGTTCCACCAACTCGAGGGCCTCGTGATCGATCGAGGCATCACGCTTGCCGATCTGGCCGGCACCATCGAATCGTTCACCAAAGCGTTCTTCGGTGCCGACTTCGGATCTCGACTACGGCCGAGCTACTTCCCCTTCACCGAACCGTCGGCCGAGTTCGACATCCAGACGCCGTCGGGTCAATGGCTGGAGCTCGGGGGCTGCGGCATGGTGCATCCCAACGTGCTGCGCGCCGGCGGCCTCGACCCGGAGGAGTGGAGCGGCTTCGCCTTCGGGTTCGGCATCGATCGCATGGCTAAAGAGCGTCACGCGATCGCCGATGTGCGCGAGATGTACAGCAACGACCTTCGCTTCCTGGAGCAGTTCTGATGAAGATCGTTCATTCGTGGCTCAACGAACTGGCACCGGTCGGCGATGACGTCGAGAAGATCGCCGCGACCATGACCGACCTCGGTCTCGCCGTCGAAGACATCCTCCACGTCGGAGCGACCGTCGATGGCGTCATCACCGCTCGCGTGGTGCGAACCGAGCGCCATCCCGATGCTGCCAAGGTCCACCGTGTGTACGTCGATGCCGGCGACGGGCGCGAGCGTCACGTGTGGTGCGGGGCGTTCAACATGCAGGCCGGTGACATCGTTCCCCTGGCGACGCCCGGCACCGCGATGCCCGATGGACGTGTCATCGAGCCGAAGCCGATCCTCGGAATTCAAAGCGATGGCATGTTGTGCTCGGCGCGCGAGCTAGGTCTCGGCGACGATCATGCCGGCATCGTCATCCTGCCGGGCGACACCCCGCTCGGCGTCCCGTATGGCGAGGCGCTGGGCCTTGCGACCGAGACCGTCTACGACCTCGACGTCACCAGGAACCTGCCCGATTGCTTCGGCTACCTCGGAGTCGCCCGCCAGGTGGCAGCTCGTCTCGGCGTCAGCGTCATCCAGCCCGATTCCAGGGTTGTCACCACTCCCGGCGCTCCGACACGCCAGGCGACGGTCGAGCTCATCGACGGTGATCGCTGCGCGCGGTTCACGAGCACTGTCATCAGCGGCGTCCGCGTCACCTCCTCGCCAGATTGGATCGTTCGCCGACTCACCGCGGCCGGAATGCGTTCGATCAACAACGTCGTCGACGTCAGCAACTACGTGATGCTCGAGCTCAACCAACCGAACCACGCCTACGACCTCGACACGTTGGGTGGCGAGGGTTTCCGGGTGCGCCTCGCCAGCGACGGCGAAACGATGGTCACGCTCGACGGCGTTGAGCGCCGGCTCACTGTCGATGACCTCTTGATCTGCGACGCCAACGACGTGCCCATTGGCATCGGTGGAATCATGGGTGGCCTCGACAGCGAGATCAGCGACGCAACCACGACCATCGCCCTCGAGATCGCCTGGTTCGAGCCGATCGGAATCGCCAGGAGCGCCACCAGGCTTGGCCTACGCAGCGAGGCGTCGTTTCGATTCGATCGAGGCGTCGACCCGCAGGGCATGCCACTGGCGATTGCCAAGTTCGCTGAACTTCTGCGATTGACCTGCCCCGAGCTGGTTGTCCACGACGGGATGGTCGACGCTCGGTCCGAGCACCTTCCCATCGCGCCACTCATCGATGTTCGAGTCCACAGGGTCAACGCGCTGCTCGGAACATCGCTGACGGGCGCGCAGATGATCAAACTGATCGCAGGGCTCGGCTTCGCAGCCGCTGGTGAACAGACCCTCAGCGTCAGCGTGCCGTCATGGCGGCCGGACTGCACTGCCGAGGTCGACATCATCGAAGAGGTCGCTCGCCAGTACGGATACGGCAACGTCGGCAAGACGGTCCCGAAGTCGGCCATGCACGGCCGGCTCTCGCCGGTGCAGGCCCGACGACGCCGGATTCGCGAGGTGTTGCTCGGTCTCGGGCTCAGCGAGGCGATGCCGAACCCGTTCCTCGCCGACGGCGACCTCGTCCGCGCCGGGATTCAAGGTCCTGCCATTCGAATCATCAACTCGCTCGTCGCGGAGGAGAGTGTGCTGCGCACAACGTTGCGCCCCGGTCTGCTGAAGGCCATCGCGTTCAACGAGTCGCACCGACGTGCCAACGCCGGATTGTTCGAGATCGGGCACGCCTACCCGCCAGGCGATGGCGAGCTTCCCGGCGAGTACGAGGAGCTCGCAGTCGCGCTGGCGGGGCGCGATGCGATGGCGGCGATGGACGTGTGGCGCGAGGTCGCGGCGGCGATGGGTTTCGGCGCGCGGGTCGACCAGTCCAAGCCCCCGTCGGGGTTGCACCCGACGCGCTCGGCAACGCTGTCACTCGGTCGAGACACGATCGGCGCGGTCGGAGAAGTACATCCCGACGTCCTCGATGCCTACGGTGTCGACGAACGTGTTGCCGTGCTCGAGCTCAATCTGTCGGTGCTCCTGGCAATCGACGAAAAGGTCGCCGTGTGGAAGCCGACGAGTCGCTTCCCGTCCAGCGACCTCGATCTTGCCTTCGTCACCCCCGACTCGGTCATCGCCGAGAAAGTCGAAAAGGCCATCAAGCAGGCTGCTGGCGCCTTGCTGGTCGAGCTCGCCCTGTTCGATGTGTATCGCGGCGCCGGCGTTGCCGACGGCAGCCGAAGCCTGGCGTATCGTCTCCGGCTCCAAGCTCTCGACCGCACGTTGGGCGATGTGGAGTTGACGGATCTGCGCAACAAGGTCATCACCGGCGTCGCCAAGCTCGGTGCGACCTTGCGGGGCTAGGTTCCCACAAGGTCGCATCGAGCGACCTATCTCGGGCCGACGCGAGGGTCGTGACGATGCTTGCGCACTGGTCGCGGCGCAGCGGTCGTCGTCGGCGCGGGGACTCTGACTGCTGCCACGGTCGTGGTGGTCTTGGGGGCAGCAGTAGTCGTGGTGACGGCGGTCGGCGCAGGCACTGCGAGCGTGCTGCCACCCTTCGAGTTCGCACATGGCGTACGCGGCCCATTGAGGTTGACCTTGAAGAGCGTCGTATCCAGGTTGGTCAGGGAGAACGCGGATGCCGGGCACTTGCCGTTGTACTCGGCGTTCAACACCGTCTTGCCGCTGGCCGAGAGCGCTGGGTACATGTTGCACTCGCTGTAGGCGTTGCACTCCTCGTTCAAGAAGAAGTCGACCGTCGGGGCGAGCTGCGCGGCCTGCTCCGGATCGCCCTTCAGCAGAACGCTCATTCCGTTGTTGTGCACGGTCTGCGCAACCCAGGTGTTGAAGACGATCTGATCGTTGGCGGTCAGGGGGAAGCCGGTGTTGTTGGAGTACCCGTCCTCGAGGTCGGGCTCCACTGCGTCGAACCCCTTCTGAGCACACATCTGAATCCGGGCCGCGATGATCGGACGCAGCGAGGGCGAACGGATGTCGGTCCACTTGTCGGAGAACCCACCGATTGTGTTCCCGATGATCGACGCCGGGAACTGACCGGAGTCAGGCCGATAGTCGGTCCAACTTCCGGCCTCGATGTAGCAGATGACGTGATCGCCACGAGCGTGCAAGGTCTGCACCGTGGCGTCGGTGTTCAGGAATCCGTCGATGTCGTACACGGTCGGCTGATCGGCCGCGTCGCCTTGAAGCTGGCTTTGATTGTTCGGGTTGAACGTGCCGCTGATCATCCACTGCCACGGCTCGTGGTTACCGGGCTGCCATCGGGCGGCAGCATGCACGGGTGTTCGCGTCGCTGCGGTCGTGGCGATGCCGACCGCTAGTGCGGCCACGGCGGTGACAGCCGTAATTAGTAGGGATTTGTTCACTTGGGACCTCCAGGGTGTCTGCCCGCTGGATGTCCGCTCCGCAACGGCGGACCCTACCTCAGGATGATGACCAAGGTGCTGCTTGTGATTAGGTGACTGTCCTAGTTCATCGACAGGTCGTCGGGCGCGTTGGCCAACCACGCCACCCGTCCGGGTTGGCGCCGCAGCACATCGCGCCAAAGCTCGTCCGGGGATTCGCTGAACACATCGTCGCGCTGCGCAGCGAACACCATCCATGCGCCGGCGCTCAACTCGCCGTCGAGCTGGCCGGAGGACCAGCCGGCATACCCGCGAAACACCCGCACCCGACCGACAGCGTCGGCAACATCAGTCGGGTCGAGGGCGAGATCAACACTGCCCAGATCGGGAAGGATCGGGCTCCAGGCGCCTTCCCGCGGCCCACGCAGTTCGGCGAGGGCGATCAGTGCGTCGAACTGCACTGGCCCCCCGTTGAAGACAACGGTCGGCGGCACGGTCAGATCCATCCACAGATCGAGACCATCGACTGAGCCCTCCGCGGTGGGGCGATTGAGCACGAGCCCAACCGCACCATCGGCGTTGTGCTCCATCACGTAGATCACCGACCGATCGAAGTTCGGGTCGTCGAGGGGCGGCGTCGCCAGCAGCAGCATTCCCCTGGTCGTGGCGTAAATGGAATTCACACCTCCATTCTGGCGTTGACAGAGGTCTGCCGGCTCACCCCCTGGGGCCGCAAGGAGACTGACCTCTGATGTTCAAGAAATTCCTTGGCGCGTTCGCCCTCGTTGCCGGCCTTGTGGCTGCAGGCATCGTCGGTTTCCAGCTGCTCCACTCGCCGTTCACGACGGTGACGAAAGACCACTCGCCGCCGCCCGTTCTCACCGAACTGCGAGATCTGGCCGACTTCCACGCAGCGCAGGCGCAGTTCGAGGTGACCCTGGACCTCGAGAAGGACGTGAAATACGTGCCGAGTGCGATTGCTGGTGAGCGAGTGCAGTTCATCGGTGTCGGCACCGTCGACGCCGTGGTCGACTTCTCGTCGCTCGGCTCCGGCGGGGTGACGATCAGCAAGGATGCCAAGTCGGTCGCTGTCACCCTCCCGAGCGCCTATGCGTTGGATCCCGTCCTCGACCACAAGCAGAGCCATGTCATGAACCGTGACCGTGGCCTGCTCAACAGAATCGCTGGGATGTTCGACGACAACCCGACCAGCGAGGCGCCGTTGTACAAGGCGGCGATGGGCAAGATGGCTGACGCTGCCAAACAATCCGATCTCCTCAACCGGGCCCAGGAGCACACGACGTTCATCTTGACCAACATGCTCAAGTCGATGGGCTTCGAGAAGATCGACATCAACTTTCAGGTGTCGAGCGCCTCGGTATAAGTGTTGCATGATCATGCATGCGTATGTATGATCATGCCTCGTGAAACGAGTGGGAATCATCGGCGCGTCCGGCTACACCGGGGCAGAACTGCTCAGGCTGTGCGCCCAGCATCCGGAGTTCGACGTCGTCTATGCGACCGGCGACAGCCAAGCAGGTACGGCGGCTCGCGTGCTGTACCCGAGCCTGGCGGCAAGATATCCCGACCTCATCTTCGTCGAGTTCGACCCGGCGATGGCCGAGGGGCTCGACGTCGTCTTCCTCGGATTGCCGCACGAGGCATCGCTCGCGGTGGCACCACAACTGCATGGCAAGGTCGGCTGCCTGGTCGACTTGTCAGCGGCCTTCCGATTGAAGGATGCCTCGCTGTACCCGACGTGGTACGGGTTCACCCACGATCAGCCGGGGCTTCTTGCCGCAGCCGTGTTCGGCCTTCCTGAGCTCCACCGCGAAGACCTCAAGGAAGCCACGCTGGTGGCCACTCCCGGTTGCCACGTCACTGCCGCGACGCTCGCCTTGGCCCCGTTGGTCGAGGCCGGAGCGATCGAGTCGGTCGGGGTCATCGTCGATTCGATCACCGGGGTCAGTGGCGCCGGACGGGCGTTGAAGCACTCCTCGCAGTTCTGCACCGTCTCGGATGATGTCAATGCCTACGGCCTGCTCGATCATCGGCACACGCCCGAGATCGAGCAGGAGACCGGAGCTCGCGTGTTGTTCACGCCGCATCTCGCGCCGCTCAGTCGCGGCCTCCTCGCCACGTGCTACGCCAAGCCGGCCGGCGCGGTCAGCACTGAATCGCTGCTGGCGACCCTTGCCGGCCGGTACCGCGGTGAGCCGTTCGTGGTCGTCGGGCCGACCTCGCCATCGACAAAAGCAACGATGGGAAGCAACGTTGCCCACATCACCGCCCGATTCGATGAACGAACGAACACGGTGATCACCATCTGTGCCATCGACAACCTGGCCAAGGGCGCTTCGGGAGGCGCGGTGCAGGCCGCCAACGTCGCCCTCGGGCTGCCGGAGACTGCGGGTCTGTCCGCCGTCGGGATGTATCCGTGACGTTGGCGGCACCGGCCGAACGGGCTGCCACGTTGGTCGAGGCGCTGCCGTACATCCGTCGCTTCGCGGGTCAAGTCGTCGTCGTCAAGTACGGCGGAAATGCGCTGGCCGGTGCTTCCGACGACGATGCCCTGGCGTTGTTCGCCCAAGACATCGTGCTGATGCATCAGGTCGGCATGCGGCCGGTCGTCGTTCACGGTGGTGGTCCGCAGATCAGCGAATTGCTGGGCCGACTCGGCAAGACGTCGGAGTTCCGGAACGGATTGCGGGTCACCGACGGTGACACGATCGACATCGTCAGAATGGTGTTGATCGGCCAAGTCAATCCACAACTGGTCGCGGCGATCAACGTGCACGGCCCGCTGGCGGTGGGCGTCTCGGGCGAAGATGCCGGTCTGATCCGAGCCGTTGCCCGCGACGCCGACCTCGGCTTCGTCGGTGACGTGGAATCGATCAACCCGATGATCCTGAATGCCCTGCTCGCCGACGAATTCATCCCAGTCGTGGCCACCATCGGCACCGACGCCAGTGGCCAGGCGTTCAACATCAATGCCGATGCCGTTGCCGGGGCGATTGCCGAGGCACTGGGCGCCGAGAAGCTGGTGTACCTCACCGACATCGAAGGGTTGCGACGCGTCATCGACGATCCGGAGTCGCTGATCCGGCAAACGACGCCCGCCGAGCTCGACGGCTTGATGGCCGATGGCACGATCGCCGGCGGCATGATCCCGAAGGTCGAGAGCTGCACCCATGCGGTACGCGGTGGGGTCCGCCGCGCCCACATCCTCGACGGACGGATCGCCCATGTATTGCTACTCGAGATCTTCACCGACGAGGGGATAGGAACGATGATCCAATGAGCACCCACGCGTTCGACACGTCAGCGGCGCCCACCGTCTGCCCATTCATGCCGGTCTTCGGCGCACCCCAGGTGATGTTCGTTCGCGGCAGCGGCACCGAGCTGTGGGACAACAACGGTCGGCGTTACCTCGACTTTCTCGGCGGTCTGGCGGTGATCGGTCTTGGGCACTCGCATCCACGAATCACCGAGGTGATCGCCCAACAGGCCGCAACGCTGATGCACGTCAGCAATCTATTCGCCAACGACAAGGCGGTCGAGGCGGCGATCAAGATCAATGCATTGCTGGCCGAGGCGACCGGCGAGATCGGTCAGGTGTTCTTCTGCAACAGCGGCGCCGAGGCAAACGAGACCGCCCTGAAGCTCGCACGCAAGTTCGGTGGGCGCGGCCGTCATGGCGTGATCAGTGCCTTCGGGAGCTTTCACGGTCGTACGCTCGCTGCGTTGGCGGCCACCGGTCAGCCGGCCAAGCACGAGCCCTTCTTCCCGATGCCCGACGGCTTTCGGCATGTGGTGTTCAACGACATCGCCGCGCTCGAAGCTGCGATCGATCCCAGCGTCGCAGCCGTGCTGCTCGAGCCCGTACAAGGGGAGGGCGGTGTGCTGCCCGCCGACGACCAGTACCTGCGCGATGTGCGCACGTTGTGCGACGAGCGTGGCCTGCTGCTGATGATCGACGAGATCCAGACCGGCTTCGGGCGTACCGGCGAATGGTTCGGGTTCCAGCATGCAGGGATCACCCCGGATGTCGTCACGATGGCCAAGGCGATGGGCAATGGCTTCCCGGTCGGCGCCACGTGGGCCAAGCGTGACATCGCCGCGGTGTTCGAACCGGGCGATCACGGCAGCACCTATAGCGGTACCGCGTTGGCAACGGCAGTCGTCAGTGCGGTGATCGACGAGATGCGCAGCATCGACGCTCCGGGTCTTGCCGCCAAACGAGGCGACTACCTCACCGCCAGGCTCAATGACCTTTCCGGCATCGCCAGCGTGCGCGGCCGCGGGCTGTTGCTCGCAGCCGAACTGGCGAACGGGCGCGATGCGAAGGCCGTCTATTCCGAACTGCTCGCCCGAGGATTGGTCACCAACGCGGTGACGGCGACGTCATTGCGATTTGCCCCACCGCTGACGGTCAGCGAGTCAGAGATCGACGAAGCCGTTGCCATCGTCGACGAAGTGTTGCAATGAGACATCTGCTCGAGGTCACCGACCTCACGGGTGAAGAGCTCGTGCAGG
>JANYKU010000138.1 GCA_025358075.1 Ilumatobacteraceae bacterium
CTTGGAACCAACCAACAACGGCCGAATCCTCGCCGCCGAGCTGGTGGGAACCCTGGTTCTGATGCTCGGAGGTCCGGGGGTTGCCATCTTGCTGCCGGCACTCGGCCTGTTGCCCGAAGGTGATGCATCGACGGGTGCCGGGCTGCTGAAGATCCTCATCATCGCCCTCGGCTTCGGGTTCTCGCTGATGATCATGTGCTACGTGATCGGGCCGATCTCCGGCTGCCACATCAATCCGGCGGTCACCCTCGGCATGCTGCTGGCTCGCAAGGTCAGCACGATGCACGCGGTGTACGCGTGGGTCGGCCAGGTGGTCGGCGCCGTCAGTGGCGCGGCAATCATCTACGGCATCGCCAGCGGACGAGACGGGTTCCACCGCGGCCAGTTCGACGCCAACCTCTGGTCGGGCAAGTACTACGGGCTCGGGTCGGCGATCATCGTCGAGGTGTTGCTCACCGGGCTGCTGGTGATGGTCATGCTGTTCACCACGACGAAGAAGTTCGCCCCTGGCATGGGCGGGCTCGTCATCGGCATCACCCTCACCCTGATCCACTTGATCTCGATCCCGGTCGACAACACCTCCGTCAACCCGGCGCGCAGCCTGGGCACTGCGCTGTTCGCCGACACCCACACCCAGGCGCTTCAGCAGCTGTGGGCGTTCATCCTCTTCCCGCTGATCGGATCCGTCGCCGGGGTGATCATCTGGCTGATGCTCGACGATTCAAGCTTCGAGGAAACCGCCTTCGCCGGGTTACCCGGTTCCGCAGAGCTGCGCGGCGTGTTGAACGAGATCTCCGACGTCGTCGACGTTTCAGACGATTGACGCCAGCAGGTCCGCCCGCCGTTTCGGCCCAAGCGCCGGCTCGGGCGCACGGTTGTCGCGGTCCTGCCACACGGCCAACACGCGGGCAGCCACGTCGGAATCCTTGATCATCGCGTCGGGCGCCGTCAGCAAGTTGAGGCTGCGGAAGAAGGCCCGCATCACGACAGGGTCGCGGCGCAATGCCGGCAGCAACCCGTCGCGGAACACGCCGCGCATGAACCGGCGCTGGTCGGACGCGTCGCCATCGGGATCTTCGCCGGCCAACAATGCGGCGGCCACTCGCCTTGCCTCGGCGTCCTGCTCGACGCTGGCTCGGTACCACGGGTGGATCTCGGCGCGCAGCGCTGTGTCGTAGGTGATCAGCATCCGACGCGAATCGCCGGGATGGGCGTCGATGGCCGCAACCATCAGGTGCGCTCCCCAGAACGCGGTCGCGCAACCTCGGCCGTAGAGCGGGTTGGTGCACAACACCGCGTCGCCGATGGGAATCAACCCGGTCGCCAACGGCTGCCCGTCGACGACATGCTGCCGCCATCGATTGATCAGGCCGGCCATCACGTGTACCGACTCGGTGATCGGCTCGGCGCGACCGTCGAGCCACGGCGCTGTGGCGACGAGTTGCCGGGCACACCTGTCGAACGCCTCCGGGTCGGTCAGCTTCGTGCGCAACTCCTGGTCGTCGGTCGGAGTCGCCAGGGTGACCGAGAACGTGCGGTTGTCGCCGACGAACACGCCGTACTTGAGGTACCCGAGGTCGCCACCGATCGGGCCAGTGCGAGGTGGATACGCGGCGCGGTCGCGCAGCCGGTAGAAACGGCTGAAGTAGACGATTCCGGTGTCGTCGGTCTCGTCGACAGTCGGGGTGCAACCGATCCCGCGAAGCCAGTCGGGCAGCGCGCTGCGCCGACCGCAGGCGACGACGACGAGATCCGACTCCGACACCGTGCCGTCGGCGAGTCGGACGCCGGTGACGTGCGGCGGGTCTGATGCCGCCTCGGCAACCAGACCGGTGATGGCGATCCCCGTGCGGAACTCGACCCGGCCCTCACCCAGAGCGGCACGCCGCAGCACCCACTCGAACGTCGTGCGCCGGCAGGCCAGCATCGCCAGATCGTCGTCGGCTGGTTGCCGCTCGAAGTCGAGCATCGTCGGTGGCAGATCGACTCCGAAAGGCATCTCGGTGGCACCCTCGTCGAGGAGTTGCTGGTAGATGTCGGGATAGTCGGACTTCAGCAACCTCACCAAGCGGGCCAGGAACGCGTGGCTGTGGCGCACTTGCGGTGCCCCGCGGCGATCCCAGTCGAAGGCCTCGTCGGCCGACTGCGGCATGGGCGTGTCGTCGCGCTCGAAGACCGTCACGCTGTGACCACGGCGCGCCAGTGCCACAGCGGCTCCCAGCCCGGCGACTCCGCCTCCGACGACCGCCACGTTCACCCCGCCGACCCTACCGAGCCGATTCCCACCCATTCCCCTCGGGGTTGTCACATCCTGACCGTCGTGGCGACGGTGTGGCGACGGTGGCACCGCGACAACCCCGAGCGTTGGCGACCGGCAGTCGGCGCCCGGGCAGGCCCGGAGGGCCCAGGCCGAGGAGCCAAAGCGAAGCGGAGGCGAACGAGGCCCACCAGAACGGGTTGCCGGATTAGCACTCGACGGTCTAGAGTGCTAGCACTCGCGCACTTCGAGTGCGAATGACATCAACCCCTCATCGTGGAGGCACAAGCAATGGCGAAAATGATCGCATTTGACGAGCAGGCTCGTCGCGCACTGGAAGCCGGCATGAACAAGCTGGCCGACGCGGTTCGCGTCACCTTGGGGCCCAAGGGCCGCAACGTCGTGTTGGAGAAGAAGTGGGGTGCGCCCACCATCACCAACGACGGTGTGTCCATCGCCAAGGAGATCGATCTCGAGGATCCTTACGAGAAGATCGGTGCCGAACTGGTCAAAGAGGTCGCCAAGAAGACCGACGACGTCGCCGGCGACGGCACCACCACGGCCACCGTGCTGGCATGGGCCATGGTCCACGAGGGCCTGCGCAACGTAGCCGCCGGCGCCAACCCGATGACCCTGAAGAAGGGCATCGAAGCTGCTGTCGAGGCCGCCGTCGAGTCGATCAAGGCACTCGCCAAGGAAGTCGACTCGAAGGATCAGATCGCTCAGGTCGCTTCGATCTCGGCGGCCGACAACGAGATCGGTCAGATGATCTCCGAGGCCATCGACAAGGTCGGCAAGGACGGCGTCATCACCGTCGAAGAGAGCCAGACCTTCGGGATGGAGATGGATCTCGTCGAGGGCATGCGCTTCGACAAGGGCTACATCTCCCCGTACTTCGCCACCGATATGGAGCGCATGGAGGCGTCGCTCGACGACCCATACGTCCTGCTGGTGTCGTCGAAGATCTCGTCGGTACGCGACATGCTGCCGGTGCTCGAGAAGGTCATGCAGGGTGGTCGCCCGTTGGTGATCATCGCTGAAGACGTCGAGGGCGAGGCCCTGGCCACCCTGGTCGTCAACAAGATCCGCGGCACGTTCAAGTCGGCGGCTGTCAAGGCCCCCGGGTTCGGCGAGCGCCGCAAGGCGATGCTGCAAGACATGGCCATCCTCACCGGTGGTCAGGTCATCAGCGAGGAAGTCGGCCTCAAGCTGGAGAACACCACGCTCGACCTGCTTGGCCACGCCAAGAAGATCATCATCACCAAGGACGAGACCACCATCGTCGAAGGTGGCGGCTCCGAGGACGACATCAAGGGTCGCATCAACCAGATCAAGGCCGAGATCGAGAACACCGATAGCGACTACGACCGTGAGAAGCTGCAAGAGCGTCTCGCCAAGCTCAGCGGCGGCGTCGCCGTGCTGAAGGTCGGCGCAGCCACCGAGGTCGAGCTCAAGGAGAAGAAGCACCGCATCGAAGATGCCGTGTCGACCACCAAGGCCGCGATCGAAGAGGGCGTCGTGCCCGGCGGTGGAGTTGCCCTGCTGCGTGCCCAGGCCGCGGTCATGGCCGTTGCCGACAGCCTGCGCGGTGACGAAGCCACTGGTGCTCGTCTCGTGGCCAAGAGCCTCGAGGCTCCGCTGAAGCAGATCGCCGAGAACGCCGGCATGGAAGGCGGCGTCGCCGTCGACAAGGTCAAGAACCTCACTGGCGCCGAAGGCCTCAATGCGGCAACGGGCGTGTACGAAGACCTGGTCAAGATCGGCGTCATCGACGCCGCCAAGGTGACTCGCTCGGCGCTTCAGAACGCGGCATCGATCGCCGCCCTGTTCCTGACCACCGAAGCAGTCGTCGCCGACAAGCCTGAGAAGGACGGCGGGGGCGGCATGGGTGGCGGAGGCATGGAGGACTTCTAGTCCCCTCCCCAGCGAATCGGTGAGTTCGTACGACGAGGACCTCGGGCTGCGGCCTGGGGTCCTTCGTCATTTTCGGCGCTGCCCGCGGACAGCGCGCTGCCCATGCTGTGCTAGCAATCACCCCATGCGACGGACCCTTACCATTCTCGGACTTTGCGCGGCCCTCGGTGCCTGCTCCAGCAGCGGCAGCTCCAAGACCGTGTCCACGACAGCGCCGTCAACGACGGGTGCGGGGGCTCCGGCCACTTCTCCAGGGGCCGTTGCCGTTGCTGACACCACAGCAGCAACTCCCACCGTGACCGACGCGGCTGCGGCACCCGCTACAACCGTTGCGGTCGCGCCGTCGGGCACGGTCGACCCGTGCGCCATCGTGACGACCGACGATGTCGCCGCTGCCTTCGGTGGAACCGTTGCCGCCGGTGTGCTCAACCCTGACAACGGCGGCTGCGACTACGAGATCACGGGCCAGACCAACACCGGACCCAGCGGAATCCTGACCCAGGTGTCCATCGAGCTCAAGGCTGACTACATCTCTCTTGACAAGGAGAAGATCGTCTTCCCTGACATCGAGAAGATCGATGGGGTCGGCAAGGAGGCCTGGTACTACCAGGCGGCGCACCAGTTGCACATCGATCTCGGGGGTCGGGAACTGCTGATCTCCGGGCTGTTCCCTGGTGACGAGACAGCCGTCAAGGCCGAGGTCGTGGCGTTCGCCAAGACGGTGATCGGAAAACTCTGAGCATCAGCCGCCGGCGACGGCGGGGATGATGCTGACGGTCTCGCCGTCTGGCACCTTCGTGTCGACGCCGTCGAGGTAACGAACGTCGTCGTCGGCGACGAACACGTTGACGAACTTGCGGAGGTCGCCGTTGTCGTCGAACAGTCGCTCGTGAAAGCCCGGGTGAGCCTTGTCGAGGTTGGCGAGCACGTCGGCCAACGTCACGCCGTCGACCTGGACGGAGGAGACACCGCCCACAATTGGGCGCATCGTGGTGGGGATTCGAACGGTCACGGCCATGAACGAAAGGCTACCAACGAGGTCAGGATTCGAAACCCTGGAGCACGGCCAATGTGTGCGCTGCCAACGTCGCCAGCACGTACCCGCCCTCGTGAACGAAGACCGTCGGACGGTCGAGCCCGGCGATCATCCGCCCGATCGCCGCGAACCCCCGATCGGTCACCAGCAACGGACTGTTCGGATCGTCGACCGCGGCATCGACTCCGAGCGAGACGACGAGGGCTTCGGGCTCGAACAGGCCGACGGTCGTCAGCAACGTGGTGCAGGCGTTGAGCCAATCGCCATCGTCGGCAACGGGGTGCACCGGCATGTTGCAGTTGGTGGCGGTGTCGTCGACTTCGTCGGCATGACCGACGGTGTGGGGGAACCAGCCTGCGGCAGGGTCGACGTGCACCGAGCCATAGAACACGGATGGGTCGTTCCAGAAGATCGCCTGCGTGCCGTTGCCGTGGTGGGCGTCGATGTCGACGATGGCGACGCGACCCGCACCTGCGTGGCGAAGCTGAGCGGCGGCGACGGCCGCGTTGTTGAGGTAGCAGCTCCCCCCGAAGAAGGCTCGGCCGGCGTGATGGCCCGGCGGCCGGCACACGGCATACGCCACGCGCTGGCCACCGGCAACAAGGTCGGCTGCCGTGGCCGCCGCGTCGGTGGCGGCCTTCGCACCGATCCACGTGCCCGCCCCGATGCACGTGAGGGTGTCCATCGCGTAGAATCCGATCTCGGCGCGAATCGTCGCCGCACCGCGCAAGCGGTTGCCGCCATGTCGGCCAGCGACGGGAGGGAAGAAGTAGGGCGCGACGTATGGGATGCCGGGCGATTCCAGGTGACCGTCGGCGACCCAGCGTTGGTGCGCCGTCTCCAGCACGCCGAGGAAGCGTTCGTCGTGCACACGCAACAACACCTCAGGCCCGTGGTTGCTGGCCTCGATCATGGGTGCTCCGGCAGCAGCACACGCGGTGGCGATGATCTCGGCCCGAACCGGCAGCTCGTCGGTTGCCTCGGTGACTCCGCACCACACACCCGTCGCGACATCATGATGGACGTGGTCGGGGGCGACGACCACGGGCATGGCCAGCCCGGCCCCGACAGCGGGACTCACATCAGCGCCATGAGCTCATCGATCGGCAGCGCTTCGGCCACGCGTCCCAGTCGGCCGGTCGTAGTCGTCGCCCTGAACATGCTGTCGAGCACTGCCTCCTCGGTGGCCTCCACCGAAGCGGCGAACAGGGCGTCGAGATCGCGGTCTGAGAGAACGTCGTGCGTCACCCGACCGCGACCACCTCGCACGAACCGGCACGTGGTGCTGAATGCAACGAAGATCTCACCGCTGCCGTGTGTGGCCACCGACCCCGTGCGCGCCAAGCCGAGCCCGGCGCGGCGAGCCACCCGCTCGCATTGCGCCGGGAGGATCGGCGCATCGGTGGCGATTACCACGATGCAGCTCCCCTCCGGCGCCTCGCGCTCGCCGAACCGACCGCGTTCGGCGAACCGTTGCCCGACCGGCGAGCCGTTGACGCACAACCGTTGCAATGCACCGAAGTTGGTCAGCACGAGGGCGCCGAGCACGAACCCGTCGACCACTCGCGATGCCGTGCCGATCCCGCCCTTCCAACCGAGACAGGTCATGCCGGAACCTGCGCCGATCGCGCCGGCGTCGAACAGCCCGTCGGTGGCGGCTGCGAAAGCGTCGGCGACGTGGTGTGGCTTGATTGCCATGACCGACGGATCGCTGAGCCACGAATCATCGCATTCACCGATGACCGGAGCGACGACATCGTTGGTCACCTCGGGCACCGCCGCCAGGGTTGCTTCGACGACTCCTTGATAGGCCATGCCGATGCTCATCGTCGCCGTCAGCACGATGGGCGTCTCCAGCGTTCCCCATTCGCGAATGGTGATCGATCCGGTCAGCTCACCGGCACCGTTGAGCACCGCCGTGCCGGCGGCCATTGGTTCGCTGAACATCGAAGACAGCGTGTCGGGGACGATCGCCGTGACTCCCGTGCAGTGTTCGGCAATGGTCGAGTGGCCGACACGCAGACCCGGTACATCGGTGATCGCGTTGTGAGCACCGGTTGGTAGAAGGCCGATCACGATGCCGCAGTCGCGAGGACGGGGGCGCTGCTCCGGCCGCTGCGCTGTCATGGGGCCGAGCGTACAACGACCGCCTACGGTGGGCTCCCGTGCAGCATTACGACGTCGCCGTGGTCGGTCTGGGTGGCATCGGTAGTGCCACGGCCTGGTTCGCTGCCCGCGGCGGCCACTCGGTGATCGGTCTCGAACGCTTCGCGCTGGGCGGCCACCATCACGGAGCCTCGCACGATCACAGCAGGATCATCCGCCACAGCTACCACACACCGCACTACGTGCACCTCACTCGCTTGGCCTACGACGCGTGGCGCGATGCAGAGGCCGAGAGCGGCGAGACGTGCGTGCACATCACCGGCGGCATCGATCTGTTCCCGCGCGGCGCGGCGATCGACATCGAGACCTACCGCGAATCGATGCGCGCCGCGGGCGTGCCCTTCGATGAACTGACCGCAGGCGAGACGATGGTTCGATGGCCGGTGTGGCATCTGCCGGACGATGTCGAGGTCTTGTATCAAGCCAACACCGGAATCGTTTCCCCGGCAGCGACGGTCCCATTGCTGCAGCGCCTGGCAACCGACCGCGGCGCTACCTTGCGCGGCGACGCGACCGTCATCGCAATCGAGCCGGGCGGCGACAACGTCACGATCCGACTCGCCGACGGCGCCGACGTTGCGGCCGCGCACGTGGTGATCGCCGCTGACGCATGGACGGCGCCCTTGCTCGAGCCACTCGGCAGGTCGCTGCCGCTGACCGTCACCCGCGAGCAGGTGACCTACTACGACACGGAGACGCCGAGGATTTTCGGCAGCGAATCGTTCCCGGTGTGGATCTGGATGGACGACCCGTCGTTCTACGGCTTCCCGACGTTCGGACGACCGGGCGTGAAGATCGCCCAGGACTGCGGTGGTTTGCCGGTCGATCCCGATCGTCGCGGGTACGAGCCCGATCCGGCGATCCTGACGCGCACGGATGCCTTCGCCGCGTCGGCTTTCGATGGACGGCTCGGGGTCGCCCTGTCGACCACAACGTGCCTCTACACGCTGACTCCCGACCGTGACTTCGTGGTCGACACGCTGGCTGACCATCCGAACGTTCACGTCGCCCTCGGCGCAGGGCACGGCTACAAGTTCGTCTCTTGGTTCGGCCGAACGATGGCTGCGCTGGCCACCGGCAGCGAGCCCGGCTGCGACCTCACTCCGTTCCGGCTCGATCGACCGGCACTGACCGACCCCTCGTGGGAAGCAAGCTGGCTGGTCTAGTCGAGCCCGCCCCTCAGGCGTTCATCTTGGCCGTCCACCAACGGCGGATGTCGAGGCTCGGATCTTCCATCGGTGCGTACCAACCATGGGTGAAGGTGCGGCTGGCCATGCCGCGTTGAACGCGCTCGCAGATCGACCAATCCTGGAGGTTGACCATGTGCCAGAAGTCGACGGCATCCGACGGGTCGAAGTCGTGCTTGCCGGCCTCATCGGGGTGGAAGAGCAACTGACACTCGATGGTGGTGCGGTCGAATGCGGTCGGGCGCAAGATGAACGCGGCGACGTGATCACGCGACAACGACAGCATCAAGTTGGGGTAGATCAACTCGCCGAAGTGGTTGACCCGCTCGGCGTCGTTGAGACCGGGGAACGAGGCCCGCTGACTGGTGCCCGTCGTGGTGTAGGTATCGGCGCCCGGCCGATGCGGGATGCCCTGTTCCCAGTCGAGGGCCGACCCACCACGAACACGAAACGACGGCACCAACTCGCACAGCTCCGGGTGCACCGGCCCGCAGTGGTAGCACTCGTTGTAGTTCTCGGCGATCACCTTCCAATTGGCGGCAACCTCGTAGTCGAGCGATCGACCGACGACGAGATCGGCAAGTGGGAAACGCTCGACCCGACCAGCGATCGGCCCGAGGTCGTCGAGCAATCCGGGCCCGTCGTCGGCGAGTCGCACGAACACGAAACCGCCCCACTCCGACAGGCCGTAGCGATGCAGCGCGTGCTGCGCAGGGTCGATGTCGTCGACCCACGGCGACGACCGCAACGATCCGTCGAACCCGTACGCCCAGAAGTGATACGGGCAGCGAATGACGTTGGCGAAGCATGCCGAGCTTGCCATGTGTACGGAATCGACGAGCTCGGTGCCGCGATGCATGCACCGGTTGGCGAAAGCTGTCAGCACCGAGTCCGCGCCGCGGACGACGAGCACCATTTCACCGGCAACGGAGGCCAAGCGGTACGAGCCGGGACCGGCACCGACCGAGTCGCTTCGACCGATGCACACCCACGACGTGGCCGTCGCCAACCGCTGCTCGTCGGCAAAGACCGCCGCGTCGCAGTACGCGGCGCGGGCGAGGCTGGCTTCCATCAGGCAGTGACGGGCGGCCGCCGTGACACCCACGGTTGGGCGGCCTCGAGCTGCGCGGCGATGCGCACCAACAGGTCTTCGCGTCCGTAGGCGGCGACGAGTTGCACGCCGACAGGCAGGCCATCGGCGGTCCAGTACAGCGGCAGGCTGATCGCCGGTTGACCCGTGACGTTGAACTGCGCGGTGAACTGCAACAGCTCGCGCACACGCATGCCGCCCTCCGGGCCCGTCAGGTATCCGATCGGCGGCGGCGTGGCGATCACCGGCGTGAGCAACAGATCGTGACCGACAGTGCCGTCGGCCGGGTGCCACCACGACAGCATCTCGCGGCACCAGAGGTGTTGAGCCGTGAGCGTGCGCAGGTAGTCGACCACTGACACCGATCTGCCGAGCTCGCCGTAGAAGGCGTTGTCGGGTTCGAGGTCGCCATCGGCGAGGGGCCGGCCGATGATGTCGACCAGCACGCTGAGATCGTGGGCTGCGCTGGCCGCAACAACCGTGACGAAACGATCCGGGAAGCCCGGGTCGCTGATCGCCGCCGGCGACGACTCGTCGACGTCGTGGCCGAGCGAGGCGAGCAACTTGGCGGCGACCGCCACCGCGGCTTCGCAATCGGGATGGGACGGGACATCGGGTGAACGATCGAGCACGCCGATGCGGAGGCGACCGGGATCGGCGCCGACCTCGTCGACGAGCGGTCGGGCGAATGCCGGAGCCGTGTACGGGTCGCCGGGCTCGTAGCCGGAGATCGCGTCGAGCACCGCTGCCGTGTCGCGCACCGTGCGGGTGACGCAGCCATCGATCGTCGCTCCGGCCCACGACTCACCGATCAACGGCGCTTGGCTCACGCGCCCGCGGCTGGGCTTGAGGCCGACCAAGCCGCACTCGGAAGCCGGTACTCGGATCGAACCACCTCCGTCGTTGGCGTGCCCGACGGCGACGATCCCTGCGGCAACGGCGGCCGCCGAACCGCCGGACGATCCGCCGGTGGAGTAGTCGAGGTTCCACGGATTCCGCGACGGCCCGTAGGCGAGTGGTTCGGTGGTGATCGTGCTGCCCATCTCCGGGGCGTTGGTTCGACCGATCGCCACGAAGCCTGCCGCGCGGAAGCGGCGATAGAGCGACGAGTCGACAGGCGACCGGTAGCCGATGTCTTTCAACGCCTGGTTGCCGAAGTGGTGTGGCTCGCCCTTCATGACACACCCGAGATCCTTGACGACCATCGGCACACCGGCGAATGGCCCGTTGCCCGGCGTCGCCGCCTCAGCGGTCGCGGCGTCGTAGCGAGGGTGGATGATTGCGTTGATGTGGGGGTTGACCCGCTGCGCGGCGTCGATCGCCGCCTCGACGAGCTCGGCAGCGGAGGCCTGTCCACTGCGTACCAGTTCGGCCTGTGCGGTGGCATCGAGCGAGGCGAGATCGTTGGCTATTCCCATGGCCTCGAACCCTAGGCTGCGGCGGTGCGCGTGCTGGCAGCGGTCGACAAGTTCAAAGGCACGGCGACCGGCGCACAGGTGGCTGCGGCGATCGGCTCAGCCTGCTGGGAGCTCGGCGACGACTGCGTCGAGCTACCGATCGCCGATGGTGGAGAAGGCACTCTGGAAGCACTTGGCGGCGCAAATCGCACCTCGACGGTGACGGGCCCGTTGGGAGATCCGGTGCGTGCCGATTGGCGGTTGCATCGCGGCACGGCGGTCATCGAGATGGCTCGCGCTTCCGGGCTGACGCTGGTGGGCGGGGCGGCCAAGAACGACGCCATGGCCGCGTCGACAATCGGCACGGGTGAGTTGATCGACATGGCGCTCGATGCTGGTGCGAAGAAGATCATCGTCTGCCTCGGTGGTTCGGCAACGACCGACGGCGGATACGGAGCAGTTCGCGCCATCCACGCGCCCCATCGCCTGCGCGCCGTTCAGTTGCTCGTGGCCTGCGATGTTCGAACGCGGTTCCTCGATGCGGCCGAGGTGTTCGGGCCGCAAAAGGGTGCCTCGGTCGCCGAGGTCAAGCTGCTGACCGGCCGGCTGCATCGGTTGGCGCAGATCTATCAGCAGGACTATGGAATCGATGTCCGCGACATCGACGGCACCGGAGCCGCCGGAGGCATCGCCGGCGCGCTGGTCGCACTCGGCGGCCGCTTGCTACCCGGCTTCGAGCTCGTCGCCGACGAGCTCGATCTGCACGATGCCATCGCCGCCGCCGACGTCGTCGTCACGGGCGAGGGCTACCTCGACGAGCAGAGCTTCGAGGGCAAGGTCGTCGGCGGTGTGCAGGCGTGGGCACTGGCCGCCGGCAAACGAGTCGGGGCGATCGTCGGCGATGCCGCGTCCGAGATGGCGGCGCGCATCGAACACGTCAGCTTGGTCGATGCCTACGGCGAAGCGCGGGCGATGAACGAACCACTGTGGTGCATCCAGCACGCCGCAGCGACGTTGCTGGAGCGGCTCAGGTCGTAGCGGTCGCGACGGAGCTGGCGGTGGAGGCACCGCCGGTCATCTGGGCGAGTGTCTTGTTGGCCTTGTCGTCGCCGAGCAACACGAGCACGGTGGCATCGCCGAGCGTGGTGGGATCCTTGAGGGCAACAGGCGTCCCGATCACCTCGACTGGTGCGGTCACGCCCATGAGCACCGCAATCGACTGCGCGACCTGCTGAGCCACAGCGTCGCCACTCTTGTACTGGATCTTGGTGGCCGCTACCTTGGCGGAGCCGGTGACGGGTGTGCCCATCGTGAAGTTCAGGCCCGCAAGTGCCGAGCTCAAAGTCTTGGCGACTCCGTTCTGGTGCGACGAGTTGGCGACGAGGACCAGCGCCCCGGCGGTGATCGGCGTGAACACCGTCGTGGTCGATTCGGTGAGCACCGGTGCCTGCGTGTTGTTGGTCAGCGGGGTCGTGTTGCTGGTCGGCTGGGTCGTCGTCGGGCTCTTCGTGGTCTTGTCGCTGCGAATGTTTTTGAGGATCAAGAACCCTACGACCACCGCGGCGATGGCGATGACGATGGCGAGCGTCGAGCCCATCGGAGACGCACTGCTGCCCGATTTGCGCGGACGGCTCGGCTGTTCGTTACTCATGTGTCTCCCTCAAGTCCCCTCGGTCTAGTCCCCGCTTGCCGCGCCCTCGATCATCTCACGACGGCGCCGCTCACGATGACGTCGCAACCGACGCACGGTGAGCGGATCGAACTCCAATGCCGCCGGATGATCGATGACCCGGTTCACTTCAAGATTGTATTCCTCCACGGAGCAGGCAAAACGCGCCCTGATCGCGGTATACCTCGGCTCGTCGAGCGTGAACCACGACGACTCGAAGCTGATGATCGCCTTGTCGCGCTCGGAGAGGGTGGGAGATCCGTCGGTCACGAGGCCAAGCCTTACCGGTGGAGCAGGGTCATTACAAGCACCCCCCTACTAATGTCTCGCCGATGCCAGTGCCCGACCGCCCGTTCTTGATCGGCGTGGCCGGCGGGACGTGCGCCGGCAAGACCGTGTTGTGCGAGCGCCTGGCCCACGCGGCCGGTGACGCGCAGGTGGCATTGATCCGTCTCGACATGTACCAGATCGACCGATCGCATCAGGCCTGGGACGACCGCATCGGGGCGAACTACGACCATCCCGATGCCTACGACTGGACCTTGCTCAACCACCATCTTGCCCTGCTGGCAGCAGGCGAGCCCGTGCCGGCGCCGACCTATGACTTCACCGTGCACAACCGCAGTGCGACCGTGCGGTGGATCCATCCCGCGCCGGTCATCATCGTCGAGGGCATCCTCGTGCTGTACGAGCCGGCGTTGCGCGACCGCTTCGACCTGAAGATCTACATCGACAGCGATGAGGTCCTGCGGTTCATCCGGCGGCTGAAGTGCGATGTCGACGAACGTGGTCGTACGCAGGACAGCATCATCAACCAGTACCTCGCAACGGTGCGACCCGGCCACCAGCAGTACATCGAGCCCAGCAAGCGTTATGCCGATGTGGTGTTCCCACAGGGTGGGCTCAACGAGCCGGCGTTCGATCTGCTGCTGGCACGCGTTCGGGAGCGGCCCAGGCTTACCTGACCGGCGGGTCGAGCGTCTCGTGGAACAGCTCGAGCATCGATCGCCACGACCGCTGATCCGCCCGCTCGTTGTAGGCGAACCCCGGGAACCCGCGTGCGTCGATCGCCGGGTTGGTGAAGCTGTGGCCGACGCCGCCATAGAGCTCGATACGCCAATCGGCGACGCCCGCGGTGCGCATCTCTTCTTCGAACCTCTGACGAGACTCGACCGGGATGATCGGATCATCGGCACCGCAGCACATCAGCACACTCGCTGCGATGTTGGCGGAGTCCTCGGGTCGCGGCGACCGCAGGCCGGGGTGAAACCCGACCACTGCCCGCAGCGGTGCCCCGCTTCGAGCTAGTTCGAGCGACATCGTGCCACCGAAGCAGAACCCGATCGCGGCGACGCGGCCCGGGTCGACAAGAGGATGAGCATTCAGCACCGCGAGACCGGCGCGGCCGAGCCTTCGTATGGCGTCGGCATCATCGATGAGCACCTTCAGCCGGGCCTGCGCCTCCTCGACCGGAAGCTGCTGACCACCACCGAAGTAGTCGAGCGCGAAGGCCACGTAACCAAGCGCCGCAAGCCGCTCGGCCCGCGACCTCACGTTGTCGTCCAACCCGCCGCCCTCATGAGACAACAACACACCAGCGCGTCGATCGCTTTGCCCGACAAGCTCGTCGTCGACGGCCATGTGGCCAACCATCGAGACACCGTCGACGTCGTAACTCACCGCTTGCGTCTGTAGCACGACCCGATCGTACGACAACTCCCTCGTTGACGACCTCAGATCGTCATGCGATAGTTGTACATGCAGTCGTGGGGGCTGCGAGAGCTAGCTAGGGGGCAACATGACGTTCCACCTCGAAGGCACCTACGTCGAGAACTGCAACTGTGACGTGATCTGCCCGTGCACATGGAGTGGACTTGTCCGCGCGGCAACCCACGATCGGTGCAAGGTCGTGCTGGTGCTACATGTCGACCGGGGCGAGATCGACGGGGTCGATGTCAGTGGCCTGTCGATGGGCTTCATCGCCGACACACCGCCAGTCATGAGCGAGGGCGGGTGGCGGCTCGGCCTGGTGCTCGACGGCGGCGCCGACGCGGATCAGCTCGATCGACTGCGGCGATTCATGACCGGCGAGTTCGGTGGTGTTCCCGCCGCGCTGGGCCCGCTGATCGGCGAGATACTCGGTGAAGTCGTCGATCGAATCGCCTTCCGCGACGAGGACGGTCGGCACACCCTGGTCATCGGCAGCGACGTCGACATCGTGGTTGCCGACATCAGGTCTCCCGGCTTGGGTTCGGTCGAGCTTCACAACGTCGGCCACCCGATCAGCACGACGCTGACCGTCGGCGAAGGAGTCGGGTCGACGATCTCGCTGCTCGGCATCGAGTACTCCGGAGCCGGTACGGCAGGGTTCTCAGCGCCCTTCTCTTGGGCGGCATGACCAGCCAGGGCGCCATCGCAGGCGCCCGACCGAGAACACTCTTCCAGCCCGAGTCATCGGCGTTGCTGATCGTTGCCGCCGGTGCATGGCTGGTGACGATCGCCGTCGCCCGCGACATGGGTGTCATGCCGGGCACGATGGGGCTCGGCCTGTTCGGATTTCTCGGTGTCTGGACGTTGATGATGGCGGCGATGATGTTGGGGTCGATTGCCCCGTTCGCCTCGCTGTACGCCCGGACGATGGGCGATCGCCGCACCCGGCGGGTTGCCTCGCTGGTGACTGGTTATCTGGCGGTCTGGGCGGCCGCTGGGCTCGTCGGCTTCGCGCTCGCCGCCGGAGGCGAACGCCTTGCCGACAACGCTCCTGGGTGGGCGCAAGGCGTCGCTGTCGGCACGTGCGTGGTTTGCGGGATCTATCAAATGACGGCGTTCAAGGACCGGTGCCTTCAACACTGCCGATCACCGCTCGGGCACCTGCTTCGCTACACATCGCTTCGTGGCCCATTCGTCGACGTCCGTGTCGGCACCAACCATGGCACCTGGTGCCTCGGCTGCTGCTGGTCGCTCATGCTCCTGCTGGTGACGTTCGGGGTCATGAACGTTCTTGCGATGGTGGTGCTCGCCGCGGTCATCGTCGTCGAGAAGATCATCAAACCCGGTCGGTGGTTCTCCGTCGGAGTTGGGCTCGTTGCGTTCGCCCTGGCGATCGCGATCTGGGTTGATCCCTCGCTGGCACCTGGGCTGCACGCCACGTCCACGGTCGCGATGGGTGGGATGTGAGCGACGCGACTGCCGCTCCGATCGACTGGCAGGTGTCGGGCTCGTACTTCGAAGGCTGCAACTGCGAAGCGATCTGTCCGTGCCGCAGCGTCCGAGGCGCGCCCGGTGGCCGCTCGACCCACGGCGAATGCTTCGGCGCACTCTCTTGGCACGTTCAAAGCGGGCACGCCGACGGCATCGACCTCGGCGACGTTCTCGTGGTGATGACGTTGCGCTACTTCGATCGTCAGCGGCCGTCCACTCCATGGGAGGTCGTGTTGTACGTCGACGAGCGCGTCGACGACGCTCAACTTGCTGCACTGGCGTCGATCTTCCTGGGTCGCGCCGGTGGCAGCGTTGCCGACCAGTACGGACCGGCCATTGGCGAGGTGCACGCCGTGCGCCGGGCCCGTATCACCCTCGAACATGTCGCCGCTCGCAAGCGCATCGACGTCGCCGGCTACATCGTCGTCGAGGCCCACGAACTGGCGAGTGCTCCTGGCGACGTTGCATGCGGCATCCCCGGCCTCGATCGTCCGGGCACCGAGTTGTTCAACGAGGTCGCCCGGTCCGACGACCCCGCGTTGCGCTGGGAAGTCGTGGGACGCGGAGCCTCGTTCGCGACCGATTTCGACTATCGATCCTCGACGACGACACCCGCTTGACGAGCGATCGAACGGCGGCTTACCGTCGCTCATGTCCGACGACGAGGGTCAGATCTCACTGCAAGAGCTCCAGCTTGCCGCGCGCAACCACGGCATGCCGCTGGAGGTACTGCGCCATCCGATCACGCCGGTCGGTCTGCACTACCTCCTGATCCACTACGACATCCCGAACGTCGACCCGGCGGAATGGCGCCTGCACATCGGCGGCAAGGTGTCGACGCCCTTGCAGCTGTCACTCGATGAACTGCGGCGGCGTCCCCAACGCTCTGAAACGGTCACGATGGAATGTGCCGGCAATGGCCGGGTCTTGATGCACCCCCGACCGCAGAGCCAACCGTGGCTGCACGAAGCGGTCGGCACCGCCACCTGGACAGGCACCGCGCTGGCGCCACTGCTCGACGAGACGGGCATCACCGACGACGCGGTCGAGGTGGTCTTCACCGGGCTCGACCGGGGCATCGACGGTGGCGAGGATCAGTTCTACGAGCGGTCGCTCACTCTCGAAGAGGCTCGCCGTCTCGAGATCGTTCTCGCCTACGAGATGAACGGCAGTCCGCTTCTGCCCCAACACGGCGCTCCGTTGCGACTCGTCGTTCCAGGCTGGTACGGCATGACCAACGTCAAGTGGCTCTCGCACATCACGGTCGTCGATCAACCATTCGAGGGCTACCAGCAACAGCACTCCTACCGCTTTCGCACCACCCCCGACGATGTGGGAACACCGATGTCGCGGATCTTGCCGCGGGCACTCATGGCCCCACCGGGCATTCCCGACTTCTACACCCGGCAACGTTTTGTCGCGGCCGGCGCGTGCCGGTTGGAGGGACGGGCGTGGTCGGGCTGGGCTGCGATCGCCGGCGTGCAGGTTTCGGTCGACGGCGGCAGCACGTGGAGCGAGGCCGACATCGGGCCTGGCGAGCTCGGCCGATGGGCCTGGCAATCGTGGAGCTACGACTGGAACCCGACCGAACCGGGCGAGTACGTCGTCTGCTGCCGCGCTCGCGACTCGGCAGGCAACGACCAGGCCAACTTCCCGCCCTGGAACGTCGGCGGGTACGCCAACCCGGCACCTCATCGCTTGCACGTCACCGTCCGCGACGACCTTCCCGAGCCGAAGCGCGGCTGAACGAGTAGCGCTACGACGATTCGCCGATCTGGTGATTGCGCCACCAGGCCCGCAGCCGATCTGCGTGGTCCGGGTTGACGGCCCGCGGCGGCACGGTGCCTGCCACGATCGCCCGCACCTGCTCGACCGAGCTCATCGCCTGCGCGTCGGCATTCTCGGGCGTCAGCCCACCGAGGTGGGGCGTGGCAACCACACCGGGCCGGCGGGCGAGGTCGGGCGATGGGCGTTGATCCGGGGCGCGCCCGACATCCATTGCCAGACCACCCAGACGACCCGAGTCGAGGGCTGCAGCAACAGCGGCCTCATCGAGCAGCTCGCCACGGGACACGTTGACGAGCATCGTCCCAGGACGAACGAGTCCGAGCGCTGCGGCGTCGATCAGGTTCTCGGTCGACGCCATAGCGGGAGCGAGCGGCAGCACGAAGTCGGACTGCCGCAGCAACTCGGGCAGATCGCATTGCTCGAACCCGTCGCCGGTCGCTGCCGCGGCGGGGTCGGTCACGAGCACGCGCATCCCCACCTCACGAAGAAGGCGAGCGAGATATGACCCGATCGCGCCGTAGCCGATGATGCCGGCGGTGCGGCCACGCAGTTGTACTCCCTGTCGTTGCCTCGATGAACCATCGCCGCGGTAGTCGATCGTCGATTCGCTGACGTTGCGGGCGAGGTCGAGCATCAGCGCCAGGGCGAGCTCGGCGGTGGAGGCAACGAAGCTCTTGTCGGCTCGGGCGATCAACACCCCAGCCGCGCTCGCTGACTCCACGTCGATCGTGCTGATGTCGACGGCGCAGCGCAGGAACGCGAGAAGGCCGGGCATCGCATCGAACAGCTCCGCACCACCGGGGGTCGCCCGATGGGCGATGATCACGTCACAATCGATCGCGGCAGCGATCAACTCGTGCGGGTCGAGGTCACGGTCGAGCGGGTTGACCACCACGTGGGCGATCGCCTGCAACTCCGGCAGTGCCCGCGCGTAGTAGGCACCGAGGTCTTCTGGATTGTGGGTGAGGAACACCGTCAACACTGCGCGCCGACCCTACAGGTGGGCGCGGTCACCTCATTCGTCGCGCAGCGCCGCAGCCGGGGAACCGACCGCTGCCGACCGACCGGCGGCGATGCCGACGATGTTGACGGCCAGTACGGCAACTGGCACGACGAGGAGGACGAGCAACCACGGAACACCCGACCGGTCGGGAACCCCGAGCTGACGAGCGACTGCTCGCCATGCCTCTCGGCCGGCGAGCATGCCGAGCGGCACCCCGACGGTCGCACCGACCACGGCCACCGTCGTGGCCTGCCACAAGACGGCGCTGCGCACTTGGCCGCCGGTGAAGCCAAGTGCTCGCAAGGTGGCGAACTCGCGGCGCCGTCGGCGCACCGACACGACCAGCGACTGAGCGACGGTCGCTGCCGCTAGCAGACCAAGCACGACGGCCAACACCAAGGGTGTCGAGCGAACGGTGCGGTAGGCCGTCACCTCCTGGGGCTCTACTGGCGAGTCCTTGATCGGCGGCAATCCCGGCCCGACCACGATGACGCCACCACTGCGTCCCAGGTCGGCGGCGACGGCCTGCATGCGACCCACGAACGCGGCGCGATCGGTGCCGGGGCGCAAATCGACGAGGACGACCGCGCCGCTCTTGGTATCAATGAGGTTGAAGGCCTTCCGGAGACCATCGAGCGTCAGCACGCCGCCGCTTCCGAGCCCTGGCGGACCTGACGATGTCGGTGACAGGCCCGGGATCACGACGGTACCGACCACGGTGAACGTCTGGGTTGCGCCGGTCGGGCCGACTTGCACCGTGTCGCCGATACCAGCGTGCACGGCACGCTCAGTTCGCGCCCCGAGCGCGATCTCGGTGGCCGAGCTCGGCGCCCTACCGGCGACGATGGTCGGGTTCACGGCAGTGCCTCCCTCTTGGCCGATGCCCAGCAACACCTCCGGTCGCCCTCCGATCAGCCCAGCAATGGCGAGACTCGAGGCGCGTCCGGTCACGGCTGGGTCGACCGCTGCGCGAGCGTCAACCGCGTCGATCACCTGCTGCCAGACGGGGTCGTTGAAGGGCACGGTCAGCCCGACGTCGAAGCCCCAGCCGTACAACTGCGGGGTGTACAGAAAATGCTCGAGGTCGATCGACAGGGTTCCTACGCCGACGACCAGGGCGATCCCAAACACGGCACCGATCATCGTCACCCGTGACGGCAATGGGTTGCTGCGATCGCCGCGGTCGAGGGCATGCACGACACCGGTTACGACGGCGGGACGACGAAGGAGCCGCGCGATCCCGGCAGACCACGGGCGACCGCCGATCGCGGCCGACGGGCGGCGTCGCCCCGACGTGACGAGGGCGACGACCGAGGCGATCGCGATCGTCGCGACGACGATGACGACGGCACCGAGACCAAGTGCCCAACCGTCGAGATAGATGCCGGGTTGTGGCTCCATGTGGCGGGCGTCGGCGATCGGCATGAACCACGATCCGACGACCGCTACTGCGACAGCTACCACCGCCGCCAATGGTGCTACGGACGCGGCTCGCAACACTTGAACGGCTCGGCGTGAGCGGCGATCCATGCCCATCGCCTCGCACGCAGCGTCGTCGACTGCGTCGACACGTACCTGCCTGACGACAGCCAGGCTCCACGCCCCGATGGCCACAATGGCGATGACGAGCGCGAACAGCGTCAGCGTCAGCACCTGCGGGCGCAACGTTCGCGAGACCGAGTTCTCCTGCGATGCCGCCGTCTGGAACAAGATCTGCTGGCCCGGTGCCAGTCGGTCGACCGCAGCTTCGAACGCAGCGAGCGCCGGTCGGCCGCCTTCGAGTCGTACGACAAAGCCGACGTAGGTCGGCCCGGCATGGGTCTCGTCGTAGAACGCCTTGGTGAACACGATCGTGCCGGATGTCGGGCGGACGATGTCGTCAGTCGTGATACCGACACCCACGAGCGTGAACCGGCGACGCACGCCGATCTTGCCTGCGCTCACGCCCGCGTTGATTTGGTCGAAGCTCTCGGTGATCGGGTTCTTGTAACTGAATTCCGGCAGCACGACGAGTTCGACACTGTGGCCGACCGATACACCGAGCTCGGCCCGGCCGGCCGGATTGGCGAAGATCTCGTCGGAACGGTGCGGGTCTGGAAGGCGACCTTCGCGGACGATGGGTCGCTGCAGTTGCCCGAAGACGACTCCGTCGGTCTGTTGTAGAAGTGACGAGGTCATGCCTCCGCCGACGAGGCGCAAGGCGTCGAAACCAGCGCCCTCCCCGACGAGCTGCACGCCAGGGATCGACCGCAACCGGTCAGCCGTGATCATCCCCACCGCTTCAGGGGTGGTCGGCAAGACTGCGACGTCCGGGGCCCTCGTGGCCCGCTCGAGGCGCCGATAGACGCTGTCGGTCCGCTGTGCTCCGATGAATGCCGTCAGGGCGATGCCACCAGCAACGCCGAGCAGCAATGCGCTCGCCGCGGTCAGCCGCCAGCGGCGGCGAGCGTCGTGCCTCACGAGGAACCATGCTGCTGCCCAACCCCAACGACGCATCTCTCCATCGTGCTCGCTTTCGGCCGGCGATAACAGGGTGCGACCAGGATGCCGAGGGTGTTGCTGCCACGACGCGCTCGCTGTGGCTGGCAGGTCCGACTGCGCGACAGCCGGCGGGTGCCGGTGATGCGTACGCTCCATTGCGTGACCGCTGCACAGCCCACCCTCCAGATCGACAACGAACGGGTCCGCGTGACCGAGTGGCGATTCGCGCCGGGCGCCGAGACCGGCCCGCATCGACACGAGATGGACTACGTCGTGGTACCGCTCTACAACGGCACACTTCGCATCGAAACCACCGGAGGGGTCACCGAGGCCGAGTTGCGATGTGGCGTGTCGTACACGCGATCTGCCGGGGTGGAACACAACGTGGTCAACTCCAACTCGTTCGAGTTCGCCTTCATCGAGATCGAATTGAAGTAGCCCCCGGCCTGAGCCGATCAAGCGACTCGATTGTCGAACGAGGCCAGCACGTCGCGGAGCTTGAGACGACGGCCAGTGCGAACAACTGCCCGGCCGTAGATGCGCGACCCGACCCGCACGACGAGACCGATCGCCAGGATCAGGAGAACGACCGACACCACGAGCTCCAGCGGGCTCGACACACCGATCGCTACTCGGGTGGGCACCATCAGCGGTGAGGTCAGGGGCACGTATGCGAGCACGGTCCCAAGCGAAGAGTCGGCACTGCTCTGAGCGACGATGAACGCTGCCACCAGAATCGTCGTGAGTGGAGCCATGACCGAACTGACTTCCTCCTGACGTTCGACCAACGCCCCGAGTGAGCCGGCGAGCGTGAGGAAGAGGGCGAGGCCGAGCACGAACCAGATCATGCTGCCGGCCAACGCTCCTCCCAGACCTTGCGGGAGATTTCCCCCGACCGCGAGCTTCACGACCGGTGGTGTCAGCGCGGCAGCCAGCACTGCGATGCCACCCAAACCCACGCCGACGACCTTGCCGAACAGCAACGGTCCGGGTCGCACGACCGCGAGGAGCACCTCACTGATGCGGTTGGACTTTTCGGTGGCGACGCCGTTGGCCACCTGGATCATCACGGTCAACGACAAGAGGTACAGCACGAGCGACAATGCGAACGAGGCACCCCGCCGGGAGGCCGTCTCGGTGGCAACCTTCTCCAGTCGAACCGGCCGGATGTCGAAGACCTTGGCGATCTGCGCGTCGCTGAGGCCAGCGCTCGCCAACGCCTGCGACAGCGCCTGGGTGGCGAGCGCCTGACTGGCGGCGCCGACCAGCTGACCGTGCTCTCCACTGCGGACGATGATGGTGGGGTCATCACCGAGCAACACCGCAACCGCGACATCGCCGTGGTCGACACGTGCCCTGGCGTCGGCCGCGTCCGCGATCTTGGTGATCGAGATCTCGGCCCCAATTGCCGGACCGATGGCGACGAGCGTCGGCCCGAACGTCGTCGCGTCGCCGACGACCGCGACGTCGTAGGAGGTCGGGCCATCCTTGCCCACCAGATCGGGGATCACGACCGCTGCAGTGGAGCCGACGAGCAGGACGGCGATGATGATCCACGTGGTCTTCCGCCGGAACGACTCGCGCAACTCGCGCCCTGCCACCAGCCAAGTCGCCTGGAACGCGTTCACGCCGTCGCCTCCGCATCGTGGAGCGCCTCGGCCGATTCGCCGGCAACCCGGAGGAACAGCTCCGACAGCGAAGGTGCCTCGACCCCGAAGTCGGTGACCGTCGCATGAGCTCGAACGGCATCGAGCGCAGCCGTGGCGTCGGTGCTCGACGCGAGCCGCAGCCGCGAACCCGACGCGTCGGATGAGGCGATCGTCGCGTCGACTCGTCCGAGCCACTCGGGCTCGACGGTGACATCGACGCGCAGATACCGGTCGGGGCTGGCGGCCTTCAAGGCGCGCACGTCGCCGCGCAGCACGACACGCCCGTGATGGACCAGCGTGATGGTTTCGCAGAGGTTCTCGACCAGATCGAGTTGATGGCTCGAAAGCAGCAGCAGACGACCGGCGCGGACGTGCTCGACGATGACGTTGGAGAGGAACTCGACGGCCACGGGATCGAGACCGGCGAATGGCTCGTCGAGCACCAGCACATCGGGCTCGTGCACCATCGCAGCAGCGAGCTGCACGCGCTGCGCCATGCCGCCGGAGAGATCGCCCACCTTGTCCTTGGCCCGGTCGGCAAGGCCGAGACGTTCGAGCAAGTCGGTGGCGTGCGCCGCACCCGCCGCCTTGTCGAGACCGTGTAGTCGGGCGATCCATGTGAGCTGGTCGTGGACGCGCATGTCGCGGTAGATGCCTCGCTCCTGCGGCATGTATCCCCACGAGCGGCGATCGTCGTCGGTCGCCCGTCGACCCTTCCATTCGACGGTCCCCGCATCCGGTTGCAACACTCCGAACAGGATCCTCATCAGTGTCGTCTTGCCGGCCCCGTTCGGGCCGAGCAACCCGATGACCCTGCCGGGCGGCACGTCGAGGTCGACGTCGTCGAGGACGACTCGCGAGCCAAAGCGCTGGCTGACCCCTCGTGCGCGCAATCCCTCATCCATAGGTCTTGTCGAGGGTAGTCCCCGCTCGCTTGCCCTGAGCCGCCGTTTCCCTAGCCCCCCGGCACCCACGGGATCACTTCGGCCGCACCTCGCTCGATCGTCGCGAACTGGCCGGCGCGGACCGTCATCCACGGCCCGGTCTCGCCACCCGGCCAGTGCACCCGCACCTGGGCACTGTCGGCCGTTCCGAGGCCCGTGTGCAGCCAGCCGATCTGCCCACCGGCGTGCCCGCCCCCGACGGTGACCTCGCGGGCGACCGTGTGGTCGCCAACCTGCACGTCCACCCACGCACCGATCGCGTCGACGTTCGGCGCGGGTTGGTGCAGGCGAACCTCGATCCAATGACCCATCGGTGCCGGCTGTTGCGCGTCGCTCCGGCCGACGTTTCGCCACACCGTGGCGCTCGTCATTCGGTTCACGACGACGAGGCCGAGCATCCCGTCGAGATTGAGGTCGACGAGAGCGGCGCCTCGGGCGTGGTTGTAGCTGACGATTCCGGCCGCCTCCGCCCCTTCGACAAACGTGCCGTCCGCCTGGCCGAGCATCAAATCGCTCGGATCCCGTTTCGCGTAGTCCGGCTGTGCCTCGACGTTCCCCTTGGTGATGAACAGGTCGACGAAGCCGTCGTTGTTGACGTCTGCGAACTCGGGATGCCATGCGGTCGACGGCAGCACGTCGCCACCGATGAAGGGACGCTGTGCAGTGACGCCATGCTTCAGGGCGATGTCATGGTACGTCGGTTGCGCCGCGCCGTTGGCGAGCGTCTGCAGCTTGTTGTCGCCCTGACTCGTGATGAACACCTCGGGAAAGCCGTCGCCGTTCAGGTCCTGGCTGGCGATGCCCATGCCCCAGATCTGCAGCGGCTTCCAGCCGTCGGCTTCGGTGTACTGGCGTGGCGCCTCGCCGGGCGCGACTCGCCACAACTGCTCCTCACCGTTGATGTAGTAGTTGCGGTCGTTCGCCATGCGCAGATCAGCCCGTCCCGACCGACTCCAGTCACTGAACAACATCGACAGCGTGCAGTATCCGAGTGTCAGCGCGATCGGCGGGGCGTACCCACCGCCAGTAGCTGACGGTCGCACGAGCCTGCTGTCCGTCCTGTCCCGACACCGGCACCTTGCCGGCAGATCCTCGCGGCGGTCCTGACCTGCTCGTCATCTCGATGATCGTACGTGTTCGCGGGCGTTGCCGGGCGCGGACACTGAGCCGGAGGGAAACTCGACCATGAGCGATGTCTCCACCACCACCACAACAGAATCGGGCACCGCGACCCGCGTCCCGCTCGTCGAGTTGCGCGACATCCGTGTGGCCTTCGGTGGCCTGCATGCCGTCGACGGGGTGACCGTCGACCTGTACCCGGGCGAGGTCGTCGGCCTCGTCGGAGGGAACGGTGCAGGCAAGTCGACGTTGATCCACACCCTGTCGGGTGCCCACCCCGCCGACTCGGGGGAGATCCGCATCGACGGCGAGCTCGTCACCATCCACAACCCTCGCGACGCGCGACTGCACGGGGTCGAGGTGATCTACCAGAAGCTCGCTCTCGCCGACAACATCGACGCGGCCGGCAACGTGTTCCTCGGGCGCGAGCTGCACAGCCGCACCGGGTCGCTCGACGACTCGGCGAGGGCATCGGCGACCCATAAGTTGATGCAGCGACTGAACCCGAGGTTCAAGAACCTTTCGTTACCGGTGAGGTCGTTGTCGGGCGGTCAGCGACAATCGGTGGCGATCGCCCGGGCTGTCCACTTCAACGCCAGGATCCTGATCATGGACGAGCCCACGGCGGCGCTGGGTCCGGCCGAGACCGACCAGGTCCGCGAGCTGATCACTCAGCTCAAAGCGGAGGGCATCGGGATCTTCCTGATCAGTCACGACATCCACGACGTGTTCGATCTTGCCGAGCGGATCAGTGTGATGCTCCAGGGCCAAACTCGTCGGCACCGTCAACAAGGCGGATGTCACCAAGGACGAGGTCCTGGCGATGATCATCATGGGCAAGAAGCCCGAGGACGTGTCTCGCGAAGACATCGCCGAGTTCCACAGTGGTCACGAGAACCCTGCGCCGTAGGCGAAGCGGAGATTCCCGTACGTTTTGTCGAGAGCAGTCCTCTACCATTTCCCCGATACCCCGCCGGGTTAGCTCAGTCGGCAGAGCACTTCACTTGTAATGAAGATGTCGAGAGTTCGATTCTCTCACCCGGCTCCGAACACACGTTGGTACAGTCGATCAATAGACCACGTCAGAGGCTTCGCAGATCATGAAGAATATGACTGGTAGCGACACAGTTTGGTGTCGATCAT
>JANYKU010000145.1 GCA_025358075.1 Ilumatobacteraceae bacterium
AGGTACTTCCGACACGCCTCGTCATCAGGGAACCAGGTCTCGAACGCCGGCCATGTCCCCGGGTAATCCACCCCCGCCTTCGGACGTTCCACTTCCACGACCACAACATATCGTGCCTACTGGAGTTAAGCATAGACGCAATACATGTGTTCGGTCGATCTGCCGGAGCTTGCCGAGCTGGAAGCGATGACCGCGACCGATCTGGAGCGGGTGCTGCAGAATCTTGAGGGTGCCCGGCGGCGAGTCGAGGCGATGATCGCCGAGACGGTCGGTGTCGCCGAGCGCGCGGTCGCCTATGTCGAAGACGGTCATGCCTCGGTCTCGGGGTGGGCCAAGGCGGCGTGCAACTGGTCTGGCGGCGAGGCCAAAGCAATGGTGCAATGTGCTCGGCTGTTGCACGCCATTCCGGCTGCCCGGAGCGCCGCGCATGCCGGCTCGTTGGGAGTCGCCCAGTCACGGTTGTTGGCTCGGGTGTTCGCCAACCCGCGTTGCGCCGATCAACTTCCCGAGTCGGCTGGGCTGTTGGTCGGTCTCGCCGGGTCGCTGTGGTTCGACGAGTTCTCGGTCGTTGTGCGCCGCTGGGAAGCACTCGCCGATGCCGACGGCGCCCACGATGCTCACACGCGTGCTCACGCTGGTCGTGATGCCCGGGTCAGCATCACCGGCCAACGCCTCTACCTCGATGCCCGAGGTGGTGTCGCTGCCGGGGCGGTGATCGAGGAGATCTTCGATCGGTTCTGTGACACCGAGTTCCACGCCGACTGGGACACCGGTGTCGCTCAATGGGGCGAGCAGATGAACCCATCGCTGCTCGAACGCACCGATGCCCAACGACGCTTCGACGCCCTCCTGGCCGTGTTCACCGCCGCCGCCGCATCGGGTGTGGCCGGCACGGTCGACCCGCTGGTCAACGTGATCGTCGACCAGGCCACCTTCGAACATCACCTCGCCATGTTGGCCGGCGCACAGGTCGAACCGCTCGATCCGATGACGGTCGATCAGCGTCGCTGCGAGACCTCCACTGCTCACCAACTCGATCCCGCCGACGTCCTCGCCGCCGCGCTGTGCGGGCACGTTCGCCGCGTTGTGCTCAACTCCGCCGGGGTTGTCATCGACATGGGACGCCGCTCACGACTGTTCACCGGCTCGGCCCGCGACGCAGTACTGCTCGGCGACAGATGGTGTATCTGGCCCGGATGCGATCTTCGCTCCGGGCGCTGCCAAACCGATCACACCACACCTTGGTCAGCCGACGGGCTCACGCGACCCGACAACGGGGCACCCGCCTGCTCCCGACACAACCGCTGGAAACAACACGGCTACCGAACCTGGCACGGCTACCGACCCGACGGCACCGAAATCGGACAACTCAACGCCGCCTGAGGCCGCCTCCTTTGGCCGCTGACAGCCGGCTGTCTTCACGTCACCACGAGGCGGCCAACGCCAGAACGCCGATGCCGAAGATCGCCAGGCCGACGTAGCCGAGCACGACCCCGGCGATCGCCATCCCCCTGCCACGCAGGTTCGGGTCCTTGCGGGTCTGACTGATGGCGATGTGCCCGAAGATGATCGCCAGGATCGATCCGATCCAGTAGATCCACACGATTCCGAGCACCATCGAGGCGATGGCGAGCCCGCTGGTTCGCGGAGGGCTGGCGTAGTACTGGACGACCACCGGCTGTGGAGGCATCGAGTAGCTGGCTTGCCAACCGGGCGGCGGAGGAGGAACGGGCCCAGGTGGTGGCGGTGGCGGCGGCGTGCCCATGCACTCGTCACCGTACTGCCTCCACGTCAGCCCGCAGGCGGACGTGGCTCAGCCAGTGGTCGTCGGTGCGTTGAGTGAGTCGATGAAACTCTGGATCATGCCGACCATCTGGGACGGTGGATCGTTGGCGAGGCATGCCTGCGCCTCACTTCGAGCGGTCACGAGGTCGGGTGGCTGCACGAACCGGGCGGACGTGATCGCCAGGAAGCAATGCGGGTCGGCATAGGTCGGGTCCACGGTGATCGCCTGGTGCAGCAGTGCAACTCCGGAGGGGGTGAGCGAAGAATCGGTCTGGGCGATCAGCCAGCCCTTGTACGTCAGCGCCTCGACGTTGTCGGGCTGCAGGTCGAGCACTTGTTGGTAGTGGATGATCGCCTGCTGTGGGTCGACACCGAGCAGTTGCCGGGCTTGGGCCAGCTTCAGGGCGACCTCGTCGCCAGGCAGCCCACCGGTGATCGATTGCCCCGGCAAGCGTTGGCCCGACGCACTGGCAACGAGCCAGCCGGCCAGCGAAGCGATGAGGACTGTGCCGACAACCCACGCGACACGCACGAGCGGCCGTCGTCGTCGGCGCGGAGGCACGGCCGACTGGCCTGCCTCGATCGCCCGTAGAACCGACGCCGCCCGCGCCGTGTAGCCGTCACGAAGCGTCTCGTAGTCGTGATCGTCGACATCACCGTAGAGGTGCTCGCGGTCGAGGTCGGTGATCGACCGCAACAAGAACCGCCGCTGCTCCTCGAGCTCGGCCAGTTGATCCGGGTTCATGGTTCGTCCGCATCAGGAGAAGCGTCAGCCGCCAACGCATCGGCGACGAGTGCCCGGTCGGCATCGTCGGGGATCGTGTCGGCCGCCAACTTCCAACGGTGGAAGGCAACGCCGAGCCCGACCACCGCGCAGACCAAGGCGGCAGCGGGCAACGCCCACACGAGGGCATCGATTCCCGTCGCTCGTGGTACCAGCAGCACCTTGCTGCCGAATCGCTGGGCGATGAAGTTGATGATCTGGTCGTCGCTGACCGTGCCGAGGTCGACCTGGCGAGCGATCTCGACGCGGATCGCATCGGAGTCGGCGTTGCGTGATTCGAACACGCTCTCGCCCTCGCAGATCGGACACGCAAGGCGCTTGCTGATGTCTTCGACTCGTTCTTTCGGCGAGCGTGGCGCCGCATCGCGAGCCGCGCCGACGGCGAGCAACCCGGCGACCACCATTACCAGCAGCACCCAGCTCGGCCAACTCTTGACCGCTCGCTTCATCCGTAGGCCTGGCGCAGGAGCTGCAGATCGGTGGCCAACGAATCGGCGGTGATCGTGCCGGGGTACCGACTCACGACGATGCCCGACGGATCGATGATCCACGTCTCGGGCACCTGAGCAACACCGAAGGCCGTGGATATCGAGCCGTTGTCGTCCTTGATGATCGGCCACGAGCCACCCTGCTCGGCGAACCACTTCGACACGGCGGCATCGGTGTCGTCTTTGACGACCGTGTAGAGCTCGGCGCCGTCGGCAATGCTCGCCTGCTGCGCGGCGAACGCAACCAGTTCGGGATGCTCGGCCTTGCACGGAAGGCAGGTCGATTGGAAGAAGTTCAAGACGACCCAGCTGCCCTTGCGTCGGCTGAGATCGAACGGCTTGCCATCGAGCGTCGTGCTGACGACCGCAGGTGCCGGCCTGCCGAGCAGGAACGACGACGTGGTGTCGGGCTTCTCCGACTTGCTGTTGGCCAGCACGATGAACAGCGCGGCCAACACGGCGGCGACACCCAGCGAGATGAATGGTGCCACCCTGCGGCCGCGCCGTGCGGCGACAACCGGTTCAGACACCCGCCGACTCCAACTCGATGGGCGCGGAAACGGGATCGGTCGGCACGCGGCGCCGCCTACCGGGGAAGCCGGCGAGCACGGTCCCGGCCGCCATCAACATCCCACCGATCCACAACCACACGATCAACGGCTTGACGTAGATCTTGACCGGCGCCTCGGTGCCGTCGAAGCGCACGCTGGGCTCGAGGGTGAGATACAGATCGTTGAGCAGACCGTTGCGCACACTCGGCGTCGGAATCTTGGTGCCGAAGTTGGTGAACGTCGTGATGGCCGGCGCATAGCTCTTGCCGCCATCGACACGGATCAACGCCTTCACGCCCGTCGAGCGGGCATCGGCGAACTGCTGCAACTTGACGAGCTCGAACGTGTGGCCCTGGTACGACACCGGCTTACCCTGCTGCAAGGTGAACTCGGCGACGCGTGTGTAGCTGTTCGAAGCAGCGAGGGCGACTGCGACGATGATCACACCGAGGTGCACGACCATCCCGCCGTTGGCTCTACCGACCAGACCACGCCAACCTTGGCGCCGCAGGGCGAGCAGCAGTTGGCGCGTGGCGGCACCACCGGCGAAGCCACCGAGCATGAACGCCAGCAGCGGGGCCAGCCCATCGGCACCGACGAACACGCTGATGGCCAACGCCCCGGCGCCACACCACGCCGGCCAGAAGAGCCGATCGCGAAGCAGCTCCGTGCTGGCCTTGCGCCACGGCAGCACCGGAGCGATCGCCATCAAGAACAGCAACGTGATGCCGATCGGCATCGACAGCCGATCGAAGAACGGTGGGCCCACGGCGATCTGCCGGTTCTGCAGTGCTTCGACGATCAAGGGGAACACGGTGCCGAGCAGCACGATGAACGCGAAGACCGTGAAGATCACGTTGTTGGCGAGGAAGGCACCCTCTCGGGAAATGGGCGAGTCGATCGCGCCGGGCGACCGCAGACGATCGCCGCGCCACGCGATCAACCCAAGAGACACCGCCACGATGACCCCGAAGAAGCCGAGCAAGTACGGGCCGATGGTGCCGTTGCTGAACGCGTGCACGCTTGCCAGCACCCCGCTACGGGTGATGAACGTGCCGAGGATCGTCAGTGAGAAGGTGGCCACCAGCAGGCTGATGTTCCACACCCGCAACATGCCGCGCCGTTCTTGCACCAGTACCGAATGGAGGTACGCGGTGCCGGTGAGCCACGGCAGGAAGCTGGCGTTCTCGACCGGGTCCCAGCCCCACACGCCGCCCCAACCGAGCACCTCGTAGCTCCACCAACCGCCGAGCAGGATGCCCACAGTGAGGAAGCCCCAGGCATACAACGCCCAACGGCGAGTGGCGACCAGCCATCCCTCGCCGACCCTGCCGGTGATGAGCGCAGCGATGGCGAAGGCGAATGGGACCGTGAAGCCGACGTAGCCGAGGTACAGGATCGGCGGGTGGAACAGCACGAGGATGTGGTTCTGCAGCAAGGGGTTGGGGCCGAGGCAGCAGCGGGTGAAGTCGGGGACCGGGCCGTTCTTGAACGCGTCGATCGGGCCGAACGACAAGAAGAAGAAGAAGGCGGTGACGGTGAACATCACCACGAGCGCCCACGCCACCAACGGGTCGTCGAGCCGCTGCCGATTGCGTTTCATGATCACTGCCGTATAGATGGCCAGGATCAGCAACCACAGCAAGATGCTGCCCTCCAGCGCGCTCCACAAAGCCGTCACGTTGAAGAGCGCCGGCGTGTCGCGCGAGCCGACCTGCTGGATGTAGGCGAGCGAGAAGTCGCGGGTGATCAACGCCCGCTCCATCACCGCGACCGCGACGACCGCCCCGCCGAGCGCCATCCATGCGTAGTTGCTGATCGTGCGCAGCAGTCGACCGTCGCCGGTGACGTTGGCAATCACCAGACCGAGGGCACCGAACACGCTGGCTGCCAGGCCGATGATCAGGGCTGCGTGCCCGACGATTCCGTTCAGGCTTGCGGTTGCGAGCATGCCGCTGATTTCGCCTTGTTGAGACGATCCGGGTTCTTCGCCGCGTATTCGTTGCTGTGCTTCACTTCGAGTTGGTCACCGTCGAACACTCCGGTCGACGTGCCGACCGGCGCGACGTAGGTGCCATGTACGACCACCGGGATGCACTCCTGGAACAACCCTCCTGGGTCCCCGTCGTAGTGCACGCTGAGCTGCTTACCGTTGAACGCGATCATGAAGTCGGTCACCGCGCCGGACTTCTTGACGGTGCCCTCCTCGACGGTGCCCTGGATGCGCAACCGCCGGCCGGCCTCGCAGCCGCTCTTATGGGCGACGACCTCGTCGACGTTGCAGTAGTAGTCGATGGCTGACGTGAGGAACTTCGTCACGACCACGCCGCCGGCGATCAGCACCACGGCCAACAGCACGTAGGCCCGCCAGTTACGACGCGGTACCGGCGCAGGCCGCTCGAGCGTCGTGGTCTGGCGCGGACTCAAGTCCATGGACGGTCCTCAGGTGGTAGTCGCTGAGCCAGCGCCCGCGCCCGCCGCAACATCACCGCGACGAGCACACCGATACCACCAAAGGTGGCGATGTAGCTGATGACCACGAACCGGATCTCCATCAGAAGACCGCCTCTTCGCGGCGCTCGGCGATGGCGAACTCGAGACCGTGATCGTCGAGCGCGTCTTGCATGGCCAAGAGCCGTTGGCGATGCAGCACGAGCCAGACGTACATCAACGTGAACACGATCACCCCGACGAACAAGCTGAACAACATCAACCCTGAGAGCTTCCCGTTGGCGATGCTCTCTTGCTGATGCAGTGGGCGCCACCATTCGACGCTGAAGTGCACGAGTGGGATCTCCAGCACCGAGAGCAACGCGACGACAGCACTACGCCGGGCGCGCTGATGGTGGGTGCCACCGAGGCCGCGCACGGCCAGATACCCGAGGTAGGTGACGAACAAGAATGCGGTCGTGGTGACCCGCGAATCCCATACCCAATAGACGCCCCACGAGATGCGGCCCCACAGGCTGCCCGTGAGCAGGGTGATGCCCATGAACAACACGCCGACCTCGGCGCTGGCGCCGGCGAGGCGATCCCAGGTGAGCGAGCGGGTGCGCTTCGAGAGGTAAGCAGCGCTGCTGATCGCCGTGACGATGAACGCCAGATAGGCCAACCACGCGCTGGGAACGTGGAGGTACAGGATGCGCACGCCCTTCTTCTGCACCACATCGTCGGGCGACAGGAACAGACCGAACGCGACGAACCAGGCGAGGCCGATGAGCGTGGCAATGCCGAGGGCCCGCGTGAGAGGCGTGCCCGTCGGGCGGCGCACCGTCTCCTGGGTCGTAGACGCTGTCATGCGCCGTCATCCACGAGTGGGCCGAACGCAACCGAACCGCCGATACCAAAAAGCAGCGCATAGGTCACCAGCAACGCAACCCATGCCCAACCTTCACGCATCGAGATTCCTCCTACGCCGAGGGCCGCTTCGGTCGCTCGGGTTGCACCGATCAGAACTGGCGCCACGACCGGGAGCAACAGCAACGGCAGCAGTGATTCGCGACCCTTGGTCCCGGTGGTGAGACCGCCATAGAGCGTACCGACCAAGCCGAGCCCGCAGGAAGCGGCTAGCGCGCTCGTGATCAACAGCCCGATCCCGGCAGCGGCGGCGATACGGCTGTTGTAGAGCACGAATGCCGCGCCGAACAACAAGATCTCGAGCACCATCAGTTGCAGGCCGAGGGCGATGGCCTTGCCGAAGTAGATGCCCTGGGCAGGCACGCCGGCCGTTCGCAAGGCGTCGAGGGCGCCGTCACCGGCCTCGACGGCGAACGACCGTTGCACGACCACGAGCATGCTGAACAACGTGGCCAGCCAGATCAGGCCCGGGGCAACACGGTCCAAGATGCCGTCGTTGTCGAGGGCAAAGGCGAACAACACCATCACAATCGCCGCGAATGGCAGCACTTGGTTGATGAGGACGCGGCTGCGCAGTTCGATGCGCAGGTCCTTGACGGCCACCAGCCGGGTGACCTCGAGGCTGTTCATGTCGCGCTCCGAACCTGGCCACCGGCGACGTCGACCATGCGGGTCGCCAGCGCACCGGCACGATCGAGCTCGTGGCTGGCCACGATCATCGTCGCCCCGGCCGCGCGGGCGGCGCGCAGCACGGTGTCGAGCTCATCACGGCCCGCCACGTCGAGGCCGGCATGCGGTTCGTCGAGCAACCACAGTTCGGCGCGCCGGGCGATCAGGCATGCCAGCGCGGTGCGACGGCGCTGGCCGGCCGACAGCTTGCGCACCGGGACGCCGGACAATCGGGCGGCCAGGCCCATGCGATCGAGGGCCGCGGCGATCTCGTCGGACGATGCCCCGACGGTCGCGCCCCAGAAGCTGACGTTCTCGCTGACTGTCAGATCGGTGTACAACCCGTTGGAGTGACCCAACAACCCGACACGTGAGCGAACCGCCTGACGGTGCACGGAAAGATCGAGGCCCAACACGATCGCCGAGCCGCGAGTGGGTGGCAGCAGCCCGGCGCAGAGGCGCAACAGCGTGGTCTTGCCGGCTCCGTTCGGTCCGCGGAGGAGCACGATCTCGCCGCGCTGAACGGTCAGCGTTGCGCCGGCCAAGGCCGGGAAGCGATCGAGGACGGCCACGACGTCGACGAGTTGAACGACCGGATCCGTCTCCATAGGACGTGGCAACGCTACCGGTGCTGCCACGGCCGAACCGCGGCGCGGCGATAGCGTCTGGCGTCGAACCGATGGCACCATGACCGACACAACACCCGAAGACCACCACAAGGTCAGCCACTGGGACCGCCCCAAGCCGCCCCACGATTGGAGATGGGTGGTCGGAGGGTTCGGTCGCACGCTGATCACCCTCGGCCTGTTGATGTTCGGCTTTGTCGCCTATCAGCTGTGGGGCACGGGCATCCAGACGGCGCAAGCCCAACGAGAACTGTCCGCCGAATTCAACAAGTTGGTCGGTGGAGCCGGGACCACGACCACCACGATCGGCACGACCGCCCCGATCGGCACGACCACCACGATCGGCACGTCCGTGCCGACCACCAGCACCGCCGCCACCGACCCGGCAACCTCGTCGACCACGACCCCGACCGTGTCCACCGCCCCGACCACCACGACCACACCGGCGCTCGCCTCGGCCAAGCCGATCCCGGCCGAGGGTGACGCAGTCGCCCGATTGGAGATTCCGCGGATGGGCCTCAATCGCATCGTCGTCGAGGGCGCCGCCGCCGGCGATCTGGCCAAAGGACCCGGGCACTTTCCGGAGACACCCCTTCCGGGCCAACTCGGCAACGCAGCAATCGCCGGGCACCGCACCACCCATCTGCATCCGTTCTACGACATCGATCAGCTGCAGCCCGGCGACGCGATCACCGTCACCACGTTGAACGGCCGCTACGTGTATCACGTCACCGGAACGGAGGTCGTCTCCCCCGACGACTACGCCGCGGTGATCCCGACAACCGACCCGACCAAAGCGACCCTCACACTCGTGTCGTGCACGCCTCGCTATTCGTCGAGCAACCGCATCATCGTCCATGCCGAGCTCGTGGCCGGCGAATCGGATCCGCTCACGACGGCCGCCCCGGTCGTGCCCGGCGTGCAAGGTCCTGCGCAGACCCTTCCCGATGAGGGATCCGTGCCTTCGACCACCACGGTCGCCGACAGTGTTGGTGCCACGCTCCCCTTGATCACGTCGCCCACCACGGCGGCGACCGCACCGGTCAGCGTCGCCACGTCGGGTGCGACCGGCACGGGCACGACCTCACCCGACGCCTTCGCCGATGGCTGGTTCGCCGACACCTCGGCCATCCCGCAGGCGCTGTTCTGGAGCCTGCTCGTTGCCGCGGTCGCCTACGGGATTCTGTGGCTGAGCCGCAAGGTGCGCCGCTACTGGGTCGGCATCCTCGCCGGCTTTGTTCCGTTCTTGGTGATGCTGTACTTCTTCTACGAGAACGTCAACCGGCTGCTGCCGCCGAACCTATGAGCGAGCGACCGTGGTGGAACCTTCGTGAGCATTGATCCGGTACGAGCCCGCCGGCAGACCGTCGCTCGGTGGACGCGAATGGCCAATCGCCTCGGGTACCTGTGCTTCGGCGTCGCCATCGTTACGTTTGTGATCGGCTTCATCGTCAGCTTCAACGCCACGGTGTCGGCGGTGGTCATCACGTCGATGGTCGTCGGCTCGATCCTGCTCGCTCCGGCGATCGTGCTGGGCTACGCCGTCAAGGCTGCCGAGCGCGACGACCGCGAGCGCGGGCTGTAGAAGCTTTTCTCCGTTTGGCCCACAATTGTTACTCTGAGGTAACCCGTCTATGAGCATCCGTCTATGAGCATCCGTTTGGCAGCACCCGCTCGCCGCGAACAGATTCTCGACGTCGCTGTCGAAGTGTTCGCCCGCAACGGCTTCCACGGGGCGTCGATGAACGACGTCGCCGAGGCCGCCGGAGTGACCAAGCCCGTGCTGTACCAGCACTTCGATTCCAAGCAGGACCTGTACATGGCCCTGCTCGACGAGGTCGGCAACCGCCTACTGACGGCGATCGCCAAAGCAACCGCCGGCGTCGCCAGTGGTCGCCAGCAGACCGAACAGGGATTCAGGGCCTACTTCCAATGGGTGGCCGACGATCATGCCGCGTTCCTGCTGCTGTTCGGATCGCGAGCCAGCCGCGACGAGGAATCGACTCAAGCCATCCGCCGCATCACGGCCGGCGCCGCCGACGCGATCGCCCCGCTGATCGCCGCCAACATCAGCGGCGACCATCGTCGCACGCTGGCCCACGGGCTGGTCGGCTTGGCCGAAGGCGTCAGCCGGCGCCTGGTCGAACAGGGCCAATCGTTCGATCCACTGGTGCTCGGCCAACAGGTCGCCGACCTGGCCTGGGCCGGCCTACGCGCCGTGCACGACTGATCGCAGACTCACACACCGCGCAGCACGAAACCGCGGTAGCCATCGACGAAGCCGGCTGCCAACAACGCGACCGCCTCTGGGCCTTTGCGGTCGATCGGTGCACCGTTGGCTTTGCGAACCTCGATGGATCGCTGCCGACCATCTTTGACCAACGTCGCCAGCGCCTCGGCCCAGCCGCCGTCGACAGACGCCGGGAACGTGACGAGGTGCGACGAGCGCCGATCGAACCAGGCAAGCGGGATGCCATTGCGCAACACGACGACCGCACCCGCGGTTCTGCTGGGGCGACCTGGTGACTCGGGCCAATCGAGCGCGGCACCATACGGTTGCGCCGGGTCGGTCGAAGCCAAGATCACCGGGGCCGGGGTGAGCTCGGGATGGAGCGCAGGATCGGCAACGCCGCGGGCCGAGCGAAGCCTGTCGACTGCACCGGGCAACGCGAACTGGGCAGCGCCGAGGCCGGCGACGAAATAGCCGCGCCGGACCTGGCCGCGTTCTTCGAGCACCTTGAGCACGCCGTAGGTCGCCGAATACCCACCCTTCACGCCCTCGGCCAACACCGCCTCGCGGGTGACCACCCCGTAGCGCTCGAGCAGCTGCAGTGCTGCGGCGTGCGCAGCCTGGGTCGGCGACGGCACGGGCACGCGCTGCGGGGCGACGAGCGACCAGCGACCAGCACCCGCCGGCGGGCCGATGCGGGTCAACCGGCCAGGCCGCGGGCGACCGCGCGGTGCCGTCGACGGGCGCGATGACTTGCCCCCGCCTGCCAACACCGCCCGCAACGCGGCCAACGAATCGTTGCTGACCTCGCCGGCCCACACCAGATCCCACAACGCGGCGAGCAACTCGGTGTCGGTCGTATCGCTGGCCGCCGACCGCAACTGATTCCAGAAGCTGGCACCGTGAGACGCGAGGTGGGCGCGGATCGCGTCGTGCAACTGGCCGGTCGGCGACTCGGCCACATCGAGCGAGGCGTCGAGCAGCGCGAACTGATCGGCGAAGTAGAGGCGAATGCGCCCGTCGGCGGGACCGATGGCCCCGGCGCCGACCCACACGACATCGCCTGTGGTGCACAGCTCGTCGAGATCGGCAGGGCGATAGCTACGCAGGCGGGCGGGCAACAGCTCGGATTCGAGGACCGAGGCGACGACGGCTGCACCCTGCAACTGGCCCAGCACCTCGACCAGCGAATCGAGCCCGCGGCGCTCGCCAGGGATGCCATGCCAGGCCTGGATGAACCGGGCGTAGGTCTCGGGCTCGACCGGCTCGACCTCGCGGCGCAACATCGCCAGCGACCGGCGCCGCAACTGGCGGAGCACATCGGCATCGCAGTACTCGCGCCCAACTCCGCCAGGGCGGAACTCGCCGTGCAGCAGACGACCATCGGCCTCCAACGCACCGAGCGCGCCGATGATGCGCTCGATCGGCGTGGCGAAACGATGCGACACATCGGACGCAGTGAATGGACCATGCGTGCGGGCATAGCGGGCGACCAGTGACTCGAGCGGATGGGCTATCGGCTCGGTGAACGCTTGCGGCAGGCCGAGCGGCAAGTTGCATCCGAACGCGTCTCGGTACCTGGCCGCATCTTCCGCGGCCACCAAGCGGGACTCGCCGGCAAGCTGAACCTCGATCACTCGCCGACCACGAACGAGCTCGTCGACCCACGCCGACGCTGGCTCTTCGCAACGCAGATCGATCTCGGAGACGGACAGGTCGCCGACCTTGCGCAGCACATCGTGCAGCTCGTCGGCGCTGCGTGCCCGCCGAGTCTCGGCCATGCATTGCAGCTCCAGCTCGACGTCGGCCAACACGCCGGGATCGAGCAGCTCGCGAAGTTCCTCGGCACCGAGCAGGTCGCGCAGCAGATC
>JANYKU010000163.1 GCA_025358075.1 Ilumatobacteraceae bacterium
CGCGAGATCGCCGAGATCTTTCCCGGGAGCCGGGTCGCGATGATCCCGCTGGCCGCACTGCCGGTTCCCGAGCCGTCGATCGAACCGCCGATCCCATCGCTCATCGGCCGGCCGTACATCGCTGCCATCGGCACCCTGGAACGGCGCAAGAACCTGCCCGCACTCGTCGACGCGTTCGGCCTGCTCGCCGCGGAGCGCGACGAGATCCTCCTCGTCCTGGCCGGCTCCGACGGTGACGACCGGCCGGCCATCAATGCGGCCATCGACCGGCTCGACCCTGCCGCAGCGAAGCGAGTCGTGATGACCGGACGAGTCGACGAGCCGGCGCGATCATGGCTGGTGCGCAACGCGACCGTGTTGGCCTACCCATCGCTCGACGAAGGTTTCGGGTTTCCGCTGCTCGACGCGATGCAGGTCGGCGTCCCGATCGTGGCCAGCAATCGGGGCAGCATCCCCGAGGTGTGCGGGGCGGCAGGTCTGCTCTGCGAACCCGACGACACCAGCGGCCTGGCAGACAACTTGGCCCAGACCGTGTTCGACTCCGGCACGCGAGGGCGACTCCTGTCGGCCGCTGCCGCGCAGCTGGCCAACTTCTCATGGCAGCGCTGCGCAGCAGAACTTGCCGCGCTGTACCGACGCCTGGCCGAGGAGGCAGCGAAGTGATCGCGGTGCTCTGCGGCGGTGTCGGCGCTGCCCGCTTTCTCGGTGCCTTGGCGCAGGTCGTCGAACCGTCCGACACCGTCGGCATCGTCAACACCGGCGACGACACCGTGCTGCACGGGCTCGCCATCTCACCTGATCTCGACACCGTCGTGTACACGCTGGCCGCGGCCATCGATCCGGAGCGGGGTTGGGGGCTCGCCGACGAGTCGTGGCGGGCGATGGAGGCACTGCAGCGGTACGTCGCCGTGAGGCCCGACGGCTCGTCGGCCGCACCCAACTGGTTCAACCTCGGTGACCGTGACCTTGCCACCCACTTCTACCGCACGGCTCGCCTTCGCGAGGGCGCGTCGTTGTCGGAGGTCACCGCCGAGATCTGCGCGGCGTGGGGTGTTACGCAACGGTTGATCCCGATGAGCGACGACGTCGTCTCCACGGTGGTGACGCTTGCCGGCGGCGCAGACGTGTCGTTTCAGGAGTACTTCGTGAAGCTGCGCCACGGTGTGCCGGTCGAACGAGTGACTTTCGCCGGCGCGGACGTTGCCCAGTTGACACCGGGACTCGATCACGTGTTGACCAGTGCCGACTGCGTGTTGATCGCACCATCGAACCCGATCGTGTCGATTGGTCCGATCCGGGCGCTCGACGGGGTCGACGCCATCCTCGGCGCCAGACGTTCCTCGGTCGTCGCCATCTCGCCGATCGTCGGCGGCGTGGCACTCAAAGGTCCGGCGGATCGAATGATGACCGAGCTCGGCCACGAACCATCGGTCGTCGGCGTCGCCCGGCTCTATGCCCCGATTGCGGCGACGCTGGTGATCGATCCCGTCGACGCCCATCTGGCCGATGCCGTTGCCGCGGCGGGCATGCACCCGGTGGTCACTCCCTCGGTGATGAGCACTCCCGAGATCGGAGCCGAACTGGCCCGCGCGGCGCTGCGCGCTGCCTCAGCCGAGCGATCGTAGGCCGACGCTCAATTCGGTCCACGGTGCCCACGCCAGATGAATGCGGGCCCTCGTCGGTGAGAGCGCGAATCTGGCGATGTCGTTGGTGCGTCGCGGTGCGTTGATCGGCGCCGGCGCGCCAGGCCCGGCCATCGTCGCCCACAGGTCGCGGATCGAGGTGCTGACGCCTGTGCCGACGTTGACGACCAGACCACCTCCACGAGCACCAGCTCGCACGAGGGCGTCGACGGCGTCGTCGACGTAGAGGAAGTCGCGGGTCTGACGCCCGTCGCCGTGGATCTGCGGGCTGGTGTCGGTACGCAACGCATGGGCGAACGCCCCGACCACTCCACCATCGGGGCGCTGCCGAGGTCCGTAGACGTTGCTCATCGCCAGGGCGGTGAACTCGACGGTGTGATCGGCCCGATACAGGTTGAGCAGATCGACGACGGCCTTGGCGATGATCCCGCCCAGGCCCACAGGGGTCCACGCGTGACCCTCCTTGATCGGCAGGTCGCGCAAGGGCACATCGCCGTACAGTGCCGCGGCCGGCAGGGCGATGACCACCTTCGACCCTTGGTGCCTGACCGCCTCGAGTACCGCCAGCACGCTCTGGACGGCGCGGCCGGCCGAGGCGGCATCGCTGCGACCGGGTGGCATCCACGCCAGGTGGTAGACGACATCAGGGGATCGCATCGCGGTCAGCGCACCGAACTCGGCGGCGAGCACATCGAGTGTGTGGATCTTGAGAGCGCCACCTGCCGCGCGGGCGTCGGCAAGGTTGGCAAGGGATCCGGTCGACAGATCGTCGACGACATCGACGCTGTGGTCCTCGGCGATCAACCGCTCGACGAGGTGGGAACCGAGGAATCCGGCGCCGCCGACGACGAGTGTGTTCACGTCTGGTCGGCAGAAGGGCGCAACTCGCCCGACACAACCTCGCCGGCGTCGACTCGGCCGTTGAGGCCGAGCACGACATCGGTGACGCTGGCGCCCTCCCCGATCCTGCCCATGACCACCGAGTTTGCCACCACGGCTCGGCGGCCAACGACGGCGCCCGCAAGAACCACTGAATCGGTGACCTGGGCATGGGCCGCAATGGTTGCTCCTTCGCCCACCACGCTGCCGCTGACCGTCGCAGTCGGGTCGACGCTGGCGCCCGATTGAACCCCGGCGCAGCGGTGGTCGTCGCGTGTGCCGTCGATCAGGTCGAGGTTGGCTTGCAGGTACAGGGCCGGACTTCCGGCGTCGATCCAGTAGTCGTCGGTGGCCATCGCGTACAGACGACCGGAGGCGACCACATCGGGGAAGACCTCGCGCTCGATCGACACTTTGCGGCCAGCGGGAATGCGCCCGAGAACGGACGGCTCGAGCACATAGGTGCCACCGTTGATCAGGTTGCTCGGCTCGGTGTCGGGCGCCGGCTTCTCGACGAACCGCACCACGAGGCCGTGCTCGTCGGTGGCGACCACACCGAACGCCGAGGGGTCGTCGACAGCGATCAGGTGAATCGTCGCCTCGGCCGAACGCTGACGATGAAAGTCGACGAGGGAAGCGATGTCGAGATCGGTGAGCACATCGCCGTTGGCGACGACGAAGGTCTCATCGATGCCACTGAACTCGGCGGCGAATCGGATCGCGCCGGCGGTGTCGAGTGGTTCCGGCTCGACCGCGTAGTGCAGCATCACGCCGTTGCAGGTGCCGTTCGGAAACGCCTCGATGAACGGCTCCGGTTTGAAGCCGAGGGCCAGCGTCACGTCGTTGACGCCACCCTTCGACAGGTTGTCGACCAGTCGTTCGATGATCGGAACGTGACCGACGGGAAGCATCGGCTTCGGCGTAGTCAGCGTGAGCGGACGCAGCCGAGTACCGAATCCGCCAACCAGGACGACGGCGCGCATCAGCCGCCGGTGGTGGTAGACGCCGGTGTTGTCGTGCTGGTCGAAACCGTTGCGCTGGTCGTCGTCGGGGCGCTGGATCCGCCCGCAGTCGTACCACCCGTGGCCGGCGTTGATGCGGGAGTCGAGCCGCCTACCGCCGTGGTGGTGGGGACGGCACCGATCGGGATTGTGGTCGTGACGGTGGGATTCACGTTGCCATTGTCGTTGGCCCCGAGGGTCGGCAGCTGCGCAGCCCAATCGGGCATGGGGATGTCGGCACCCTTGGCCGTGAAAGCGATGACCATCACCATCCCGTCGTTGGTGACGCGGATGTTGTTGAAGTCGGTGACCACGTCGTGGAACACGTTTTTCTTGTCGTAGTGCGGCCACACCCTGACCCTCAACTCGGTGGCCTTGCCGTCGCACTTCGTGGTCTTCGTCGACCACTTGTCGCTACCCTGATCGGCGGGCAGCACCAGGTCGGTATCGGTGAGCTTGACGTCGTAGACGTCGAGGAAGACGCCGAGCTTGGCCCGGTTGCCCGACGCCTTCGTCGAGTACGGGTGGTAGTGGATGATGCCATCGCCATGGCTGTGAATGCCGAGGAGCTTGAACTTGTCATTCAGCAAGACCGTGTGGCCGCTGGCGTCGAGGCCGGTCTCTTCCTTGGTGCCGGTGAGCTTCGGCTGGAACGTGTCGCAAACGTACATGCCGTAGGCAATGTGCCAATGGGTATCGACGGTGGTCGTGGCATCGCCGACGTACGGCGCGCCCACCCCACCGGCAGGCCGGCTCTGACGTCCGTAGACGATCGCGAGCAGACCGAGTATGACGACCAGCGCCACGGCGATCGGGAAAACGGAGCCGCCCTGGAAGCGAATCTTCTTGCCCTTGCCACGCGAGGCGAGCTTGGCGACCTTTTTGGCGGATGATGACGGAGCCACGAGGATGCGAGGCTATCGCCTCCCCACCTCAAAAGAGGGTCACCGATGCCGGTTCACCTCGTTGATCAGGTCGACGTAGGCCTGGGCGACTGCGGCCGGCGACACGGCCTGCTCCACCCAACGACGCCCGGCGACACCCATTGCACGGCGCCGCTCGTGGTCGGAAGCGAGCTGCTCCAACGCCCGCTCGAACGACACCGCATCGTCCGGCGGCACGCTGACGCCGCCTCCCGACTCGGCGAGGAGGCGCGGCACCTCGGTATCCGGATCGATCATCGCCAACACAGGTCGCCCGGCGGCCAGGATGGAATACGTCTTCGATGGCACGCTGACTCGGCCGAGGCCGCGTCGCAGGGGCACGAGATGGATGTCGCCAGTGGCCAACACCTCGGGCAGTCGCTCATGTTCCTGATAGCCGGGAAAGCGGACGTTGGCGAGGCCGGCCGCCCGTTCTTGCAGCGTCACTCGCGCCGCTCCGTCGCCATTGATCACAAACGTCAGTTGCGGTAGTGCCGCAGCCGCGTCGATGACCATCTCCAACGATTGCGAGATCCCGACATTGCCCGCGTACAGCACGACCGTCTCGGCGCCGATCCCGAGCTCGTGTCGAAACGAAGTCATTCGATCCATCGGACGGATGAACTCGGTGTCGACGAAGTTCGGGATCACTCTGACGTCGGCGCGTTTCGACTCGCGCACCTTTGCGGCCACGTTGTCGCGCAGGTCACTGCTGAGCACCGTGACCGCTGCGGCACGGTGATAGCTGACCCGCTCCAGCCAACTGGCTGCGGCGATGACCCACCGATTGGTGATCGCCCCGGTTTGCACCGCTGCGTCGGGGAACACGTCTTGGATGTTGAAGATCAGCGGACCTCGCCGAACCACGTGCGTACCCCATCCGGTGAGGCCGAGGGTGAGCGGCGGCGACATGGCGATGACGGCATCGACGCGGCCTCCGCGCAGTGAGCTGAAGCCGGCGAGCGCACTGAAGCCGACGAAGCCGACGGCCCGCCGAACGAGGTTGCGCTTGTCGTCACCGGGAAACGGGTTCACTCGCGTGACCGAGCCCCACGCGGTCGTCTCGCGCCGCACCCACTTCCCATCCCAACCCGGCTCGATCGAATGCGTGCGGTACCAGGGCAAGGCCGTGACGACGTGGACCTGATGGCCGAGTGCAGCAAGTTCGCTGACGATCCGGGTCATCACCTCGCCGGTCGGCGCGGTGTCGGGCGCGAAGTGCGGGCACAGCACGGCGATCCGAAGCTGCGCCGCGGTCATGCCGGCTCCATTGCATCGACGTACACGGCGGCGAGTGCTTCGCCCGAGGCGCGCGCTGTGAACGCCTGTGATCGCCGCAGCCCCGCGGCGATCATCGACGCTCGATCGCGGCTGGCGCGATCAAGCGCATCGGCCCACACCTCGGCCCGCAGTGGAAGTACCAGTCCGGCGCCGTCGACGATGGCCGGGATGCAGGTCGAATCGGACGCGATGACCGGGCAGCCGAGTGCCATCGCTTCGATCAGTGGAGCCCCGAAGCCTTCGTACTGACTCGGGAACACCATCGCCTCAGCCATCTTCAACAGACCGTTGCGATCGGCAGCCGGCACCCTACCGAGGCGACGGATCCGTGGATCCGCCGCTGACCGCACGGCGGCTTCAGCCGAGCCGCTGCCACCGATCAACACCAGCAGGACGTCGACCTCGTGCCATGCGGTTGCCAACAGGTCGATGAGGAACTGATGGTTCTTGTGCGGATTGGTGACGGCTGGGTAGACGATCACCGGCCGGTCGTCGAGCCCGTACCGCTCGCGCAGCACACCCTCGTCGGTGATGTCCGACAGCAAGCCTGGTTCAAAACCGTGCGGCACCACTCTGACCTGCGACTCGTCGACACGGCACGCCTCGATCACCGAGGCGCGCACGTACTCACTGGGAACAGCGACCAGGCGCGCCCGCCGCACCGATCGACCGATCATGGTGGCCAGGTAGGTGCGCTTCCTACGGGTGAAGTACTCCGGAAACGTGCGGTACTGCAGATCGTGGATGGTCAACACGTATGGCCGGGTGGCGCCGAGTGGGGCGGTTCCACCGCCGTGATGACGCAGGTCCGCGGCCGATGCTTGGCGTCGGAACCAGGTGATCTCACCGGCAATCCGGCGCGACCGGGAGGCGCCGCCGAACGGGGCGACGATGGTCGGGAAGAGCTCGGCGAGGTGCGGATGAGCGTCGACGAACCCGTCGACGACATAGAGAGTCGGACGAACGTGCGGCGCGGCTTCGGCAAGCCCGACCAGTTGTCGAACGAGGTACTCCTCGGAGCCGCCGACATCACCCGGCACGCACCACAGCAGATTGACAGCGATACGGGCGTCTTGACTCAACACAGCTCCCGATACGCCTCGGCCGTGAGGCGCGCCGTCTCTCCCCAACTCGCCTTGTCGGCGCGCTCGAGGCCCATCTGCGCCAGCGAGCCTCGCATCGTGCGTGCCTCACTGATGCCTCTGGCGATGTCGTCGGAGTCGAGCGGATCAACGAGCACGGCAGCACCGCCGGCTGCTTCTTCGGTCGCTGTGCCGCGGCTGGTGACTACCGGCGTGCCTTGCGCCATCGCCTCGAGCACCGGCAGCCCGTAGCCCTCGCGCTCGCTCGGATAGCAGAAGACCTCGGCGCCGGCATACAAGCCGCCCAAGTCGGCGGCCGGCACGAACCCGACGAAACGGATGTCGCCGCCCGACGGAATGTCGACGTCACCCCACCCATCGGAGCCGGCGACTACCAACGGAAGCGGATCATCGAGCCGACCGACGGCCTCGACCAATCCACGCAAGTTCTTGCGCGGCTCGACGGTGCCGACGAACAGCAGGTAGCGCTCGGGCAACCGGTAGAGGGCACGCACGCGCGCCGCCTCGGTCGCATCGGCTCTCGACGACTCCACGCCCAGCGGAACGAGTCGCAGCCGATCCGTGCCGACACCGGCGGCAACGCAATCGTCCATCGTTGCCTGACTGCTGCAGAGCACGATGTCGGCACGCTTGCGGATGCGATCGAGGCTGCGTCGGAAGATCGAGTTGCCGCGCTTGGTGAACTGCGAGGGGTCGTGCAGAAAGGCGAGATCATGCACGGTCACCACCAACGGAGCGTCGGTCGCGCACGGGATGACGGTGGTCGCATGGGCGACATCGATCGGGCCGGTCGCCCGTTCGACCTTCGGCCAGTTGCGACGGAGCCAGAGGTCGTAGAGCAACGGCCCACCCACCGGAAGATGGCCGATCGGAATGGACGGCGACCACGGATCGCTGGGCACGTGGGCATGCCGGCCGGCCACCCCGAGCAGCGTCACGTCGTGTTGAGCCGCCATCGCCTCGGCGATGCGCATTGCTGCCACACCGGTACCGCCAGGTACTCGGTGCCAGCACTGTTCGAGTGTGTAGGCGACGCGCACGCGTCCATCATGCCCTACCGCTCCCCCTCCTGGACGTTGCTCAGTGGGGGCACCAGTTCGCCGCGCACGACCACCGGCGTGCCGTCGAGCTCGACCGTACAGTGACGCATCGGCAGGTCGAAGTGACCGGCGGTGAACCGTCCGGCGACTTCGTTGGCGCCGGTCGAGTACAGAAAGTTGCCGGCGACGGCGCGGGCTTCCGTTCCCCAGGTTTCGCGGCGGTCGTACAGCTCGGCGGTCTCCCAGCGAGCGGCTTCGTTCATGCCCCAACCGACGTGACTGGTGGCGTAGCTCGCCCGATCACCAAACGAGGCCAGGTACGAACGGAACAGCTGAGCGTCGACACCACCTCCACCGACTTCGGTGATGTGATCGTCGACGATCGTCAGCTCGATCGGCGATTCGACGATGCGGTTGAAGGTGAGGTTCATGTCGCCGGCGGCCATCACCAACCTGCCATTCACGGAGTTGGCGGCCGGGAAGGCGATCACCAGCCCGCCGGGCCAATGAGCGATGGATCCGGGTCCCGCAGTGACACCCGTCGATCCGGCAGTGAACGCGCCCGCGAGATCAACCGTCAAGTTGGTACCGGCCTCGCTGGTCACGCGCATCTGACGGGCGTTATGCAGCAACTCGTGGGCCAAGCCGACGCGACGCGGCAGATCCGGGCCCCACCCAAGTCGCTCGAAGATGTCGGGATGCTCGTTGGAGATCATCAAGACGCGCGCGCCGCCGGCAAGGATCGAGGCCAGTTCCGGGGCGTGCAGCAGACCCTCGACCGTGCAGTCGATCACCATTCCGGCGGTCGACAAGGCGGCGATCACCGCCTGATTGCCGGCGAGTGCTTGCGAGGCTCCGGTGGATCTGATCGGGACCGGATGTTGCGATGGTGGAGTCGGCACGACGACATCGAAGACACGGCCGCCCAACGATTGCGCAGCGAGCCGCGCCGTCTCGACGAGGCTCTGGCGGCTCTGCGATTCGCTGAGCAGCGCCACCACCTCGCCGTCGGCCAGATCGCAGCGGGCGAAGTGCGCGGCGAACGCGGCGATGTGGCGCCACTCGCTCACGAACCCTCCAGCTTTTCGGCCATCTGTTCTTCGAGCAACCGGTTGACCGCTTCCGGCGCCTCGACGTTGAGCAGATGCCCGGCCTGCGGGATCACCGCCAGCCTGGCGCCCGGGATCAGGTCGGCGAGGGCGAACGCGTAGCCGACCGGTGTCTCCTCGTCGAGATCACCGACGATGCACACCGTCGGTGCCGTGATGCTCGGAAGCAGGGCGACGCTGTCGTGTGTGACCAGACAATCGATCGATGCGCGCAGGGCAGCGCCAGAGACACGCGCCATCGCCGCTCGCTGGCCGGCCAACGCCTCGACGGAGATGTCGGGCCCGGCGATGACGCTGAGCACGTCGTCGGCGAAGTCGACGGGTTCACGCCCGGCGTCGAGCGGTGCCAGCCGGGCGGCGCGCCATTCGTCGGGCTTGGTTCCGTCGAGCCCGAACGCCGGGCTCGTGGACAGCAGCGTGAGGCTGAGGACTCGTGAGGGGCATCGAGCAGCGACGTATTGAGCGATCATCCCACCGAACGAGATTCCGGCGAGATGCGCCTGCTCGACGCCGATCGTGTCGAAGAAGTCGATCACCGCGTCGGAGAGCGTCGTGAAACTGACCGCACCTTCGAGTGTTCGCGATCCCCCGTAGCCGGGCAGGTCCCAGGCAACCACGCGATGTGTCGCCGCCAGGGCCGCCAGTTGCGGCTCCCACGAGAGGCGGCTACCGCCGAGGCCGTGCAGCAGCACCAGGGCAGGTCCATCCCCCGACTCGCGCCAGGCGAAGACCTCGCCGTCAACGTCTGTCGCCGTCGTCATCTCGCCAGTCTTCCCTGGTCATCACCCTTTGTCAACGGTGTTGACATCTGTGTCGGGCGGCTCCAGAATGGCTCGGGATGACGGTCGATCGCAGCGAGTTGGTCAGTCGAGTCCGCGCCATGGCGCCAGTGCTCACGGAGCGGGCCGTGCGGTACGACCGAGAAGCGAGCTTTCCGTTCGAGAACTTCGCCGACTTCCGTCGCCTCGGTCTGCTGGCGATGTGTGTGCCGGAGCGATACGGCGGGTTTGGCGCCTCGTACGCCGACTACGTCCGCGTCAGCGAGGAGGTCGGTCGGTATTGCGGGGCAACCGCGCTGACGTTCAACATGCACAACGCGACGATGTTGTGGTGTGGTGAAGTCGCCGACGCCTTGACGATGTCGACCGGCGAACGACAGACGCACGAGCACATCCGCGCCGAGATGTTCCGCGGCGTGGTCGAGGACGGATGCATCCACAGCCAGCCGTTCTCCGAAGGGTTGGCACCCGGTGCCACCGCCGGCGTGGCGACGCGCGCTCGACCGGTCGACGGAGGCTGGCGCGTCACGGGTCGCAAGATCTTCGCGTCGCTCTCCGGCGCGGCGAACTTCTACAACGTGATCTGTCAGCAACCTGGGGACGACACGATCCGATTTCTCGGCGTGCCTGCCGATGCCGAGGGTGTCTCGTGCGTCGACGACTGGGATCCGTTGGGCATGCGCGGCACCGTGTCGCGCACCCTGTTGATGGACGACGCCTTCGTTCCTTCGTCCAACGAGTGGCTACCCGCAGGTGTCTACAACCAAGCCGCCGAGCGCTATCCGTGGCTGTTCTTGTCGCTGTGCCCGAGCTACCTCGGCCTCACCGGTGGCGTGCTCGATGTGACCAGGGCGTACTTGCGCGGCGAGCTGCCCGGGCAGGCGGCGGGAGCGCGCCGCGACCACCCGATGAAGCAGATCGGTTGGGGGCAGATGCAGCTGCGTCATCAGCAGGCACGTGCACTTCTGTATCGCGCCATCGACGAGGCCACACTCGACCCCAGCGAGAGCGACCTCGTGCTCGGCTGGTCGGCCGCGTACACCGTGATGGAACACGCCGCGGAAGTTGCCTCGACCGCGATCCGCGTGTGCGGCGGGCAAGCAATGTTGAAGCACTTGCCGCTGGAGCGGATGTATCGCGACGCACGGCTCGGTTCGCTGATGCTGCCGTGGAGCGCCGAGGTGTGCATGGAGCGATTGTCGAAAGCGCGTCTCTACGACTGATGACACGGCTCACACGCGACAGCATCGTCACTACGGCGATCGAGGTGATCGGCAAGCACGGGTCCGAACAGCTCTCGGTTCGCAGACTCGGCGAGGCCATCGACGCCGACCCCACGGCGATCTACCGCCACTTCCGCAGCAAGGACGAACTGCTGCGCGCCATCGGCGATCGCTGCCTGATCGGCGTCACCGACGACCTCCCGACGACATCATGGCGAGAATGCATTCGCGAGCTGTGCATAAGGATTCGGGCCGCCAACCTGGCACAGCCGGCACTGGCGACGCTCGTGCGCGGTGCTCCCCCGCGGCATGACAACGAGCGGCGGATCACCGAGACGATCCTCGCCCGGCTTGGCGAGGCCGGGTTCGATTCCGCAGCAGCGGCGTTCGCCTATCACGCGCTGATCGAGCTGACGATCGGCTCGGCCGCGATCGACTCGTCACTCGCGTCGGAGGATTCGGCGGCACGCGCCCGGATCTACGCCGAGTGGCGGTCGGACTATGCGGCACTCGACGCCGGCATGTTTCCTCGATCGGTCGGGGGCGCAGCCTCGCTCTACCCAGGCACTGCCGACGATCGTTTTGCGTACGCGCTGGATCGATTGCTCGACGGGTTGGCCGGCACCCTGAGTTAATCTGACGGCGTGCTGGGGTCGGCCGACGTTCGTGTGCGGGCGGCGGACCCTGCCGACGAAGCCGGAGTCGTCGAGTGCGTGAATGCCGCGTACGAGCACTACATCGCCGCGATCGGAAAGAAGCCGGCTCCGATGTTGGCCGACTACCCACTACTGATCCGCGAAGGGGCAGTTCGAGTCGCGGTGTCGGGCGCGGAGATCGTCGGAGTGATCGTGATGTGGCCTGAACACGACCACCTGTACATCGACAACGTCGCGGTACTGCCGGCGGCTCAGGGATTCGGCATTGGCACGGCATTGCTGCGGGTCGCCGAAGCTGTCGCACGGGATATGGACCATGCCGAGATCCGGCTCTACACCAACGAGGCGATGACGGCGAACCTCGACTACTACCCGCGACGCGGCTTCGTTGAGACGCACCGCTCCGACGACAGCGGATACCGCCGGGTGTACTACTGCAAGACGCTGGGCTAGAAGAACGGGAGGTACTGCTCGAGCTCCCACGCCGAGATCACTTCCACGTCCCACTTGCCGTCAGCGGCCTCCCACTTGGCCAACTCGTCCTTCCGCAAGGTCAGGAACGCGTTGACCAGGTCGGGACCCATCGCCTCGCACAGCACGGTGTCGGCCTCCAATGCAGCGATCGCTTCGCCGAGATCATGCGGCGTGTGCCGATCCGTGTTCGGGTCGGCGTCTGCGTCGCCGATCTGCGGCTCACCACAATCCCGGCCGTCGACGACCCCGAGGAGTGCAGCGTTGAGCATGACCGCGGCCGCGAGGTACGGGTTGGCGCTTCCGCAGGGCAAACGATTCTCGATGCGGGTCGCCGCGCCTCGCTGGCACGGGACTCGATACGTGCTGATGCGGTTGTCGAGACCCCAGTTGGCCCAGTAGCCGGCGATGATGCCGGGGATCAGCCGCTTGTAGCTGTTGACCAGCGGTGCCGACAAGACGGCAATGGCTTCGTGATGGGCGATCGCACCACCGATGCACTGACGTGCCAACGTCGACAATCCGTACTCGCCTTGCGGATCGTCGAAGGCGTTGGGGCCACCGTGCACCGGCGTGAGTGACATGTTGACGTGCAACCCACTACCCACCAGGTGCGCCATCGGCCGGCCCATGTAGGTGATCCAGTAGCCTCGTCTCACCGCGAGCTCGCGTGTCATCTCCTTGCAGATGAACGCCCGATCGGCCGCATCGAGTGCCGGCCCGTACCTCATGTTGAGCTCCATCTGGCCGGGATGGAACTCGCCCATCATCCCTTCGAGATCGAGCTCGCACTGCTCGGCCGCGTCGTAGAGGTCGAACATCAAGCCGGTGTTGTCGCCGCCGATGCCGACGCCGTAGACGCGGTGCGATGGAAGGTTCAGCGGGCCGAAGCCACCCGGCGCATCGGCATCGGGCTGCATGACGTAGAACTCCATCTCGAACCCGAGCTGTGGCTCGTAACCGAGTGACCGCCAAGCATCGACGGCACGCTTCAGTGCACCGCGCGGGCACAGCGCCAGCGGCTCGCCGTTGTACTCGAGATCGGCGATCGCCACATCGGTATCGACCTCCCAACCCGGCCGTACCGAATCGGGAACCGGCACCGTCGACAGATCGGCGAAGCCCACATCGGGTCCGTAGCCCTCGACCGGGACGATGTCGCGGTTGATTCCCATGGTCAGCGTGGTGACAGCGTGATGACCGTGCTCGTGGAGCCGCGCTCTCGGCACGTACCGGCCATGTGAGAGGCCGTTGAGGTCACACCACATCACACGAACTCGTCGATTCCCCATGGCGGGCGACGCTATACGTCAGGTGTGGTGCACCGTGTGCTGGCCGACTTTGTCGATCGCTTCCTTCTTGCTCGCCAGGGCCCAGACCAAGGCGATGGCAATCAGGATCAAAGAGAGATGACGCCCCCACAGCTCGGAGCCGACCGGAGCCGTCTCTTTCCAGAACTGCGAGTAGATGGCCAGCACCACGGTCGCCAACCCGACCACCGCGGCGATGAGATCGATCGGTTTCTTGAGGGCAAAGTTCTTGAGCGCCGCCACGCACAACAAGACGTAGACCAAGCTGATGAGGAAGCCGCCCAGGCGAGAGGCGATGAGAAAGGCGTTGAACACCTTCGTGTTGAGGAAGAACGCCGGGCCCGTTGGATCGACCAGCCCGGTGCCGTACTTCGCCAAGGCGATGAAGGTGGTGATGACGGTCACGGCAAGAATCAAGAGGCTCGATGTCGCCGGCAACGACTTGGCGTTGAGCTTGGCGAGCGGCGCCGGTAGCAATCCGTCGCGGGCCAACGTGAACAAGCCGCGAGCTGCAGCGAGTTGGAAGCCGATCCCGACGGCAAGGATGTCGAGGAGGATCGCCAGATCGATCCACACCGCGAAGAACCGGTTGAGGTACAGATCGGCCATCGGGGCGAAGTCGGAGGCTTTGTCGGTCGCGCCGATCGCCAACGTGTACTGAGTGATCAGGTAGAAGGCGCCGACGATCAGGATCGTGGCGACGACGGCCCTCGGAATCGAGCGCTGCGGATCTTTCGACTCCTCGCCCAGCGCGGCCGCTAGTTCGAAGCCGATGAACATCAAGATGGCGAACAGCAATCCCTTGAACACCGATCCGCCGGCGGCAACGTTGCCGGGGTTGAACGACTTCAGGCTGTTCCCGGCGGTTCCCCCGTCGGCGATGACCTTCACCGCCAGCACGAGGAATGGGACGATCGACAGCACGATCAAGACCAGCTGTGCTTTCACCGAGATCTGTACGCCCATGACGTTGGCCCCGTACATCAGCAAGGCGATGATCAACGCCCAGATCCACCACGCCATGTCGAGGCCCATGTGATCGTTGAAGAACGTCTTCGCCCACAGGCCACCGATGATTGCGATGCCCGGGCCGGCGAGGGCCATTGCCGCGAGGTGGTAGATGCCGGCGCAGAACGCGGCGGCGCGCTTGCCGAGCGAGTGGGCGATGAACTCGTACACGGTGCCTGATCCGCTGTATCGCTTGGCGAACTCGCTCAACGTCCAGCCGATACCGAGCACGCCGATCGTCGTGAGCAAGATCACGAATGGTCCGGCTCCCGGCGCAAGCACGAAGGCGAGCAGGCCGCCCAACACGCCGCCTGAGAAGACCGGGCCGACCGCTAGCGACTGGGCGACGCAGTCAACGGTGCTGAGCTGCCCGCCCGCGAGCTTTGGAGCCTCCACGAACATGCGATTCCCCTTCCGAAGACGGACGCCCCCATGCGTCCGATCCTTCGGGGCCGAACGATAACAGAAGTTGCATTCGGGTGGTGCAGGACGCTTATCGCCCGCCAGAGGCGAGCGCGTGCACGGTCTCACGCAGCGGTTCGTGGAAGTCGCGCAGCATCGGAAGCCCCGACATCCGCAACACCGCGTTGTCGAGCACGCTGTTGGCTGGGCGCTTTGCCGGCCGCGCCGGCTGCAGTTCTGCTGTTGTGATCGGCCGCACCATGTCGGGGCTCTTGCCCATCGCGGCGACCACATCGCGGGCGAAGCCGTACCAACTCGTGGCGGTTTGGTTGGTCACGTGATGCACACCGCTGCGCCGGTCGACCGCGAGGCGGCGGATCATGTGCGAAAGATCTTGGGTGAACGTCGGGTGGCCGATCTGATCGTCGACGAAGGCCAACTCGGTGTGCTGGTCGGCCAATCGCATGATCGTGCGGACCATGTTGGCGCCATGCTGACTGCACAACCAGGACGTGCGAACCACGGTGGCTGAAGCACCAAGTTCCAGCGCCTCCCGCTCGCCTGCCATCTTGCTGGTGCCGTAGACGCTTTCCGGCATGGTCATGTCCCACTCGTGATACGGACGGTCGAGCGAGCCGTCGAAGACGTAGTCGGTGCTGATCTGCACCAGTTGCGCGGCGGCGCGATCACAGCTCTCGGCAAGCCAGCGCACCGCCAGTCCGTTGAGCGCCAACGCTCGCCCGGGATCGCTCTCGCAGGCGTCGACCGCGGTCCAGGCAGCACAGTTGATGACGACATCCGGTCGCACAGTCGAGACGCATCCGTGAACCGCATCGCGGTCGGCGACATCAAGTTCCGAGTGGGTCGCCGGCGTGACTTCGTCGCCGGCGACCTCGCAACAGCGCACGAGATCGAGGCCGAGCTGCCCGCCAGCGCCGGTGATCAGCACCCGCATCTAGAAGCCGGCCCTGGCTTTCAACGGTTCCCACCATGCCCGGTTGTCGCGGTACCACTGGACGGTGGCGGCCAATCCATCGACCAGGTTGTGTTCGGTCTTCCATCCGAGCGCGCTGACCTTGTCGTGAGTGATCGAGTAGCGGCGATCATGACCGAGACGATCGGCAACCGGCGTGATGAAGCTCTCGTCGCGGCCGGTCAGCTCGAGCAGTCGCTGGGTGAGCTCGGTGTTGGTGATCTCGTTCCCCGCGCCGATGTTGTAGATCTCGCCCACCACACCCGAACGCAGCACGAGGTCGGCAGCGGTGTTGTGATCGTGCACGTGGATCCAGTCGCGCACGTTTCCGCCATCGCCGTACAGCGGCACCGGCTTGCCGTCGAGCAAGTTGGTGGTGAACAACGGAATGACCTTCTCGGGAAACTGGTACGGGCCGAAGTTGTTCGAGCATCGCGTGACCATGACCGGGAGGCCATGCGTCGTGTAGTAGCTGAGCGCGATGAGGTCGCTGCCCGCCTTGGCGGCGGAGTACGGCGACCGCGGCGACAATGGGTCGCTCTCGCTGAAGGAACCGACCTCGATGGAGCCGTAGACCTCGTCGGTGGAGATGTGCAGAAAACGATGCACGCCGACCCGACGGGCCACATCGCACAACACGTTGGTGCCGAAGCAGTTGGTGCGCACGAACGAGAAGCCGTCCTTGATCGAACGATCGACGTGTGTCTCGGCGGCGAAGTTGACCACGGCGTCGTGGCCGTCCATCGCCGTGAGAACGTCGTCTTCATCGCAGATGTCGGCGTGCACGAACGAGAACCGCCGATCGTCGAGAACATCGCGAATGCTGTCGAGGTTGCCGGCGTAGGTGAGGGCATCGAAGATGGTCACTTCGTCGTCGGTGTTCGACTGCAGCCAACGCACGTAGTTCGACCCGATGAAACCGGCAGCACCGGTCACGAACAACTTCATCTCAACCTCGCATCGGGTAATACGGCCGGCGGCCGGGCGGCAGATCGGCGCGCGTCGGATTGGTCTGGTCACGCGTCGACAGGATCGGATCGGACAGTCCCCAGTCGGCCCCGACCTCCGGGTCGCTCCACAGTACGCCGAGCTCGTCGGCCGGGTTGTAGTAGCCATCGACGAGATACGTGATGACGGTGTCGGTGATGGCCGCGAAACCATGCGCTACACCCGGAGGGATGAAGACACCCACGTGGTTCTCGCCCATGAGATCGAGCTCCAGCGTGGACCCGTCGGTCGGGCCGCCCTCGCGTAAATCGTGCAACACGACACGAGCGTGCCCGAACGGCACGTACCAGTAGTCGGCCTGGTGGAGGTGGTAGTGCAAGCCAACCAGCGAGCCTGCCTGGCGATTGGCGCGGTTGCCCTGAACCATCTCACGACCGTTCGGAAACCACTCCCGACGGTAGGTCTCGATGAACAGGCCGCGCTGATCGCCGTGGATCGACGGCTCGACGATCCAGACGCCGTCGATCTTGTCGCTCTCGGTCAGCTTTGGCATGTGGTGTCCTGTCTCACTCGACGTCGATCTGGCAATGATCTCCGACCATCAATCGCAGGGCGCGAGGTCGCAGGTGCGATCGACTGACGACCGCTTCTCTTCCGATGAGGCTGTCCTCGAGTCGCTGGATGTCGATCACCTTGCTGCGCTCCATGATCACGGAGTGCTCGACCTCGCTGTTGACGACCTCGCACCCGTCGCCGACAGCGGAGAACGGGCCGACGAAACTGTCGGAGATGCGCGCGCCCGCGCCGATCACGAGCGGGCCGCGTAGCGTCGAGTTGGTGACGATCGCGCCGGCCTCGATGACAACCCGCCCATCGATCGTCGACGTGTCATCGACCTTGCCGTCGATTCGGGTCTCGATCTTTTCGAGCAGCAGGCGGTTGGCTTCGAGCAGCGGCGTGAGCTTGCCGGTGTCGATCCACCAGCCGGTCAGCAGCTCGCATCGAACCCGCTTGCCCTGATCCACCAACCACTGGATGGCATCGGTGATCTCCAGCTCGCCTCGAGGCGATGGGGCGATCGCTCGAACCGCTTCGTTGATCGTGCAGTCGAACAGATACACGCCGACGAGGGCGAGATCGCTGGGGGGGTTGTCGGGCTTCTCGACCAGCCGCACGACGTTGCCGCTCTTGTCGAGCTCAGCGATCCCGAAACGTTGAGGATCCGGGACCTGCTTGAGCAGGATCTGCGCCGTTGGCGGATCGGCGCCGGCCCGCGCGGTTTCGAAGGAGTGCACGAAGGCGCCGAGATCCTGTTCGAGCAGGTTGTCTCCGAGGTACATCACGAAGTCGTCGTCGCCGAGGAAGTCGGCGGCGATCAGAACGCAGTGGGCGAGACCGAGCGGGGCATCTTGCGGGATGAACGTGAAGGCTGCACCGAATCGTTGCCCGTCGCCGAGCGCGGCCATCACCTCGGCTCGCGTGTCGCCGACGATGATCCCGATGTCGGTGATCCCTGCGGCGACCATTGCCTCGATCCCGTAGAACAGGATGGGCTTGTTGGCGACGGGCACCAGTTGCTTTGCGCTGGTATGTGTGATCGGGCGCAGCCGAGTTCCGGCACCGCCGGCGAGGATGAGAGCCTTCATGACTGTCGCATAGTATGGCGGGCCGAGCTAGGCGTTCGCTGCCGGCGCCGGCCCTTCGCCCCTGAAGTACGCCAGCACGGCATCAGAGCCGCTGGTGAGCAGAAGCACCGCATTGCCTCCGATCGTCTTGCCGACGACAGGAAGCGAGTAGGTGGCGATGCCGGCGTCGACAGCCGAACGCAGTGATGCGGCGGCGGCGACCGGGTCGAGCTCGTCGTCGATGCGCAGCGATGAACCGATCGCCGTGATCAGTCGGCCGGCAGCGAACGGATCTACTTTGATCCGGTCGAGCGCGGTCTGCAGAGCAAGGTTGACGAACTTCTGCTGGCGCTTCGTACGACCGAAATCGGAGGCCGGATCCTCGTGCCACTGGTCGTTGCGATATTCCTCGTAGTGGCGACTTCTGGCGTACGCCAGGGCCTGGACGCCGTCGAGCACGTGGCAACCCGGCTCGGTGATGTTGAGCCCGGTACTGACATCACGCGTCGCGAAGTCGACGCAGATCTGCACCCCACCGAGCGCATCGACGAGCGACTTGAACCCGACGAAGTCGATCTCGACGAAGTGGTGAATGGGAATGCCGAGCTCGTTCTGAATGGTCTGAACGAGCACCTGTGGACCGTCGTTGAACGCCGAGTTGATCCGACGCTTGCCGACGTGACCGGGAACTTGCACCCACAGGTCGCGCGGGATGGACAGCAGCGACGCATTGCCGGTGGATCGGTCGCGGCGCAGGATCATGATCGTGTCGCTGCGATTGCCCGACACATCGGCTTGAGTTCCTGTGGCGCCAACGTCGGGTGCGTTCGGATCGATGCCGGCCCGGCTGTCGGAGCCGACAAGTAGGAAGTTCTCGATCGACGAGCCGGATGGGCTGAGGTTGGCGGCGACGTCGGGCACACGGGCCACCGAGTCGATGGCCTTGCGCGCCGCGATCAACATGCCGGTCGCCCCGACGACGCCGACCAACGCTGCCATTGCCAGCAGGCTGGGAAGTCGACGACGACGTGATCGCGGAACGACTTCTGGGACGAGCACACTTCGAGGGTAGTGGCGGGCCAGCGCGAGCGTCGGGCACCCGCTACCTGAGGTGCACGATGTCACCCGTGTCGAAGCGGTGAGTGATACCGCAATCGTCGAGCACCACCAAGCGACCGTCGGGAAGCACATCGAGAGCCCGGCCGACGACCTCCGAATCGGTGAGCACGACCCGAACCGACTGGCCCAACGTGACCAATGCTGACCGATACGCCTCGCCGATGTCGTCGGGCAGCTCGTCGTAGGCGAGAAGCATCGCGTCGAGCACTTGGCGCGGGTCGTAGCCCTCGCCGAGCCGAGCGGCGTCATCCGGTGCCCAACCAACGTTGAGCCCGATCCCGACCACGACGTAGTCGGGACCACTGCCGCCTGCCTGAGCCAGCACACCGGCCAGCTTGCGCCCATCGAGTAGCAGATCGTTGGGCCACTTCAGGGTTGGCGTGACGCCGGCGACCGCAGTGCATGCTCGCGCCGCCGCCAGCGCCACCCGCTGGGTGAGCTGGTGAGGGTGCTCGGGAACCTCGCGAAACAGCAGTGAGACCAACAAATTGGCGCCTGGCGGGGCGACCCACTGGCGCTCCAGCCGACCTCTGCCTGCCGTCTGGTGCTTGGCCGTCAACACGCTGCGATCGGGCGCGCCCGCCGCCGCTGCTCTCAGCAGATCGACGTTGGTGCTGCCCGTTTCGTCGACGACGGTGATCTGCCAGGTGGCGCCGGGAGTGGTCATCGGCCAAGATTGTCACTCGTGCTCACCAAGATCCTGATCGCCAACCGCGGGGAGATCGCTGTTCGCGTCATTCGCGCCGCCCGCGATCTCGGTATCAAGACGGTCGCGGTGTACAGCGAGCTCGATCGGAACGCCCATCACGTGCGCCTCGCCGACGAGGCCTATGCCCTCGGCGGGCAGACCGCGGCCGAGAGCTACCTCAACACCGAAGCGATCCTCAAGGCCATCGACGACAGTGGCGCCGACAGCGTGCATCCGGGCTACGGCTTCTTCAGCGAGAACGCCGACTTCGCCCGCGCAATCACGGCAAAGGGGGTGACCTTCATCGGTCCGCCGCCGGAAGCCATCGACGAGATGGGCGACAAGGTCAGCTCGCGCCGGGCCGCGCTGCGCGGCGGGGCGCCCATCGTGCCGGGCACCACCGAGTTCGTCGCCTCGGTCGACGAGATCTTCGCCTTCGGCGCCGAGTTCGGCTATCCCCTGGCGATCAAGGCCGCCTTCGGTGGTGGCGGGCGCGGCATGAAGGTAGTGCGTAGCGCCGACGAGGTGCAAGCGGCGATGGACAGCGCCAAGCGCGAGTCGAAGGCGTTCTTCGGTCGTGACGAGATCTACCTCGAGCGCTACCTGACCTGGCCGCGTCACGTCGAGGTGCAGATCGTCGGTGACCAGCACGGCAACATCGTCTGGATCGGTACCCGCGACTGCTCTGCCCAACGTCGTCACCAGAAGTTGATCGAGGAAGCACCGGCGTACGGCTTGGGCCCTGGCGTCGAAGATGCGATGGGCGCGGCCGCCATCAAGGCTGCCCAAGCGGTCGGCTACTACAACGCCGGCACGGTGGAGTTCATCTACCAGGACGGTGACTTCTTCTTCCTGGAGATGAACACTCGCCTGCAGGTCGAGCACCCGGTCACTGAGGTGATCACCCGCATCAACCTCGTCGAATGGCAGATCCTCGTCGCCAGCGGTGAGCCGCTACCGATGACTCAGGAGCAGGTGCTGGCTCGGCGTCACGGCCACGGCATCGAAGTGCGGATCAACGCCGAAGACCCCGCCGGCGGAAAGTTCCTCCCCTCCCCCGGCACGTTGACGAAGCTGATCACCGCCGACGGCTTCGGCATCCGCTACGACGCCGGCTACGAGAGCGGCGACACGATCAGCCAGTACTACGACAACCTGATCGGCAAGGTCATCGTGTGGGGCAAGGACCGACCCACGGCGATCGCGCGCGCCATCGGCGCACTCGAGGAGATGGTCGTCGAGGGCGTGCCAACGACCATTCCCGCCGATCTGGCGATCCTGCGGCACCCCGACTTCCAGGCGATGGAACACTCGACGAAGTGGGTGGAGGAGAAGCTCGATCTATCGGGGATCGCGGCGACGAAGCCGCCGGCCCGATCCGACGACGACGCCGAGCCACTGGTCGAGCGCACCACCACCGTTGAGGTCAACGGCAAGCGCTTCGACGTGAAGATGTGGCTGCCCGAAGCGCCGAGCGTTGCCGCGTCTGCGCCCAAGCGGGCGGCGAGGAAGTCGGCGCGATCGGCGGGCGGCAGCGGTGCTGCCATCAGCGGGTCCGGCAACGTCGAGGTTCCGATGCAGGGCACCATCGTCAAGGTCCTCGTCGAGATCGGCCAAGCCGTCGAGGTCGGTCAGTCGGTCGTGGTGCTGGAGGCGATGAAGATGGAGAACCAGATCAGCGCCGACGTGGCCGGCACGGTTCGCGAGATCAAGGTGAAAGCCGGCGACACCGTCGGCGCCGGCGACGTGGTGGTCGTCATCTCTTGAGCCGAGTGGCGACGAGCCCCCTACGAGCCCGAGTCGTCAGACGCTGAGCGCCGCGTGGCGAACGACCAGCGTGCCCGCCGCCTTGTCGTGCAGGCCCTGGCGTAGCGGGGTCCACAACGCCAGCGAATAGACCATCACGCCGAGGAACACCCCGACCTTCGGGATCGCCCCGAAGGCGAGGGGAACGAGGGCGCGCATCGCCGCCTCGGACCAACCGGGCCGCCGACCGTCGACGAGACGAACCACCTTGGTGCCGAGGGCGATCTTGCCGACGGTGCGTCCGAGCAACGCCACCATGATCGTTTGGTAGACGAAGGCCATCGACGTGAGCGCGACGTTGAAGATCAACACCGAGCGCGAGGTGACCGAATCGCTGGGTGTGAAGCCGAGGGCGACGATGACGATGACCGCCGGGCAAGCGACGATGAGCTGATCGAGGATCAGGCCTCCGATCCGTCGACTGATCGGCGCCAGCGTCAGTCCTGCAGGTACTGCGGGTTGAGCAACTTCATTGCCAGCGGGAAACATTCACTCCGCCGCTTCGGCCAACGCCTCGGCGAGCGCGGGATGGACGAGCAGGCTCTCGACGATGTCGGTGACCTTCAAGTTGGCTGTGACAGCAAGTGCGATGACGCTGATCAACTCGGCAGCGTGGCGGCCGACGATCGATCCACCGAGCACCACGCCGGTCGCCGGATCGCTGATGATCTTCACGAAGCCGCGGAAATCGTTGTTGATCAGCGCCTTCGGAGTCGCGCTGAACGGCACCTTGGTGACCCGGATCTTTCGCCCGACGGCGAAGGCGTCGGCCTCGGCGAGGCCGACATCGGCGATCTCCGGCTCGGTGAAGATCGCGCTGGCCGCCTTGTCGTAATCGAGATGGCGATGGGCCACCTTCTGCAACCCCATCACGTGCTCGGCCACCTTGCGACCCTGCATCGCCGCGACGCTGCTGAGCGGGAGCTTGCCGCTGACATCGCCGGCCGCATAGATGTGCGACACGTTGCTCTGGCAATGACGATTGATCGTGACGAACCCACTGGAGTCGACCTCGACCCCGGCCGCATCGAGCCCGAGACCGTCGCTGTTGGGGATCGAGCCGATCGCCAACACGGCATGCGAGCTGTGCACGACCCTGCCATCGTCGCAACGCACCACGACAGCATCGCCTTCGCGTTCGATCGAGGTCGCCCGAGCGCCTTTGAGCAAGTGCACGCCGCGTTGAAGGAAGTCGTCTTCGAGCACTGCAGCAACTTCCGGGTCTTTCTGCGGAAGCACCTGTTGACGGCTGACCACGAGCGTGACCTTGGCGCCGAAGCTGCTGAACATGTGGACGAACTCGACGCCGGTGACGCCGGAACCGATGACGGTGATGCTCTCCGGGAAGATCCTCGGCGGGTAGCACTCGCGGGTGGTCAGGATGCGTTCGCCATCCGTCGTGCACCACGTGGGGATCCGCGGGCGCGACCCGGTGGCGATCAACACCGCATCCGCGGCGACGACGCGCGTTCCCTCGGCGGTGGTCACCTGCACGTCGTGATCGTTGAGCAGTTGCGCCGTGCCGTGGAGGAGCTCCACACCTTGGCTCTCCAGCAGCCTTGTGGTGCCCTGTTGCAGGCGGGCCTTGATCCCCTCGATGCGACTGGTGAGGGCCTCGATGTCGACCTCGGCCTCTTGCTGCTCGAGACCCATGCCATGGATCCGTCGAGAAAAGCTCATCGCCCCGCCCGTAGCGATCATCGTCTTCGACGGGATGCAGTCCCACAGATGGGCCGCGCCACCGATCACGTCGCGCTCGACCATCGTGACCTGGGCACCGAGGCGCGCCGCGTACGTCGCCGCAGTGTTGCCGGCGGGCCCGCCGCCGATGATCACGAATCGCGTTGCCACCGGGACGGAAGGCTAGCAACGCTCAGTCGCCGGAGAGCGCCCAACCATCGTCGGCGAACAGGTCGGCTCGACTGTCGCGCGAGATCCCCCACGTCTGCCATGGCACCGACTCGATTCCTCCACTGGGAACGTTGGGGCAGTAGCGCGACGGATATTGATAGGTGTTGCGCGGATCGCCGACCCACTCGAAATGCATGCCATCGGGGAAGATGAAGTTGCCGCCCCAGGCGAAGTTGTGCTTGCGGAAGATCCGCACGATGCGGCAGTCCATCTTCGGGACGCAGCCCTGGCAGTTGGCCACGGTGTTGGTGTCGAGCGCCTGCCCCCACGTGTGCCGCGACAACGTGCCCAACTGCGTTCCGAAGATCCTTGTGAAACGCGGACCGAAGCACCCTCCGAAGGTGTTGGCGTTGGCGACGTCGATGTAACCGGCGAGACCGCTGTCGACGACCTCCTGCAGCGCGGCGGCGAGATCGGACTTGATCGAGTTGTTGCAGGCGGCGTCGATGCCGGTCGGGTACGGCTGGCGATTCGGGATGTAGGCGGCTTGCCAGGCGCCGTCGACAAGGACGCCGTCGCCAGAAGTGACGTGATAGGCGAGCTCGCCCAGCGCCTTCTTGGTCTTGGCAAGGCCGAGCGTGCTATCGGGGTCGAACGGATCCCATGATCGGCGCACGCGGATCTTCGGGTCGGAGCTGAGCCCACGGGCGGCCAACCCTGCGTCGAGCCGGGTCCGATCGAACTGGCCGTAGATCAGCACACTGGTCGCCAGCGTTGCCCCCAGCGCATCGGCCTGAGCCGTCGACATGACGATCTCCGTGCCACCGACCTCGGCATCGGGGGCCACCCGCCCGACGGTCAACGCCACGGTCGACCCATCCGCAGCAATGAGCTCGAGCACGTCGCCGGCTTGGGCACCGGTGAGGCTTGCCGAGGTCCCACCCATCACCACCATCCCGGAACTGATGAACGACGACACGTCTCGGCCCATCGCCACGCCGATCGAATCGAGCGGCAACGCCGTGACCGACATCGGGAAGACCCACATTCCGGCCGGGCCGGGAGCGGCGTGTATGGGGACGCCTCCACGCGTCACGCGAAACAGGCCGATGCCGAACCCTCGACCGAGAACGCCCCAGCCACCGGCCTCGGCGGCCGCACTGATCGCCGCATCGGCGATCGCCGGCTGCAGGAGGCCGAAGTTGTAGACCGAGACCAGGTCACCGGGAGCCGTGATGTTGACTGCCGGGGCCCCACCGCCCCCGGGGCCGGCGATCAGGATCTCTGGGCTCGCTGCCGAGCCCGGGGTTGCCGCCCACAGCGCCGAGGCCACGACCAACATCGCCGCGGTTCGTGTCAGTCGGGTTCGCAGCATTCGGGAGCCAACCTACCATCGGGTTCCGAACAGCTCGCGGTCAGCATCGCCGAAGCGATACGGTCTTGCCCCTGTGAGTCACGAAGAGACCGACGTCGAGCCCGACCCTATTGGCAGCGGGCTGGCGGCCGAGAAGGCCAAGCGCCTCGACAAGGTCCGCGCGCTCCGCGACACCGGCACCAACCCGTATCCGTACCGATTCGATCGCTCTCACACGCTCGAACAACTGCGCACGACCTACGGTTCGTTCGGGCCGGGCACCGAGACCGATCAGCGAGTCACCGTCGCCGGCAGGATGATGCTGCGCCGCACGCAGGGCAAGCTGATCTTCGCCACCTTGGTCGATCGCAGCGGCGAGGTGCAGCTGTTCGTATCGAAGAGCGTGATCGGCGACGAGGGTTTCGCCGCCTTCGGAGAGTTCGATCTCGGAGATTGGCTCGGTGTCGAGGGCACGGTGATGACCACCCGCAACGGCGAGCTCAGCGTCAAGGTGGATCGCGTCGACTTGCTGTCGAAGGCGGTCCGGCCGATGCCCGACAAGTGGCACGGGCTCACCGACACCGACACGCGGTTTCGCCAGCGCTACGCCGACCTCATCGTCAACGAAGAGGCGCGCCGCGCTTTCCGGATCCGTCACGAGATCATCGCCAGCTTCCGGCGCACGCTGCAGTCCGAAGGCTTCATCGAGGTCGAGACACCGGTGCTGCACATCGAGGCGGGCGGCGCCCATGCGCGACCGTTCGTCACGTACCACAACACCCTCGACATGCAGCTGTATCTGCGCATTGCCCTCGAGTTGCACCTCAAGCGGCTGATCGTCGGCGGCATGGATCGAGTGTTCGAGATCGGCCGGATCTTCCGCAACGAGGGCATCTCCACTCGCCACAACCCCGAGTTCACGATGATGGAGCTCTACCAGGCGTTCGCGGACTACTCGGAGATGATCGACATCACCGAGCAACTCATCACCCAGGCCGCTGTCGACGCGACCGGGTCCTCGGTCCTGACGATCGGCGACGAAGAGGTCGACCTCGCTCAGCCGTGGCGGCGGGCCCGCATGATCGACCTGATCGCCGAGGCAATCGGAACCGAGGTGCACCCGTCGATGCCCGTCGAGACCCTGCGAGCCCTCGCCGATCAGCACGGCATCGCCTGCAACCCTGCATGGGGCAGCGGCAAGATCATCGAAGAGCTGTTCGAGGCGACGGCGGAATCGGCAGTGATCAGGCCAACCTTCGTCACTGGTCACCCCGTGGAGATCTCCCCGCTGGCCAGGACCGATCGCAACGACCCGTTCCTCACCGAGCGCTTCGAGCTGTTCGTCCTGGGGCGCGAGCTGGCCAATGGCTACAGCGAGCTCAACGATCCGGTCGAGCAACGGGCCCGATTCGAGGCCGAACAGGCTTCACGCCAGGCCGGCAACGTCGAAGCCGGAACGGTCGACGAGGATTACCTCCGTGCCCTGGAGTACGGCATGCCCCCGACCGGCGGCCTCGGCATCGGCATGGACCGCGTCGCCATGCTCATCGCCGGTGTGCAGTCGATCAAGGAAGTCATCCTCTTCCCCACCCTGCGGCCCGAGGTGCTGTAGATGAGCCAGTCGAGCTCCCGTGCGGCCTGGGGACGCGGCCTCGCCACGATCGCCGCCGACGGTACGGTGCTCGACACCTGGTTCCCCGAACTCGGGATCGGAGACATCGTCGAAGCGCGCGACACGATCGATCGCAGTGCGGCTGAACGACACGACGAAGTGCGCGGCGTCGATGTGCACGCCGTGGAGCTGTTGATCGACCTCGATGCCGCGCCCGCGTCGCCGGACGATGTGTACCTCCGCCTCCATCTGTTGTCGAACAGGATCTGCACGCCGAGGTCGATCAACCTCGACGGAATCTTCGGGCTCCTCGCCAACGTGGCCTGGACCAACCTCGGCCCCGTCGCAGTCGATCAGGTCGACGCGGTGCGGTGGCGCCTGCGAACCGCGGGTGCCGTCCTCACGGTGCACGGTCTCGACAAGTTCCCGCGGATGACCGACTACGTGGTTCCCTCCGGCGTGCGGATCGCCGACGCCGATCGCGTGCGTCTCGGTGCGCACCTCGCCCATGGCACGACGGTGATGCACGAGGGGTTCGTCAACTACAACGCCGGCACGCTCGGTCGGTCGATGGTCGAGGGTCGCATCTCCGCCGGCGTGCTCGTCGGCGATGGCAGCGACATCGGCGGCGGCGCCTCGATCATGGGCACGCTTTCCGGTGGCGGAAAGGACCAGATCACCATCGGCGAACGCTGCCTGCTGGGCGCCGAGTCGGGGATCGGCATCAGCCTCGGTGACGAGTGCGTCGTCGAAGCCGGCCTGTACGTCACCGCCGGGACGCTGGTCAAGATGCCCGACGGCGAGGTCGTCAAGGCCCGCCAACTGAGTGGCGCATCCGGGCTGCTGTACCGGCGCAACAGCCAGACCGGCGCAGTCGAGGCGATCCCTCGATCCGTCGCCTGGGAGGGCCTCAATGCGGCACTGCACCACAATGATTGACCTGAACGATCGATGGGGAGAACACCATGACTGAGTTGACTCACAACGAGAAGCTGGTGCGCGAGTTCTTCGCGACGCTGAGCACCGGCGACCTCGAGGCATTGCGCAAGCTGATCCACCCCGACGGCTCGTGGGAGGTGATGTCCACCGCCGTGCCGGGTGCCGGCCTGACCTCCGGTGGCAACGCGGTGATCGACGAGTTCCTCGCACCGGTTCGCGGCATGTTCGCGCCCGGGTTCATCTGCTCGCCCCATTGGGTGACTCCGTCGTCCCAGTCGGTGTGGAACTCGGTGTCGCAGAACCGGTCGAAGACCTCCTCGATCACCGCCCCGGCAGCGACCCCGCCGCGGGCGTCGACGTAGACCCGTTGACCGGTGATGCTGACCCGAGCATCGCGACCCGAATGGGCCCGCTCATGAGCAGCGTGGGCGCCGTCGGCATCGGCCAATGCTTCCCAGCGGCGCACCACCACAGCGAACTCGTCGAACCACAAGCTCTGCGCGTGCCCGACCAGCAACTCGGCCGAGTCGGGGAGTTGCTCGGCGCAGCGCGGGTTGGCGAACACCCGAGCCAGCAGTCGCAGTTGACCAGATCCCGCCGAACCGGCGTGCGCTGCGTCGCGGGCGACTGGGATGGCGTGCAACAGCCGGGCACACTGCACGACTGCTTTGGTCTCACCGGCGGACCAGTTGCACGCTGCTTTGGCCCACCCCGACACCGACGCGTGACCATCTTCGACATACGCGACGGTGCGTTCGGCGACACCGACCGTTTCGGCGATCATCGCCCCGATTCGACGCTGGACACCATCCAACTCGAGCAACACCCGTTCCAGATCCCGCGCAGTCATCCCTTCGAGATCGGCAAGCTCCGGCACCTCGATCGAACGCACGTATTGCGTCTCTGCTTAGCTCCAGTGATCCCACTCAGACCACATCATCGTGTGTATACACGCCGAGCGGAAGCTGCCGAGACCACATGATCTAGGCCTACTGGAGCTAACCGGATACGCAATACGCACGTTCCCATCATGCCAGACCGGTGTTACACAGTCCGACCGTCAGACCGGCGAACCGCCGGCAGCACCACCTCGAACACAGCGGGCGAGCGCACGACTTGTTGAATCGGCTGAAAGGTGCAACGGACGGGAGGAAAGTCGGCACACCATGCAGCGGCCAGAGGGTCACCAGTGGGCCATTAGCGAATACCGACTTCGGTTGCCAACCCGCTCCATCAGGGCAATATGCGCCGGTGGGGCCTGCGGTCGTCGTCGGTTGACAGTGCAGCGAGTAGCCGGTTGGAAACCTTTGGTGCTCGTGCTGTGCATCTCAGCATGCTCAGCGGGTGTCGCATCGAAATCCACTGCTCCACCGCAGCCCTCGTCAACCATCGCTGACCCTGCGGTGGACTTCTGCGAACCCATTGCCACGAGCCGATTCGTCGAGTTCGTCGCAGCGTTCAACCGCCGCGACTTCGCCCTTGCTGATGCAATGATCACCCAAGGTGACGGCTTCTGGGGCTTTGCGGAAGCCCCCGATCGTCGAGCGGATGCCGTGCCGACTCCCGATCGAAGCACTGTGAGGGCATTTCTCGAATCACGAGCATCGATCAACGAGTTCTGGCTCATCAAGAGCTTCGCGTACGAGCCGTATCAGGCGACTCTCGCTCGACCCGGCTCCTTCATCTCTTTCGCGATTCAGGTAACGAATGACACAGGTGTTGTACTTCGCGATGGCAAGGGCTTCGTACACTGCGCCACCGACAAGATCGACAACTTCATCCTCGGACCCACTGCCGAGGAGCAAGCAAACTGACCCACCGATCGCGTCGACTCTCCAGCGCATAGCTGCCGATCGGTACGCGAGATGATGGAACCGTGACGGACCCGCAGTGCGTTCGATGCCATCGGCCGGTCGTGAGGAATCGCGACCACTTCGACACGTTCGAGCACATGCACTCGTCATGCTTCCACTACGAGTTCGAGCACCCCGGCGATCCCGACATCGCGTGCGGCGATCCGTCCTGCCCGACGCGAGCGTTCGACCCCGAGCCGCCACCCATCTGGCAGCCGGAGAACTAGCGCAGAACCGGAATAACTGCCGTTAGAGTCCACCGCTGAATAGTACGCGCGGTGTATGGTGTGGTTGTGGAGGTGACAGCGGACGGGCTTGCGCGGTTCTTTGAGGTGGTGTTGCCGCATTTGAACGAGGTCCAGCGGCGGGT